>NZ_JBWKMZ010000018.1:0-128440 GCF_059415325.1 Variovorax sp. GW821-FHT10D07 | reverse complement strand
CCCCTCGGCGTTGCGCTCCTAGCGTGTGCGGACGCACACGCGTCGTCGCGCGCCTTGATGGACGGGCTTTGGCGAGCTTCGCGACCCCTTGCATAGTGTTAACAGGCCCTAGGCCCGCGGGCCTCGCTCCGGATAGACGAAACCGATCCGCGCATGCACCCCGCCCGCGTGCGCGAACGAGAGCCGGCCGAAAAGCCAGGCCAGCAGCAGGTTCCACAGCAGCGCGTTGGCAATCGCGGCGAGCGTGGCGGCGCCGTGCGCGGCCGGCCAGGTGATGTCGGGCAGGAACCCGCTGCCCCAGCCAACCGCAAGGAACAGGGCTGAGCCCATGCGCCGGCTCATGCTGCGGTAGTGCAGCGCGAGCGTCTCGCGGCAGGCATAGGGCTGCCGGTGCTGGCGCTGGTTGATGCGCGCGATGCTCGCCGCATTGACGAGCGCGACGATACCCAGCAGCGAGAACCAGAAGGCGGGATGGTCGCTGCGCGCATCGATCGCCAGCAGCGTGCCCACGAGCCAGAAGCTTGGTGCCATCGCTGTGGCCAGCAGCCACGAGGCCAACAGGCACGCCTGCCAGGGCGCGCGCCAGTGCAGGGCGCTGGGCGCGTCGGGGGCATCGGTCCAGGCGTGCGGGGCGGCCGAAGGCGCCCAGGCGGGCACCGCCGATGCCGCATCGCCCGGGGACAGCCAACGGCGTAAAGCCGCTTTCATCGTCATCTGATAGTGTTTTCGAGGATGTGGAGGGAGCTTCGGCGAGCTGCTCTCCTATAGACGGATGCGCGGACCCATTCCCGCAATCCGTCGGTGGCGGCGGCTGCCGCCCATCGTTCCTGCGCCGTCGGCCGTCAGACGAAAGAAAACACTCGGCCGCCAAGAATTTCGAAGATCGGTCTGCGGGTTTGCCAGTTGGTACTCGTCTAGAAAAACGGTCGCCCACGCCACGGTGCGTGCAGCCGGCCTGGTTTCGACATCCACTTCGGCAGGAATACTCATGAGCACACGCGGGGGCAGCGGCAGGGAACGGGCAGGGCAGGCGGGGGGCACGTCGTCATGGCGCCTGGCCCCGATGGCGCGGGCCATCGCGGTGCTGGTGGCGGCGGGCGGCATGATCGGCGGCGCGCACGCGCAGCGCGCCTTCAGCGCGGGCTGGATGGCGCAGAAGAACCTGAACCAGAGCACCGCGGTGCAGACGGGCCGGCTGGCCAACGGCATGGCGGCATCGGCCCTGACCAGCCCGCAGGCGCAGCAGCAGCGTGCCAACGAGCAGCTCGGCCGCTCGATCAACAACCTGAACCTGGCGGCACGCGGCATCGCGGCGCAGCAGGCCGCGCAGGCAGCCGCGCGCCGCGCCGCGGGCAACGATCCCTCGGTGCCCGACGGCCTGGCCGAGGGCGGCCTCGAGATCGACACCAACAGCCTCACCGCCGGTTGGCACAACGCCAATGCACCGGTGCAGACCCAGGTCGATGGCCGCACCAATGTCGCGATCCAACAGACCGGCGACAAGGCGATCCTCAACTGGGAGACCTTCAACGTCGGGCGCAACACCACGGTCGATTTCAAGCAGGACCCGAGCTGGGCCGTGCTCAACAAGGTCAACGATCCGCAGGCGCGGCCTTCGCAGATCCAGGGCCTGATCAAGGCCGACGGCACGGTGCTGATCGCCAACCGCAACGGCGTGGTGTTCTCGGGCACCAGCCAGGTCGACACGCGCAACCTCGTGGCCGCCGCGGCCAGGATCACCGACGAGCAGTTCCGCGGCGGCGGTGTGTACGGCAGCGATACCACCGCGAGCTTCACCGATGCGCTGGGCAAGGTCGAGGTGCAGGCCGGCGCGCAGATCAGCACACGCACGCCCCAGTCGGCCACGCAGGGCGGCGGCTACGTGATGCTGCTGGGCAGCGAGGTGCACAACGCCGGGCAGATCAGCACGCCGTCGGGCCAGACTGTGCTCGCCGCCGGCGACAGCTTCTTCATCCGCAAGGGCGTGGGCTCGACCGGCAACCAGCTCTCCACCACGCGCGGCAACGAGGTGACGCCCGCGTTCGCCCCCGACAGCCTGGCGGGCAAGGTCGTCAACAGCGGGTTGATCCAGGCGCCGCTGGGCGATGTCACGCTGACGGGACGCGAGGTGCGCCAGGACGGCGTGGTCCTGAGCAGCACCTCGGTCAACACCCGCGGCACGGTCCACCTGAAGGCGATCGGCGATGCCGGCACGGTGACCTTGGGCGCGGGCAGCACCACGGCGATCGTGCTGGACACCGGCAATGCCACCGCGCTCGACAGCCAGCGCGCGGGCCTGATGGCGCCGGTCATCGACAGCACGGGCGACATCGTCGCGGCCGGCAACGACCGCAGGGATCTCTCGCGCATCGAGATCGGCAGCGGCGGCACGGCCGACTTCGAGGGCGGCTCGCTGACGCTGGCCACCGGCGGCCAGGTGATGGTCGATGCGAAGCGGCGCAGCCTGGTGCGCGATGGCGCGCTCATCGACGTCTCGGGCGCCATCGGCGTCAAGGTCTCGATGGAGTCCAACAACGTCAAGGTCAACATCCAGGGCAACGAACAGCGCGATGCCCCGATCAACCGCGACGGCAAGAGCCTCAACAACAACGACGTCTGGATCGACCGCCGCAGCCTGGTCTTCGTGCCCAAGGGCACCAACGGCTATGCCAGCGACCGCTGGTACACGGCCGGCGGGCTGCTCGAGGTGTCGGGCTATCTGGGCACCCAGGGCCACACGGTGGGCGAATGGATGGCGCAGGGCGGCATCGTGCAGTTCTCGGGCAACGACGTCGTCACCCAGAGCGGCTCGCTGGTCAACCTGTCGGGCGGCACGCTCGATGTGCAGACCGGCTTTCTCAAGCAGAGCTGGCTCAAGGGTTCGGACGGCCGTCTCTACGAAGTGTCGAGGGCGCCGGGCGACCTGCTCTACAAGGGCCTGTACAAGGGCTTCGAGGACGAGCACGCGCGTTGGGGCAAGAACACCACCGACTATTTCTACAACCCGCTGATCGGTCCGCAGCGGCGATTGGAGAGCGGCTACACCGCGGGCCGGGATGCCGGCGTGCTGGTGATCGGCACGAAGAGCGCGGTGCTCGAGGGCGAGATCGCGGGCGACACCTTCCAGGGCAGCCGCCAGACGCAGGCGGCGCAGGCCGCGCTCGACGGCTACAACCAGTCGCAGCAGGCGGTGGCGCGCCGCGGCCAGCTGGTGGTGGGCAGCTACGTGCCCTACTACGTCAAGAGCAGCGGCAGCTGGGTGTACGGCCTGAGCGCCAATGCCGACACGCCGCAGAACGTGGTCATCGCCGAAGAGGCGCGCAAGATCGCCGCCGGCCTGGGCCTGGACGGCGTGCTGCCCGACGATCGCGGCACGACCTTGTACCTGGACAGCGCGCAGCTCAGCGGCTTCGAGCTCGGCGGCATCAGGATCGCCGCGGGCCGGCGCATCGCGGTGGAGGGCGCGCTGCAGATGGCGCCGGCCGGCGAGATCACGCTGTACGGGCCGCAGGTCGAGGTGAAGGCCGATCTCCGCAGCGCGGGCGGAACGATACGCCTCGGCAATGTGCTCGAGCAGGTCAGCGGCAACCTCCGCGTCGAAGACACCATCCTGGCGGCACCGAATGGCGTGACGGCCGGTGTCACCGTCGCGGATGGCGTCAAGGTCGACACGCAGGGCCTGTGGAGCAACCTGCTGAAGGACCCTGCGGACATCGCCGCGCTGCCGTACCGAAACGGCGGGCGCGTCTCGCTGCGCAGCACGGGCGATGTCACGCTGGCGCAGGGCTCGCTGATCGACGTGTCTTCGGGCGCGGCGATCATGAGCGATGCCAGTGTCAAGGGCGGCAAGGGCGGTGACATCACGTTGCAGGCTGGCCGTGGTGTCGCCAGTGCCGGCGCGGGCACCGAGCCCGTCGACGGGGTCCTGTCCCTGCAAGGGCAACTGCGCGCCCATGGGGTTGCAGGCGGCGGCACGCTGGATCTGCAGACGGCGCGGGTGCTGATCGGCGGCGCGCCCGATGCGCCCGCGGAGCCCGGGACACTGCGCCTGGACAGCGACTTCTTCACCCAGGGCTTCTCGGCCTACAAGGTCGTGGGCGAGCACGGGACGACAGTGGCCGACGGTGCGCAGGTCGAGGCGAGGATGCCGGTGTTTCGCCTCGTGGCGGGCGCCAAGGATCTGCCGACCGGCAGCCCGTCTTCCGCGGCGCTCGAGGTCTGGACACCGCCGTTGTACCAGGAGGATCCCACGGCGGGCGTGCTGACTCGGCGTGCCGGCGCCAGCCTGACCTTGCAGGCTGGAGATGCCGATACGACCGCGAGTTCGACCACGCTGCTAATCGGCCGCGATGCGCGCGTGGCCGTCGACCCCGGGCAGTCCATCGCGCTGCGCAGCGCTGGACAACTGACCGTGGACGGCCGGCTCGATGCCTGGGGCGGTCGCATCGAGCTGGGCAGCATTTCCGCGAAATTGAACGCCGACGAGGCCAAGGGGCTGTCGGCCTGGATCGGCGAGCATGCCGTGCTCGACGTGGCCGCGCGCGCCGCCACCGCGGTGGACGTGCAGGGGCGCCGCTATGGCCTGGTGGGCGATGGCGGGCAGATCGTGATCGGTGGCGAAGTCGATCCGCGCGATGGCAGCAGCACGGCCGTGGATCTGTTCGTGGTGCTGCGCGACGGCGCACTGCTCGATGCCTCGGGCGCCCAGGCGGTGCTCGACGTGCCGGGGCAGGGCCGCACGGCAGTTGCAAGCCATGGTGGCTCGATCTCGCTCGGTTCCACCCGGGGGCTCTACCTCGACGGCGAGATGCGCGCGCTGGCAGGCGGTGCGGGAGCGGCGGGCGGGCAGCTGTCGGTGAGCATCGCCAACTCCGGCGTCATTCCCGAAACGCCGGTGCCGCTGCGTCAGATCCGCGAACTGGTGCTGGGTCAGGGAAAGGCGCCGAGCGCGTTGGCCGCAGGCGTCGGCGCCGAAGAGGCCGCCGATCGGCTGCAGTACGGCCATGCGCGCCTGGGGGCCGACCAGGTCAGCACCGGGGGCTTCGATACCTTGACACTGCACAGCGGCGGCATGATCGCCTTCGATGGCGGCGTGTCCCTGTCGCTGGGTCAGGCGTTGAATCTCTATGCGGGCTCGCTGGGATGGATGGATGCCGCGGTTGCGGACAGCCGGGTGAAACTGGCCGCTCCCTCCATCCGTTTGGCAGCCTCGGCCCTGGCCGACAATCCTTCGGGCAGCCGTATCGATTGGCTGGGCATGCATTACGGTGATTCGCGGCTGAACGTTTCCGGTCAGCCCCTGATGGGCAGCCTGAGCCTGGAAGCCGGCCGCCTGCTCGAGGTGCGCGGTGGCAAGGGCCTCGGCAGCGGCGGCCAGCTGACGATCCCCGGCGCCACGAGCGCGGAGGACCAGACGGTCGACCGGCGCGGCATCGCGCAGATCGCACTGCGCAGCGGCGGGGATCTGCGCTTCGATTCGGGCACGCTCTACGCGCCGGGGGATCTGACCCTGGCCGCGGCGCAGATCTATCCGGTCGCCGGCGTCGAGGCGGCGGTCTATGCCGGTTGGCGCGGCAAGACCGCCGGCTTCGATTCCGAGCGCATCCTGACGCTGGCGCGCACCACCGACGAACTGCCCGAACTGCCGTATTCGGTGTTCGGCAGCCTCACGCTGGGCGCGGCCGTGATCGATCAGGGTGGCGTGCTGCGCGCGCCGCTGGGCGCGCTGAATCTCGGCGTGAACAAGGGCGGCGACGCGGGCAGCATCACGCGCGCCCTGAACCTGCTCGCGGGCAGCGAGACCTCCGCCAGCGCGGCGGGCCTGGTCATGCCCTATGGCGGTACGAACGACGGCGTGGCCTGGCAGTACGCCGGCGAGCAGGTCAAGCTGCAGGGCGTGGGCACGGCCGCCGTGGGCAGCGTGCGCCTGCTGGGCGAGCACGTGGACGTGCGCGAAGGCGCCACGATCGATCTGTCGGGCGGCGGCACGCTTGCGGGCGCGGGCTTCGTGTCGGGACGCGGCGGTTCCACCGATGCGCGTTTCAATCCGCTGGTGCAGATCAACGCGAAGGGCGGCTTCACGCTGCCGGGACTCGGCAGCAATCCGGTCTACGCGATCGTGCTCGGCAAGCAGGCCGGCCAGGCCCCGATCGGTGGTGAAGCCGGCGCGGTGGACCCGCTCGTGGGCCAGCAGATCACCATCGGCGCGGGCGTGCCCGGCCTGCCCGCGGGCACCTACACGCTGATGCCCTCGACCTATGCGCTGCTGCCGGGCGCCTTCCGCGTGGAGATCAATGGCGCGGGCGCAGCACGGGAACAGGGCGTGCCGACGGTGCCTATCGCGATGCGCAATCGCTCGTGGTCCACCGCGGGCCGCCTGTCGGTGGCGGGTACTTCCATTGGCGACAGCCTGGCCAGCCAGGTGATCCTGACACCGGCCGACGTGCTGCGCACCTACTCGCAGTACAACGAAACCTCCTACGCCGATTTCGTGCGCGCCGATGCCGCGCGGCTCGGCGTGCCGCGCGCCCAGTTCGAGGCGGATGCCAAGGCTCTGCTGCTCGAACTGGCCGACCGCACGGCGAACCGGCAGGAACTCAGCTTCCGGTTCGACGGCACGGTGCTCGGCAATCCGGCGAAGGACGGGTATGGCAGCACGCTGGCCGTGCTCGGCAGCACGATCGAGATCCTGGGTGATGGTGTCCCGGACATGGCGCACGGCGCCGCGTTGCGAGCCGCGGACCTTGGCAAGATCGACGTGAACCGGATCGCCATCGGCGGCATGCCGCTGGCGGTGTATGGCCAGGGCGGCAACTTCGTGCGCTTCAACGTCGGTGCTGCGCCCTCCCGCGGCATCGTCGTGCGCAGCGGCGCTGTACTCGCCGCGCCCGAAGTGATGCTGATCACCCAGGGCAATGCGGAAGTGAGCGCGCCGATCGAGATCGAGCGCGGCGCGGTCATCAGCACGCTGGGCCAGGGTGCTGCAGCCTATGACTCGGGCAACGGCTTCGTCTACCAGCCGGGCACGGCCAGCGTGGTGACGGTCTCCAACGGTCGCCTGCAGTGGCTGGCACCGGGAAAAACCGATACCGGATCGCCTGGTCCCATCCGCATCGGCACCTGCACCGTCGGCGACTGCACGGGAACGACCCGCCTGTATTCGGAAGGCAGCATCGCCTTCGCCACCGACAACGAATTCGAACTCGACAGCGCGGTACGCTACGGCACGCGCCACCTGAGCCTCGCGGTCGGTGCCTTCAATGTCGGCAGTCCCGAATCGCTGGCCGCAGCGAGCGCCCGCGGTGCGCTGGCCCCGGGTCTCGCACTCAATCAGCAGGTGATGGACCGCCTGCTGCAGGGCGACACCGAGGCCGGCGCGCCGGCGCTGGAGACGCTGGAACTGATCGCGGGCGGTTCGCTGAACTTCCTCGGCTCCGTGAGCCTGTCCACGCTGGACGCGAACGGCAAGTCGCGGCTGGACAACCTGATGCTGACCACGCCGGCCATCTATGGCTACGGCGGCGCCGGCGACACGGCCCGGATCCAGACCGGCCACCTGATCTGGAACGGCGCGGCCGGACAGCCCGGCGCGGTGGTGGCCGATGGCGCCGGCACGGGAAGCGGCAGCCTGGACCTGCAGGCCGAGCGCATCAGCTTCGGCTACGGCCCCTATGGCCAGCCCGATGGCATCAGCGCGCTCGACCGCCAGGTGCTGGGCTTCGCCAACGTCAACCTCGCGGCCAGCGAGCGCATCACAGCCAACAACAAGGGCACGCTGGCGGTCTACCAGCGGCAGGGCGAGTACGTGGCCGGCAAGGGCTACCAGTACAGCGGCGGCAACCTGAACATCGTCACGCCGCTGTTCACCGGCGAGGCGGGCTCGGTCAACCGCATCAAGGCGGGCGGAGCGATCTCCGTCACCGCGCCGGCCTCGGGCGCCGCCGATGCGGCACCGATCCAGGCGCTGGGTGCCGAACTGTCGCTGACGGCCGGCGGCGCGTTGAACCTCGACACCACCGTGGCGCTGCCCAGCGGCAAGCTCACGCTCACCGCCGAGACCGACCTCGTGCTGGGCCCGCGGGCGCGCCTCGACCTGGCGGGACGCAGCATCACCTTCTTCGACGACCCGGGCGCCACCCAGTACAGCTGGGGCGGCGATGCCACGCTGGAAAGCCGCCGCGGCAATATCCGCCAGGCCGCGGAGTCGGTCATCGATCTCTCGGCCGACAACAACCAGGCAGGCCGCCTGACCGCCATCGCGCTGGACGAGGCCGCGGGCCTGGTCGACCTGCAGGGAAGCATCCTCGGCGGCGCGAGCGGCCGCTACAACGCGGGCGGCACCCTGGTGCCCTACCTGGCCGGCGGCATCGAGCTGCGGGCCCAGCGCCTGGGCGGCGCCGGCAGCCTGGACCAGCAGTTCGCGGCGCTGAACCAGCGCCTGAACCTCGGCGAGGTGTTCGGACTGCGCAGCTTCCAGCTCAAGCAGGGCAGCCTGACCATCGGCAACGAGCTCAAGGCCAGCCAGGTCGAGGTCTCGGTGGACAACGGCCATCTCACGGTGGCGGGCACCGTCGATGCCAGCGGCGAGCGCGTCGGCAGCATCCGCCTGGCCGCGAAGCAGGGCCTGACATTGGCGGGCAGTGCCGTGCTCGACGCGCACGGCACGCAGCTGCGGCTGGACAGCTACGGCCAGATCATCGACAGCCCGAACCGGGCCATGGTCGAGCTCAATTCGGGCGACGGTTTGCTGACCTTGGCCGAAGGCGCGCGCATCGACCTGCGCCACGGCACCGACGATGCGCGGGTGAAGGCGCGTCCCGCGCTGTACGACGGCCGCGAGCGCGGTACGCTGGACCTGTATGCGCCGCGCATCGATGGCGCGGGCGGCGCGGGCACGAGCGGAGCGGCCACCTATGGCGATATCGCGATCGACGCGAGCGGTCGGCTCGACATCCGGGGCGCGCGGTCGATCGCGGTCAATGCCGTGCAGCGCTACGCCGACGCCGAGTACGGCCAAGTCAAGGGCCCGAACGGCCAGCCCGTGCTCGATGCCAACGGCAGGCCGGTGCTCGACCTGTCCGCCGATGGCCGGCCCTATCAGGTGATCGACCAGAAATACCTCGACGAAAAGCACGGCGACAGCACGGCATTCATCGGCAAGGCCCTGGCCAATGCCGACCTGCTGAACCGCAAGCTCGCGGGATTGAACAACGCGAGCTATCGCGACGCCTTCCATCTGCGGCCGGCCGTGGAGATCGTGAGTGCCACGCCCGATGGCGCGATGGTCGTCAGCGGCGATATCGACCTGTCGGGCTACCGCTATGCCAGCCTCAACCCGCATGTGCAGAAGACCGGCGTCTATGGTTCGGGCGAGCCGGGCGCGCTGGCGATCCGCGCGGGCGGCAACCTCTCCATCTACGGCAGCATCAACGACGGCTTCGCGCCGCCGCCCGATACGCCCGATGACAAGGGCTGGGTGCTGACGCCGGGCGTGCAGGCCTATGGCGGTGACGTGGTGGTGCCGGGGCCGGGCGTCACGCTCGCGGAAGGCACGCGCTTCGCGGGCGGCAAGGTGCTCAACTACGACCTGCCGATCCAGGGCCTGACGCTTCCGGCTGGCACCGTCGTGCCGGTGCAGGCGACGCTCAACGAGGCACTGGCACTGCCGGCCGGCACGGTGCTGCGCTCCGCGGTGCGCGATGCCGCGGGCAATGTGCTGTATCCCGCCGGCACGGTGTTGCAGCAGGGTGCGACCCTGCCTGCCGGCGCGCGCCTGGATGCCGGCAGCGTGCTGCCGGCGCAGGCCGCGTTGAAGGCAATGATCTGGCCGCGCGGCGTGCCGCTTCCGGGCCAGGTGGTGGTGCTGGCCGGCAACCTGGCCTTGCCGACGGGGGCGCTGATTCCGTCGATGACCGACGTGAAGCTGCCGGGCGATGCACTGTCGGTGCCGCTGCGCACGGTGACCGATGGCCGCATGGGACGCAACTGGGCGGTGGCGGCCATGCTGCCCGAAGGCTCGCTGTCTTGGTCGCTGCGCCTCGTGGCCGGAGCGGATACCGCTGCGGCCGACACCCGGACCGTGCAGCCGGGAACCGAGGCCGGCCTGGTGCTGGCCGATACGCACTACAGCCTGTACGAGCAGCGCAAGAAGACGCTTGTTCCGGGCACGCCGGGCACGCCGGCGCAGCCGGGTGGAAAGTGGTACTGGGACGCGCTTGGTGCGGAGGTCTTCGGTTTCGAACCCAATACGCCGGTTCCGGCTGACTTCGAATCGATCTGTGTTGAAGCGGGCATGTGTGTGCGAGTCCGCTACGTCTGGGATGCCCTGGGAGCGGAGGTGTTCGGTTTCAAGGAAGGTGCGCCTGTTCCGGTCGATTTCCAGTCGATTTGTCTGGATCCGGGTATGTGCATCTCGCTCGGTGAGCCGACGCCCGAGATTCCTGGAACGCCGGATCGGGTCGTCGTCGGCGAGGTGATCAAGGTCCACCCGCTTGCACAGAATTTCAGTGTGCTTCGCACCGGGACCGGCGATCTGGACCTGATCGCCGGTGGCGATGTCGCCACGCATTCGCTCTACGGCATCTACACGGCGGGGACATCCACCGCTTCGCGCGCCGGTGGCGAGGCCGGTGCCTTCAACCGGGCGCGCGGCAAGGCGGCCGACAGCACCTACCTCGGCACCAAGAATTCGGCCATACCGCCCGAGGGTCTGCCGTCGGCGGGTTCGATCTACGAATCGCTGGTCGACGGCAAGACGAACAGCACCTACGCCGCCTGGTATCCCGACGGCGGTGGCAACCTGCTGCTGCGCGCGGGAGGCGATCTGAGGGGAGATCTGCTCGCAAGCTATGAGCCTGGGTTTCCCGGTCAGGAGTTGCGTGCCCAACGCAGCAGCGCCGACATCGGCAATTGGCTATGGCGCCAGGCCAGCGGCGGCACGGCCGGCGTGGACCCGATCCCCACCGCCTGGTGGATCAATTTCGGGACCTATGTGCCAGGAACGGCGGTGAAGAACTCCAACTACATCCTGGACCCCACGGATATCCCGGAGGTGGCCGCGATCCCGGAATTGGTCGGCTTCACCGGCATCGGCACCTTGGGGGGCGGCAACCTGAACATCGAGGTGGGTGGCAATGCCGGCCTGACCTCGCGTCGCGGCGGCGATGCCGGTGCGAGGCCGCGCAGCGAAGGCTTGGCGCTGGCCGTGGGGAGCACCGGGCGGGTGACCGCCGATGGTCGCCTGATGCTCACGGGAGGGGGCGACCTGCAACTGCGCATCGGCGGCAACCTGAATGCCGGATTGCAGGCACGTGCCGCTACCTCCGACGGCAACCCCAACGCGGCTGTCGACCTTTACCGCACGCAGGACCTGAATCTCAATGGCGTGCTGGCCAATCTGCGCGGCGCCGTGCAGATGCAGGCCGGTGAGTTGGGAGGCATCGCGCTGACGTACTACCGCAGCGGTCCTCCCGACGCCGATGCCCGCGAGGTTCGTGCCTACGATCCCTACACGGCCACGCTCGGTACCGCAACAGGCGGTCTGGTGTTGAAGCTGGGCGATGCGACCGCGACGCTGGACACCCGAGGGGACCTGGTCGTGGCGGGCAGTGGTGATCCGGGACGCGCGCCGCTGCCGTACCTGCTGCCCTACACCTTCGATGGCACGCGCTACGAATCGGGCGGCCAAGGCTGGTTCTCGCTGTGGACCAACAACACCGCCATCAACCTGATGTCTGGCGGCGGGGATCTCACGCCCGTAACGCCGGTGGTGAAGGCTGCCGAAGGCACGCCACGGCGCGACTTCGACGCGACGGACGGCCGGCTGGTCTACCCATCGCAGCTCAATGCAGTGGCTGCCTCGGGCAGCTTGTTCCTGCGGGGAGATTCGTCGCAGGGTCAATCGCTCTTGCTCGCGCCGTCCGCCAATGCCGGACTGAGTCTTCTGGCGGGAGACTCCATCTATGCCGGGGGTTATGTGGTGAGTCTGTCCGGGGCCGGCACCGACGCTTTGCCTACGCCTTCGAAGCCCGCCTTCGCGGCCTTCCAGTTGAAGGACAACGCCCCGACCATGGCACCGCACAACTTGGCGGACGATGCCGTCTATCCGGATTTTTCGTCGGGTGGCAGGTACCCGCTGTTCGTCTTCGGTCCGGATACGGCAGCAGCCGCCATCCGCCAGACCGTGGCGCCAGCGCGGCTGTACGCGAGGGACGGCGACATCCTCGGCCTCGAGAGTGGCGGAATCCTGGCGTTCACCAGCGGCGGACGCATCGGGCAGACGTGGTACGAGGGATCGGGGCCGGTCTGGATGCGGGCCGGGCGGGACATCGTCCGCTCCGGGTCCGTGCTGGGCCAGACACCCGCGAACCTTCCGCGCGAATTGCTGGAGACCGCCTCGGGCCCCGGCACCGGTGGCACCCGAACCGGCAACCTCTTCGTCCACAACGACCCCACCGACGTCTCCATCGTCCAGGCCGGCCGCGACATCCTCTATAGCAGCTTCGATGTCGCCGGCCCCGGCACGCTCGAGATCAGCGCGGGCCGCAACATCCTGATGGCGGGGCAGGTCGGACAGACCCTGCAAGGCGTGCCCGTGTACGGCGAGACCGCCGTGCGCAGCATCGGCCAGGTGGTGCCCGGCGACGCACGGCCCGGCGCGGGCATCGTGATGCAGGCCGGCCTGGGCAGCCAGGGCGCCGACTACGCCGGCTTCCTGCGGCGCTATCTCGACCCGGCGAACCTCGCGGACAGCGGCGCCTCGCTGGCCAGCCAGCCGGGCAAGGTGCCCTATGTCTACAGCCGCAAGCTGACCCTGGCCGACTGGCTGCGCGAGGTGCATGGCTTCACGGGCGAGGACAAGGACGCGCCGGCCTTCCTCGACCAGCTGCAGGCCCGCCGCGACGCCGACAGCAGCCTGCCCAAGCGCATCCTGCGCAACGACTACCGCGCTGCGAGCCAGCTGCACCTGGTGAACTGGCTGGAGGACCGCTACGGCTACGACGGCTCGGAAGACGCGCTGACGGTCTTCAACCGGCTCTCGCCCGAGCAGCAGCGCGTCTATGCGCGCGGCGTGTACTTCGCCGAGCTCAAGGCCGGCGGCCGCGAATACAACGAGGCCGGCAACGCCCGCGAGGGCAGCTACCTGCGCGGGCGCAATGCAATCGCCGCGCTGTTCCCCACGGCCGATGCGCAGGCGCGGCCCATCGTCTACCAGGGCGGCATCACGATGTACGGCGCGGCCGGGGTCAACACCCTGTTCGGCGGCGACATCGAGACGCTGACGCCGGGCGGCAGCCAGATCTTCGGTGTCGAGGGCCAGGCGCCGGTGGCGCTGCCGGGCGTCGTGCCGGGGCTCGTGACGCAGGGCGCGGGCAACATCCATCTCTACGCGCTCGACGACATCCTGCTCGGCCAGAGCCGGATCATGACCACCTTCGGCGGCAGCATCCTCGCCTGGTCGGCCGAGGGCGACATCAACGCGGGCCGCGGCTCGAAGACCACGGTGGTCTACACGCCGCCCAAGCGCGAGTACGACACGTGGGGCAACGTGACGCTGTCCTCCGACGTGCCGAGCACGGGCGCGGGCATCGCGACGCTGGCGCCGATCGCGGAAGTGCCGGCCGGCGACATCGACCTGATCGCGCCGCTGGGCACCATCGACGCGGGCGAAGCCGGCATCCGGGTCTCGGGCGACGTCAACATCGCGGCGCTGCACGTGGTGAACGCCGACAACATCGTGAGCCAGGGCAAGTCGACCGGCATCCCGGTGGTCGCGGCGGTCAACGTCGCGGCGCTGACCAACGCCAGCGCGGCGGCCTCCACCGCGGTCGCGGCCGCTCAGGACGCGATGCAGCGCGAGCGCGCCGTGGCGCGGCAGAACCTGCCGTCGGTGTTCACGGTGCGCGTGCTGGGCTTCGGCAACGAGCCGGCCGAAGAGGGCAAGCAGGCACCGCCGCCGCCGCGCGCCGGCCTGCAGGGCAAGGCACCGATCCCCTACGACCCGCGCAGCTTCGTGCAGATCGCGGCGCACGGCGATGCCTTCGACCCGGCCGTGATGTCGAAGCTGACCGAGGCCGAGCAGCGCGAGCTGCGCCGAGGCAAGTAGCAGTCGGTCGCCCATGCCGTGCCGCGCGCCCCGTGCGCGGCACGGCGCGAGCGATCCCACGAGACCCTGGATGCGGAGGTTCCCATGTTGGACATGAGTCCCTGGCTGTGCCTGGAGTCGCCGGAGGCCGGCGGCCATACGGACCGCGAAGCGCACGAGGACGCGGGCAGCGCGCTGCGCGAGTTCCTGGTCGCGAACTACGGCCGGTTGCACCGGCGCCTGCTGCGCCATCTCGGCGATGCCGACCTGGCCAGCGACAGCCTGCACGACGCCTGGCTGCGGCTCGGCGACATGGCCGCGCCGGCGGTGCAGAACCCCGAGGCCTACGTCTACCGCACGGCCTGCAACGTGGCGGTGGACTGCCTGCGCCGCAATCGTCCGCAGCCGCATGTGGAGGATGGCGAGGCGCTGTTCGAGTTCCTGGTCGACCGCGCGCCGGGCCCGGAGTCGATCGCCGAGGCGCGCTCGGACGTGCACGCGGTCGATCGCGCCATGCAGCACCTGCCGCGCCGCCATCGCGCCGTGCTGGTCGCGCTGCGGCTCGAGGAGAAGACGCGCCAGGAAGTCGCGGACCGGCACCAGATCTCGCTGCGCAGCGTCGACACGGCGCTGCGCCAGGCGCTCGCGCACTGCGCGCAGGCCACGGGCCAGACGCTGCATGCGGGGATCGAACTGCGCGCGACCACCGCGCCGGCGCCGCGAAAAACACGCCGGCAGGCCGGCCCGAATTCCGCCGCGGCGCAGCCGGCCGCGCGGCACTGCCGCGCCTGAGCGGCGAATGTGACGTCTTCGCTCGACATGTTCGAGATGAAAGGGCACCGGGGTAGAGCAAAACGACTCATGCGGTGCGCCAGGGCGCGCGAATCCTCCCGAGTTCTTTCCATCAGCCTGACACGCGGCCCCGCCATGATTTCCTGCTGCAAACGGTAGCGACTGGAGCGAACGACATGGCCGCAGGGATTCTCGGACGGAAGCATCTGCGCCAGGCGCCGCAGCAGGGATTCACGCTCATCGAGCTGATGGTGGTGCTGGTGATCATGGGCGTGCTCGCGGCGCTGATCGTGCCGAACCTCATGAACCGACCGGACCAGGCGCGCGCCATCGCGGCACGCCAGGACGTCGGCGCGATCATGCAGGCGCTCAAGCTGTACCGGCTCGACAACGGCGAGTACCCCAGTGCCTCCCAGGGCATCCGCGCGCTGGTGGAGAAGCCGAGCTCGGGCAAGATCCCGGCCAACTGGCGCAACTACCTGGAGCGCCTTCCCAGCGATCCCTGGGGCAAGCCCTACCAGTACCTGAACCCCGGCACCAACGGCGAGATCGACGTGTTCTCGCTCGGCGCCGACGGTGAGCCGGGTGGAGAGAAGGCCAACGCCGACATCGGTTCCTGGCAACTCTAGGGCCCGGACATGGATGGCGTCCGGGAGCGGCCCGCGGGCCTGCGAAGGCAGGCTCGCGAAAGACAAGCGTGCGCCCGGCTGGCGCATGGGCAGCGCGGCATGGCCGTCGTTGCCGCGCTGCTCGTCGTCGCGGTGATCGCGGTGCTGGCGGGCGCGCTGCTCGAGCGGCAGACCGCGGCCATCCGCGCGGCCCAGTCGGCGCAGACGCGGGCGCAGGCGCAGTGGCTGCTGCGCGGCGAGGTCGGCCGCGCGCAGACCGTGCTGCGCGCCGCGGCGCAGCGCGCGCCCTACACCCGCCTCGACGGCACCTGGAGCCAGCCGGTCGACGGCCAGGTCCTCGGCCGGATCGAGGGCGAGCCGGCGCTGGCCTTCACCGAGATCGTCGACGAGCAGTCCAAGTTCAACCTGCGCAACCTCGTGAACGCCGGGCAGTTCGATCCGGTGGAGGGCGGCGTCTTCCTGCGGCTGTGCGCGATGGTCGGCGTGCCGCCGGACCAGGCCGGCCGCATCGCGCGCCGCGTGGCCGTGAGCCTGGTGGAGGCAGAGCGGCGGCCGGCCGGTGCCACGCAGGTGGTGGAGGGCGAAGCCGCCGAGGAGACCGCCCGGCAGCTCGGCCTCGAGAGCCTGCCCGCGCGCGAACAGGCGCCGCGGCTGCGCACCGTCGACGACCTGCTCGCGGTGCCCGGCGTCGATGCCGGCAGCGTGGCGCGTCTGCGGCCCTATCTCACGGTGCTGCCGCAGCGCACCTGGATCAATGCCAACACGGCGCGTGCCGAGGTGCTGGCCGCGTGGGTGCCGGGCCTGTCGCTCGATCGCGCGCGCGCCGTGCTGCAGGCGCGCGACAACGGCCAGTGGTTCATCAACCGCGGTGATTTCGTGAACCGGCTGCAGATGCCCGGGCTCGACGAGAGCGCGGTCCTCATCGGCATCACCAGCCGCTGGTTCCGCCTCTCGAGCGCGCTGCAGACCTCGCGCACCACGCTGCTGATGCAGGCCCTGCTGTACGACGACAAGGAAGTGCTGCCCCAGGTGATGTGGCTGCGGGAGGGGGCTTGATGGAACGCGTGGACCTGCTGCGCCTGATGCTGCCGCCCGCGCGCGCCGTCGAGGCCGCGCCCGTGCGCTGCGCATGGCGCACGGCGCAGGGCTGGCAGGGCGCGACGCTGGAGAACCTGGCGGCGCTCGCCGCGCTGTCCACCCCTTCCCGGCCGCGGCGCGTCGAGGTCTGCCCGCATCCGGGCGACGTGTCGATGACCACGCTCGAGCTGCCGCCGCTGCCCGCCGCGCGCCTGCGCGTCGCGGTGCTCGGCGCGATCGAGCTGCTGGCGCTGGCCGCGCCGGCCGACCTGGCGGTGGGCATCGGTGCGCGCGATGGCACGGGCCGCGTCCCGGTGGCCTGGATGAGCGCCGAGGCGCTGTCGGCCTGCCTGCGGGCGCTGCGCCAGCACGGCCTCGCGGTGCAGGCGGTGCTGGCGCCGCCGGCCTTCCTGCCGGCACCCGACCAGGGGCTCGCCGCGCTGCGCGTCGATGGCTGGGCGATCGTGCGCTCCGGTGCCGGCAGCGGCCTCGTGCATCCGCTGGCCGCGGCGCAGGCCGACCCGGTGCAGCTCGAAGCCCGGCTGCGGCCGTTGCTGCCTGGCGCGCTGCCGCTGCACTGGCTGGCCGAATCCGAGGCGTCGTCGTTCGCCGGCAGCGCATGGGCGTGGACGCTGCCGATGGCCGCGAGCGGCGGCGAGGGCGCGGACCGCCGCTGGCTGCGCCCGGCCATCGGCTGGAGCGTGGCGACCGCCGCCGCGTGCCTGCTCGGCCTGCAGCTCCAGGCCGCGCGCGTCGCCGCCGAAGGCCAGGCCCTGACGCGCCAGATGGCGACGCAGGTCAAGGCCGCGTTTCCCGAGCTGCCGGTGGTGCTCAACCCGCTGCAGCAGGCGCGGCAGTTGCGCGATGCGCGGCGCGCGGGCACGACCATGGGCAGCATCGAATCGGCGGACTTCACCGCGCTCGTGCGCGCCTCCACGGCAGTGCTCGCGCAGGCCGAGGGGCAGGTACAGGGCCTGGACTTCCGCGACGGCCAGTTGCGCGTGCGCTGGCGCGCGGGCGTGGTGCTCGGTGCCGACGAATTGAAGGCGCTGCAGGCGAGCGCGCAGCAGCGCGGCCTGCAGCTCCTGCCCGAAGAGGGCGGCCTGCGCGTGGCGCTCGCCGAGACCAAGCAGGGCGGCGATGGCGGCGTGGCGCCGGCCGCCGCTTCGAAGACCGCCGCGCAGAACGGAGCCGCACCATGAAGCGCGGGGCCGCCGCATCCTGGCAGCGCTGGACGTCGCCGCTGCACGCGCGCCTGCAGCCGCTGCGGGCCCAGCTGCAGGGCCGCTGGCGGGCCCTGTCGCGGCGCGAGCGCGGGCAGGTCCTCGCGATGCTCTGCGTGGTGACGGTGGCCGCCGTCTGGCTGCTGGGCATCAAGCCGGCGCTGGACACGCTGCGCTACTGGGACGGCGAGCTGCCGCGCCTGCGCTCGCAGGCCGCGGCGCTCAAGGACGTGCTGGCCGACGTGGGCGGCCCCGCCGTGGTGGCGGGCGATCCCGCACGCGACCCGGCCGGCCGCGTGCGCGCCAGCCTCGATGCGGCGGGCCTGGCCGGCGCCTACCGCTTGAGCGAGGCGGGCGCCGAGCTGCAGATCGAGATCGAACGCGCCGCGGATGCGTCGCGCGTCGCGGCCTGGCTGCTCGCCGCGCCCGGCGCGCTGGGCATGACGGTGAACAAGGCCATGTTGCAACGGTCCGAGGACGCCGGCCCCGATGGCCGGAACGACGTCCGGGCCACGGTCGCGCTGACGGCGCGGCCTCAATCAGGGAATCGAAGATGATGCGAGCGGTGGCGGGAAGAACGGGAAGATGCTGGGCACTGGCGTGCCTGGCCCTGGCGGGGTGCGCTTCGACCGCCTCCACCGAGGCGCCGCTGTTCCGCGAGGGGAACTACGTCCCGAGCTCGGGCGCCGGGGCCGAGGGCGCGGCGCAGGCGCAGCCCGTGGCGTCGCCGGCCACTTCGGCCGCGCCGCCCGCGCGCGTGGTGCGCCCGACCGGGCAGGACCGGCGTGCCGCCGCGGCCACGCCGGCACGCACGGCTGCCACCGCGACGACGCTGGCGGGCGCCACCGGCAGCGACGACCGCTCGGTGCTGAACTTCGTCGATGCCGACATCCAGTCGGTGGTCTCCGCGCTGTCGCGCTTCCTGGGTCGCAACTTCGTGATGGACCCGCGCGTCAAGGGCCAGATCACGCTGGTCTCCGACGGCGAGGTGCCCTCGAAGACCGCCTACGACATGCTGGGCTCGGCCCTGCGCATGCGCGGCTTCACGATCGTCGACGTCGGCAACGTCAGCCGCGTGGTGCCGGTGGCCGACGCCAAGCTGCAGGGCGGCGCGGTCAATGCGCGCACGCCGGGCGGCGGCATCGCCACGCGCACCTTCAGGCTGGCCTACGAGAACGCCGAGGCGCTGGTGCCGGTGCTCAAGCCGATGATCGCGGCCGAGAGCAACATCGCGGCCTACGCGGCCAACAACACGCTGGTCATCACCGACTACATCGACAACCTCGAGCGCATCGCGCGCATCGTCGAGAGCATCGACACGCCGACCTCGCTCGACACCGACGTGGTCAAGGTGCACAACGGCGTGGCGGTGGACATCGCGGCGCTCGCCAACGAGCTGCTGCAGGGCGCGGGCAACGAGACCCGGCGCGACATCGTGGTGCTGGCCGATCCGCGTTCCAACAGCGTGATCGTGCGTTCGAGCAGCCCGGCGCGCACGGCGCTGGCGCGCGACCTCATCGTCAAGCTCGACAACTCGCAGGACGACCCCGGCAACCTGCACGTGGTGTACCTGCGCAATGCGCAGGCGACCTACCTGTCGGGCGTGTTGCGCGGGCTGCTGACCGGCGACTCGGGCAGCACGGCGCTCGGCAGCGGCGATGCCGCGCGCGCCACGCTCGGCGCCGGCGGCATGTCGGGCGGTGCCGGGGCGCCGGGCGGCGCGGGCCGCACGACGACGGGCACTTCTTCCACCTCCTCGTCTTCTTCGTCGTCCTCCTCGTCCGCGCAGGGCGGCGGCACGCGCGGCAGCACCGGCGGCAGCCGCTTCGGCGGCGGCGGCGCGCAGCAGGGCGGCTCGGGCAGCGGCAGCACGGGCACGGCCTTCTCGGCCAACGGCGTGACGGTGCAGGCCGATGCCACCACCAACACGCTGATCATCGCGGCGCCCGAGCCCATGTATCGCAGCGTGCGGCGCGTGATCGACCTGCTCGACCAGCGGCGCGCGCAGGTGCTGGTCGAAAGCCTGATCGTGGAGGTCACCGAGCAGGACGCGGCGCAGCTGGGCATCCAGTGGATGCGCAACAACGGCCGCTTCATCGGCGGCACCAACCTCGGCGGCGGCGCGGGCCTGAACACCAGCGCCACCAACACCATCGACCTGCTGCCCAAGGGCCTGAACCTCGGCGTGCTCGACGGCACGGTGAAACTGCCCGGCGTGGGCGAGATCGCCAACCTCAACCTGCTGGCGCGCGCGCTTCAGACCAAGGGCGGCGTCAACATCCTCTCGACGCCGAACATCATGACGCTCGACAACGAGGCGGCCTCGATCATCGTGGGCAAGACCGTGCCCTTCGTCAGCGGCCAGTACATCACGCCGGGCGGCGGCGGCTCGGACAACCCGTTCCAGACCGTGACGCGCGAGGACATCGGGCTGCAGCTCAAGATCCGGCCGCAGATCTCCGAGGGCGGCACGGTCAAGCTCGACATCTACCAGGAGGTCTCGAGCATCGACGACCAGAACTCCGGCATCGCGGGCATCGTGACCAACAAGCGCGCGCTCGACACCAGCGTGCTGCTCGACGACGGCCAGATCATGGTGCTGGGCGGCCTGCTCGAGGACAGCGTCACCAGCACCACCGAGACGGTGCCGGGCCTGGGCACGATCCCGGTGCTCGGCAACCTGTTCCGCTACGACAAGCGGCAGCGCGCGAAGACGAACCTGATGATCTTCCTGCGGCCCTACGTGATCCGCGATGCCAATGCCGGCCGCGGCCTGACCCAGGACCGCTACAACTTCATGCGCACGCAGCAAAGCCGCGTGCAGCCGGGCCGGCACCTCGTGCTGCCCGACATGCCGGCACCGATCCTGCCGCCGCCCGACCTGCCGGTTGCCGGCGCGGCCCCCAAGCTGGACCTGCGGCCCGAGCAGTGGAGCAGCACGCGCGAGCAGGGCCCGCCGCCCACCCGGAGCGAGCGCGAGGTGCACCAGCCGCTCGCGCCGAACGCGCCGCGCGAGCCCGAGATGCGCTCGCAACTGCCCGCCAACGTCGGCGTGACCGGCGATCCGGCCGTGCTGTACGCCACGCCCGAGAACAACCGCAGCGTGCTGCAGGTGGCGGACCTCGCGCAGGAGCCCGACGCGGTGCGCATCGCCAAGCGCGTGCGCATCAGCGGCCTGCCCGCGTACATCGTGGCCGGCCCGGGCGGCATCGGCTATGCGGTGCGCGTGGACCTGCCGCGCGATGCGCGCGCGGTCGACACCGCGGCGGGCGTGCTGCGCGAGCTGGGCTACCGGCCCGAGATCGTGGTGGCGCCATGAATGCCGCGGCGCAGCCGACCTTGCCGCACGGCTGGGCGCGTGCGCAGCGCCTCGTGGTGCAGGGCGACAGCGAGGCCATGGCGCTGGTCCTGAGCCCGAGCACGCCGGGCTGGGCGCTGGCCGAGGCGCAGCGCCAGACCGGCCTGCAGGCCTGGCACGAGGTGTCCGAGGCGGAGATGGACGTGTTGCTGTCGACGCGCTATGCCGAGGCCGGCAGCGCCGCCGCCGTGGTCGGCGCGGCCGAGTCCGAGGTCGACCTGGAGCGGCTGATGCAGGACATCCCGGCCGTGACCGACCTGCTCGATGCGCAGGACGACGCGCCCGTCATCCGCATGATCAACGCACTGCTCGCGCAGGCCGCGCGCGACGGCGCCAGCGACGTGCACTTCGAGGCCTTCGAGACCCACTCGGTGGTGCGCTACCGCGTCGACGGCGCGCTGCGCGACGTGGTCTCGCCGCGCAAGGAACTGCATGCCGCGCTGATCTCGCGCATCAAGATCATGTCGCAGCTCGACATCGCAGAGAAGCGCGTGCCGCAGGACGGCCGCATCACCCTGCGCGTGGGCGGGCGGCCGATCGACGTGCGCGTGTCGACCGTGCCGACCGTGCATGGCGAACGCGCCGTGCTGCGCCTGCTCGAGAAGGACGCGGGCCGGCTGCAGCTCGAGCGGCTGGGCCTGGCGGGCGACACGCTGGAAGCGCTGACGCGGCTGATCCGCCAGCCGCACGGCATCGTGCTCGTGACCGGGCCGACCGGCAGCGGCAAGACCACCACGCTCTACGCCGCGCTGGGCCAGCTCGACAAGAGCGTGAGCAACATCCTCTCGGTGGAGGACCCGGTCGAGTACGACCTGCCGGGCGTCAACCAGATCCCGGTGCACGCCAAGATCGGCATGAGCTTCGGCGCCGCGCTGCGGGCCGCGCTGCGCCAGGACCCCGACAACATCATGATCGGCGAGATCCGCGACCTGGAGACCGCGCAGATCGCGGTGCAGTCCTCGCTCACGGGCCACGGCGTGCTCGCCTCGCTGCACACCAACGATTCGATCTCGGCGGTCACGCGGCTGACCGACATGGGCATCGAGCCCTTCCTGCTGTCCTCGTCGCTGCTGGGCGTGCTCGCGCAGCGGCTGGTGCGCTGCCTGTGCGTGCGCTGCAAGCGCGCCGAGACGCAGGCCGACGGCAGCACCCGCTGGGTGCCGGTGGGCTGCGGCCATTGCAACCACACCGGCTTCAAGGGCCGCACCGGCATCCACGAGCTGTTCGTCATCGACGACGAGATCCGCCGCATCATCCACGACGGCGGCAACGAGCACGCCATGCGCGAGGTGGCGCGCCGCCGCGGCATGCGCACCATGCGCGAGGACGGCCAGCGCTGGGTCGCCGCGGGCATCAGCACGCCCGAGGAGATTCTGCGCGTGACGCGCGACGACAGCTAGCGCCGCACCCCATGCCACGCTTTCATTTCGAGGCCGCCAACGCGGGCGGACAGATCCAGGCCGGCACGATGGAGGCCGAGTCGCAGCGTGCCGTGCGGCTGCAGTTGCGCGAACGCGGGCTGACCGCGCTGGGCGTGCACGAGGTGGCGGGCGGCGGCGGCTCGTGGTTCGGGCCGCGATTGAGCGCCACCGACCTGCTGTGGGCCACGCGCGAACTCGCGAGCCTGCTGGGCGCGCGCCTGCCCCTGGAGTCGGCCCTGATGGCCACCATCGAGCAGGCCGAGCAGAAGGTGGTGGCCGAGGCGCTGAGCGCGGTGTGCAACCACGTGCGCGGCGGCATGCGGCTGGCCGATGCGCTGGGCGAGCGGCCGCGCGACTTTCCCGCGATCTACCGCGCGCTGATCGGCGCCGGCGAGGACTCGGGCGAGCTGGCGCGCGTGATGGAGCGGCTGGCCGACTACCTCGAGGGCCGCGACAACCTGCGCAGCAAGATGCTCACCGCCTTCATCTATCCCGGCGTGGTGGCCTTCGTCTCGGTGTGCATTGTGATCTTCCTGCTCGGCTACGTGGTGCCGCAGGTGGTCAGCGCGTTCTCGCAGGCGCGGCAGGAGCTGCCGCTGCTGACACGCGTGATGCTGGGCGCGAGCGGCTACGTGCGCGAATGGGGATGGCTCACGGCGCTGGTGCTGGGCGCCGCTTTCGCGCTGTGGCGCTGGTCGCTGCGCGACGACGCGGCGCGGCTTCGCTGGCACGGTTTTCTGCTGCGCGTGCCGATGGTGGGCAAGTACGTGCTGGGCGTGAACACCGCGCGCTTCGCCTCGACCCTGGCGATCCTGATGGACGCGGGCGTGCCCCTGCTGCGCTCGCTCGATGCCGCGCGCGAGACCATGGGCAACGACCGGCTCAAGCAGTGCGCGGCCGACACCGCCGCGCGCGTGCGCGAGGGCGCGCCGCTGGCCTCGGCGCTGCGTGTGCAGAAGGTGTTTCCCTCCAACCTGATCCACCTGGTGGCGAGCGGCGAGAAGACCGGTGCGCTCGCGCCCATGCTCGAGCGCGCGGCCGCCAATCTCTCGCGCGACCTCGAGCGCCGCGCCACGCGGCTGACGGCGCTGCTCGAGCCGCTGATGATCCTCGGCATGGGCGCGGTGGTGATGCTGATCGTGCTCGCGGTGATGCTGCCGATCATGGAGATCAACCAGATGGTGAAGTAGGGCGCGGCAGGCGCTCAGTCCAGCGCGATGACGCGGCGGTAGCGCAGCGCCGGCCCCGTGTCGGCGCGGACGCCCAGCGTGACCTCGAGCCCGGACGCCGCCGTGCGCGCCGCACCGCTGGCCGGCAGCGGGCGCCAGCCCTGCTCGGGCTCCCACGCGCGCATCTCGAAGAAGGCGATGCCCTCGAGCACCGCGACGCGGTCGGCCGCCTGCGGCGCGGGCAGCGGATAGCCATCGGCCGCCACGCCGGCCGCGCGGTAGAGCGTGCCCGCCTGCAGCCACCACTGCACGCGCTGCCAGCGCCCCGGCGCGGCGGGCGCGGCGCGCACCAGCTCGAGCAGGAACGGCCCCTGGCCCGAGCGCCGAGCTTCCATGCCGGGGGGCAGCAAAGGCAGCGGCAAGGGCGGCGGCGCGCCGCCGGCGGCCGCGGGCGCATCGTCGGGAGGCGGCGCGGCGTCGGCCGGCGAGGGCAGCTCGGTGGTGGTGCGCCACGTGAGATCGCGCTCGATCTGCTGCAGCGCGCGCGCAAGCCGCGCGGCATCTTCCGCGCGCTCGCGCAACTGGGTGTCGGCGCGGCTCATGCTGTCGAGGCCGCGCCATGCGATCAGGCTCAGCACCGCCATGATCGCGATCGCGATCATGGCTTCGATCAGTGTGAAGCCCGCGGTACGCGGCGTCGCCCGGGACCGGCGCGCGGCTCTCATCGGCGGCTCTCGGGCAGCTGCGACTGCAGGCTGGCCAGGCTGCGGTCGCTGTCGCGGCCCAGGTAGACGTCGACCGCGACGGCGCGCATGCCGTCTCGCGACGGCGCGATCTGCACCCGGCAGACGAAGGCCAGCTCGCCCTGCGGGCAATCGACCTGGCGCAGGCCGGGCGGCGGCAGCGATCCGATGCGCAGTTCGGCCAGGCTGTTCTGCGCCGACAGCAGCGCGAGCGACTGCCGCTCGAGATGGCCCTGGTTGCCGACGGTCTGGCTGGTGATGCGCACGAAGGCCGCGAGCGCGATGCTGATGATCGCCAGCGCGACCAGCACCTCGATCAGCGTGAAGCCGCGGCCGGGCCGCCCTGCGCGAAGCCGAGGCGAAGGCCGGTGCGAAGCTCGGTGCGCGCCCATGCCTCACTGCACCCGGAAGCCGCCGGTGGCGTCGCGCACGATGGCGACGCGGTAGCGGCCGCTGCGCAGCTCGAGCGACCAGGGCGTGCCGATCCACTCGGAGGTCAGCAGCACCGGCGCCGCCGGCGAGACCTCGACGATGCCGGCGCGCCACCGGCGCGGACGCAGCGCGTCGTCGCGCACGAAGCGGTCGAGCTCGCCGCCGGTCGTGACGCCGGGCACCACGCTGCCCGGCGCGCTGGCCCAGGTGCCACGCACGAACTGGTAGCCGTCGCCGCGCGCTTCCCAGGCGATCACGCGGCCGTCCACGTGCACCTCGTGCTGTGCGGTCGCGAGCCGCACTGCCAGTTCGCGCGCATCGAGGCGCAGGGGTTCGGCGGGATCGGGCGCGGCGCTCAGCGAGATCGCGGCCATCGCGATGCCGATGATGACCAGCACCACCATCACCTCGATCAGCGAGAAGCCCAGATGGCGGCGAAGCGGTTTCATACGAGGCGAAAACGCCATGGCTTGGGGCATGAAGGGACGCGCGGAGCGCGCGGTTCGCGGCGATGGTAGGCATCGAATGTGGCGTTGACATGAATTGCCAACATGCATCTGTTAAGACCGGTGGTTCCGCTGCGACCGCGCAGCGCCCGCACACGGAGGAATTGCACCGATGACCCGAACATGGCCAACGTGGAATGGGCCGGCCTGGGCCGCGTCGCCGCGCACCGCGCATGCGCTGGGCGCGGCGCTCTTCGTCGCCTGCGTGTGCCTCTGGGCCTATGCGCTGCATGTGCCCGACGCGCCGCCGCCGCAGGCCCCGGCTACCGCGGCGACGGCGGCGGGCGATCCCGCGGCCGAAGCGGTGGCCGGCTGGCTGCGTCCGGGGCCGCTGCGCCTGAACGTCACGGTGGTCGGGCTGATGCGCCGGCACGATCGCGCGGTGGCGGTGCTGACCGTCAACGGCGCGCCGCCCAAGGCCTTCATGACCGGCGAGCGGCTGCTGCCCGACGTGCGGCTGGTGGCGATAGACGCCGACGCGGTGACCATCGAACGCGCGGGCGCCACCACGCGCATCGTGGCGCCCGTGCTCCCCGACCCCGGCCCGCCGGGGATCGTCCGGGTCCGCTGAGGGGCCGCGCCTTTTTCCTGCGGGTTTGCCGATCGGCGCTCGTCTAGAGGAATCGGTGGGTGTCTCCCGGCCGGGAGGCGCCGATCGCCGCGCGCGGATCGTCCGCGTGCGATGTGGCGGTGTGGACGAGGAGTCTGGATGAAGAAAAAGAACCCAAGGGAAAAGTTCTCTTCTGGCCTTGCCAGGAGCGTATCGATGCAGACCCTGGACAAGGAGCTGTCCAGGCACGTGGAGGTCGCTCGAACCGAGCCGGTGCCGGTGGAGCGGTACGGCGTACCCTGGGTGTGGATCGTGTCGCACCCGCTGTGGGTGGAGGTCGACCGCCTGCAGTCCTTCGTGCCCGACGACCATGCGCTGGTCGCACTGCGCGAGGCCATCGACAGCACGCTGGCCTACGAGGGCACCGTCCTGAACGAACTCACGCGCGAATGCACGAGCGGCGTGGACGCGCGCATGATCATGCGCGCCTGGCTGCTGCAGATCGTCTATTCGCTGGCCGACCCCAAGCGCGTGCGCGAGGGCCTGGGCTACAACATGCTGTGGCGCTGGTTCGTGGGCTTCCTGCTGCGCTCGGAGCCGCTGCCCGAGGCGCGGGCCTTCATCCACGACATCCGCATGGTCAGCGCGCATCCGCAGGCGATCGACATCGTGCACCGCTGCCTCACGCACGGCGCGCTGGCGGACGTGGACACCGAGGAGTTCAGCATCAACTACGGGCTGCTGCACACGCTGCGCGCCCACCACCATCTCGAGGCGCGGCGCATGGAGGTGCCCGATCCCGTGCTGCGGACCCGGCGCGAGCACGGCGGCCAGGCGGTGGCGGGGTAGCGGCGCCCGCGCGCCCCGCAGTCCACCGCGTGCCGCCGCTGTCACATCGGTGCAACCTCGCGCGCCGATGCTGTGCGTTTTGCATAGGGTTCTCGTGCCGTGCTGACGCCAACCTCTGTTTCCCTGTCCGGTGCCCAGCATGCAGAACGCGGATCGCAGGGCGCCTGCGGTCGGGCATGGCGGGAGGGTGGACCGTGGGACGCGCCGTTGCGTGCGACCTGACGGACCGGTTGGCGGCTTGCGCTTGCGTACTGTGGATGGCGATGGCACCCGCCCTGGCGTCGACGACCGCTGATCCCGTGGCCGCCGCCGTGCCGGCGCCCGTGCAACCGCAGCCACTGGCATTCGACATTCCCGCGCAGCCGCTGGCCTCCGCGCTGGAGCGTTACGCGGTGATCGCGGACCAGACCGTGCTGTTCAGCGATGCGCTGGTCGCGGGCCGCGTGTCGGCCCCGGTCCAGGGCCTGCACCTGCCGCGCGTGGCCCTGGCGGCGCTGCTCGAGGGCACCGGCCTGACGGCCGAGAATCCCGGCGGCAAGCTCCGCGACGCCTTCGTGCTGCGGCCGGTGCCGGTGGAGATCGGCGCCGTGCCGGCCATCGTGCCGGGGCTGGACCGGCGCTACGACGGCCTGGTCCAGACCCGGGTCTGGGAAGCGCTGTGCGCCGATGCGCGCACCGCGCCCGGCAACTACCGGGCCTCGCTGCGCCTCAACGTCGACGCCGAGGGCCGGCTCGAGGCGCCGCGCCTGATCGGCGCGACCGGCAATGCCGCGCGCGACCGGGCCATCGTCGCCGCGCTGAGCGGCCTGCGCATGGACCATCCGCCGCCGCCCGAGCTGCGCCAGCCGCTGCTGCTGGTCATCCTGCCGCGCGAGCGCGTGGCGGGGCGCGCCTGCGAAGCCGGAGCCGCGTCATGACCGGCAACGTGCTGCCGATCCTGCGCAGCGTGCTGGTGCAGCGCTACACGCAGATCAAGCAGAGCCTCTCGATCCAGCTCGGCAGCCCCGACCTGGCGGGCGACACCCTGCACGAGATCTGGCTGCGCCTGCAGCGCGACAGCCACCTCTCCGGCCCGGTGCTCAATCCGCAGGCCTACCTGGTGCGCATGGGCGTCAACCTCGCCATCGACATCCGGCGCAGCCAGAGCCGCATGCTGTCGGCTGAGGACGTGCAGGAGCTGATGGCCGTCATGCCCGACCCCGCGCCGGGCCCGGCCCAGGTGGCCGAGGCGCGCTCCGAACTCGAGGCGCTGAAGGCCGCGCTCGACGAGATGCCGGCGCGCCGGCGCGAGATCCTGCTGCTGGTGCGCTGGGAGCACTGGCCGCAGCGCGACGTGGCCAAGCGCCTCGGGATCTCGCTGCGCACCGTCGAAAGCGAGCTCAAGGCGGCCCAGGAGTATTGCGCGGCGCGGCTGCTGCGGCAGCCGTAGCAGGCCGGCATGACGGCCGTGCGATTTTTTTCAGCGGTTTTGCGGTCCGCCAATCGTCTGGTACTGAAGGACGGCCGCGGCAATGGCGCGCGGCCCTTCGCCCGGCCCGAGGTGGCCGCTTGAAAATCGATGCAATGACCACACCCGACGATCGCGGCAAGCTGCCTGATGTGCTCAAGGATGCGCAGGCCTGGGTGCGCAAGCTGGGTTCGGGCCGCGTCAGCGAATGGGAGGCGCAGGCGTTCCGGCACTGGCGCGATGCTGATCCCGCGCACCTCGCGGCCTTCCAGCAGGCCGCGCGCCAGTGGCAGCTGCTCGAGCGGGCCGCGAGCAGCGTGCTGAGCACCAACGCGGAGGCCGCGCGCCACCATCGCAGGACGCTCAACCGCACGCCGCTCGGCCGGCGCGCCTTCCTGGGCACGGCGCTCGGCGGAGCGGCGGTCGCGGGCATCGTCGCCTATTCGCCGCTGGGCATGTGGCCCGCCGCCGAACAGTGGGGCGCCGACTACCACACGGCCGTGGGCGAGCAGCGCGAGCTGTCGCTCGAGGAGCGCGTGAGGGTGACGATGAACACCCGCACCAGCCTGCGCCGGGTCAGCGACCAGGGCGAGAGCGTGGGCCTCGAGCTGCTCGACGGCGAGGCGGCGATCGAGGTCTCGGACGCGGCCAGGAGCTTCCGCGTGGAGGCCGGCGCGGGCCGCGCCGTCGCCACCGGCGCGGCGGGCTTCGAGGTCCGGTACCTCGACGGGCGCACCTGCGTCACCTGCCTGCACGGCCAGGTCGGCGTGGAGCATCCCGCGGGCCGGCGCCTGCTGCAGGCGCGGCAGCTGGCGCTGTACGACGGCCGCATGATCAGCGAGATCGCCAACGTCGATCCCGAGGGCGTCTCGGCCTGGCGCCGCGGCGAGATGGTGTTCCGGCAGACGCCGCTGCCCGTGGTGCTCGACGAGATCAACCGCTACCGCCCGGGGCGCGTGCTGCTGGTGGGCGAAACCCTGCGCGCGAAGACCGTCACCGCGCGCATCAAGGTGGCGGACATCGAGACCGCGCTGCTGCAGATCCAGCACAGCTTCGACCTGGTCGCGCGGACCTTTCCCGCGGGCGTGCTGGTGCTGAGCTGAGGGGCGGCGCATCACGCGCCGCGGGACACGCCGCGCTCAAGCGAAGGGCGAGCTGGCCACCTCGTCCATGAGCCACTGCGTGAACGACTGCAGCGCCGCGCTCGGCGCGCGGTCCGCGGGACGCACGAGGTAGTAGGCGCTTCCCGGATCGACGGTGTGCGCGAACGGCGCCACCAGCAGTCCGGCATCGAGGTCCTCGCGCACCAGCGCCGTGAAGAACAGCGCGAAGCCATGGCCGTCGAGCGCGGTGCGGCGCAGTGCGTGGGAGTCGTCGATGCGGGTGGTGTCGAGCGGGCCCGTGTCCACGCCCGTGTCCACGCCCGCTGTTGCGAACCAGGCGCTCCAGTGCGCGGCATCGAACTCGTGGAACAGGCGGCGGCCGCGCAGGTCGCGCGGCCTGGGCTTGCGCGGCAGCGTGGCCAGGCAGGCCGGGCTGCACACGGGCGTGAGCATGCCCGGCACGACCAGCCGGGCCTCGACGCCGGGCCAGCGCCCGTCGCCCCAGCCGATGCCGGCATCGACCGGATCGCGCAGGAAATCGGCGGGCTGGTAGGCATGGTGCAACTGCAGGTGCAGCCGCGGATGCCGCGCCCAGAGCCGCCCGAGGCGCGGCGTGAGCCAGCGCGCCGAGAAGTACGGGGCGACGCTCAAGGTCAGCGTGTCGGGCCGCGCGGCGCGGCGCAGCCGGTCGATCGCCGCCTCGAGGCCCTGGAAGCCCTGGGCGCAATCGGCGCAGAGCTGGCGTCCCTCGGCCGTGAGCTCGATGCGACGGTGCGAGCGCAGCACCAGCGGCATGCCGAGCTCGGTCTCGAGATGGCGCACATGGTGGCTCAGGGCCGACTGGGTGACGTGCAGTTCCTCGGCCGCGCGCTTGAAACTGCCGTGGCGGGCCACCGACTCGAAGGCGCGCAGCTTCGTGAGCAGGAACAGGGGCAGCGGCATCTCGGCGATGCTAGGAGTGAGTTTGCTTCACGTCAACGCAGAACGAATCAATTGAGCGAAGAGAGGCGGCTTCGCAGAATTCCCCTTCACATCAATGAAGGAGATTCACATGAGCAACCACCCTGCCGCGTTCGAGATCGCGAAGGGACCGCGCCGCGTCATGACGCTGAGCGAAGCCGAGGTGGCGCGCCTGCTCGATCCGCGCGCACTGCTCGACGGCCTGGAGGATGGCTTTCGCGCACTCGCGCGCGGCGAGGTGCAGTCGCCGGCGCGGCCCGAGCTCACGGTGCCGGGCCAGGGCTTCTCGCTCGCGATGCCGGCATGGCGCCCGGGCATGCAGCTCGCGATCAAGGTGGTCAACGTCTTCGACGGCAACCTCGCGCTCGGGCTGCCGAGCCACCTCGCGATGATCCTGCTGTTCGAGCCCGAGACGGGCATGGCCTCGTGCGTGATGGACGGCACCTTCATCACCGGCATCCGCACGGCCGCTTCGGCGGTGCTGTCGGCGCGGCTGCTGGCGCGCCCGGACGCTCGCGTCGCGACCATTGTGGGCGCGGGCGTGCAGGCGCGCGAGCATCTGCGGCTGCTGCCGCTGGTCCGCGACCTCGAGCGCATCCATGTCTGCGCGCTGCATCCCGAGGAGGCGCGGCGGCTCGCGGCGCGGCATCCGCTCGCGCAGGCCGGCGAGGACATCGAGGCGGCCGTGCGCGGCTCGGACATCGTCTGCCTCGCGAGCCACAGCGCCCAGCCCGTGATCCGGCCCGAGTGGCTCAAGCCCGGCGCCCACGTGACCTCGGTCGGCTACCACCCGCCGGCGGGCGAGCTGCCGGTGGCGCTCGCGCGCGAGGCGCGCCTGTTCGTGGAGACGCTCGATGCCTTCGAGCCCGTGCCCGTGGGTTGCGCCGAGCTCGCGGGCTGCGACCGCCGGCGCGCGACCACGCTCGGCGAGGTCGTGCTCGGCAGCGCACCGGGCCGGCGCGATGCGCGCGAGATCACGGTCTACAAGGCCATGGGCATCGCGATGGAGGACATGGTGGCGGCCAACCTGGCCCATGCGGCCGCGCTGCGCGAAGGCGGCGGTGCGGCGATGGCGTGGTGAGGAAGCTCATCCGACAGCGAGGCTCTGTAAAGTCGCGGGCAGTCTTCGCAACGCCATGAGCCCTTCTTCCTTGAACTCCATCGATTTCGACCTCACCCGCTTCGACGCCGCCATCGTCGACCTCGACGGCACCACCATCGACACGCTCGGCGATTTCGCCGTGGCCCTGAACCGCATGCTCGAGGACCTCGGCCTCGCCGCGCTGCCGCGCGAGCGCATCGAACTGATGATCGGCAAGGGCTCGGAGCATCTGATCCTGTCGGCACTGCAGTACGTGGCCGCGGCGGACGGTGCCGACGCATCCGCCGCCCTGACGCGCGCGCAGGCGCAGTTCGACCGCGGCTGGGAGCGCTACCAGCACCACTACCTCGCGATCAACGGCCAGCATGCGGCGGTGTATCCGGGCGTGGTCGAGGGGCTGCAGGCGCTGCGCGACCGGGGGCTGAAGCTGGCCTGCCTCACGAACAAGCCGACGGCCTTCGCGCAGCCGCTGCTGGCCCAGAAGGGGCTCGATGGCTTCTTCGACCTCGTGTTCGGCGGCGATGCCTTCGAGCGCAAGAAGCCCGATCCGCTGCCGTTGCTCAAGACCTGCGAGGCGCTGGGCACGCAGCCCGCGCGCACGCTGATGATCGGCGACTCGAGCAACGATGCGCGCGCCGCGCGCGCGGCCGGCTGCCCGGTGGTGCTGGTCAGCTACGGCTACAACCACGGCGAGCCGGTGCGCGCGGTCGATGCCGACGGCTTCGTCGATTCGCTGGCCGAACTGGCGGCGCCGCGCGCCTGAGGCGCTGGCGGCCGCTCAGGACGGCTTGCCGAGCAGCGCGTCCTTGAGCTTCCAGTCGGCCGGGCTCGGGCCGAGCCAGATGCGCAGCAGCGCATTGAAGAAGGCGGGTTCCTTCACGGGATCGGGCTGCGGCACGCCGCGCACCGTGATCAGCGTGCCGGTGCCGGGCAGCCAGTCGATGGTGAAGGTGTCGCCGGCCTTGAGCTGCTTCTGGTCGGCGAACATCTGGCCCATGCGCAAGAGGCCCGGGATCAGCTGGCCCATCTCGCTCTTGGGCGAGTTGTCCTCCACGCCCTTGATGAAGAGCTTGCCGAGCTCGTTGGCATCGATGTCGCGCAGCATGGTGATCGCCACGCGCTTCGGGCCGGGCACGGCCAGCGCCTCCTCGGGGGTCGAGGCCTTGCGGCCCATGTAGAGGCCGGCCGTGTAGACCTTGAGGATGGCCTTGTAGCGCACGCCGGCGCCATTGAGCTGCAGCGGCGTGCCGCGCAGCTCGAGGCTGTCCTCGAGCTTGACGCCCGCGACCTCGACCGGGGCGGCGCGCACCGGCGCGGCGATGGCCAGCGCCGCCGCGAGACCGGCCAGCAGGAACAGGCGCGCGAGCGCCGGTGACACGAGCGGAAGTGCGGTCGAGCGTGCGGACAAGGCGGCCTCCTCTGGAATTTGCGAACGGTCGTGCGAATGTATCTTTTCGTTTTATCGCCCCGGCTCCGGACGAACCCTGAAGCGCGGGTTTGCGCGCGGCCCCGTTCTCGTGGGCTAAACTCCGGCCCTCATGTTCGTTCATTACATCCATCAAACAGGTGAAGGCAGCCGGGGAGCCTGGCCCTGGCGTACGCCATCGACGCTGCCTGTTTGATTGCACGGCGCACGCCGTGCGCCCGAGGTTCCGGATCGCCCCGACGCCGAACCAACCCCCTCTGTTTGTGAATGAGACCGCTCCCGGCCGATGAAAGCGCGCCGGGCCGGCTTTCCGGAGAACGACACGTGATCACCGAACTCGAATTCAAGAGCCTCAGCGCCCAGGGCTACAACCGCATCCCGCTGATGGCCGAGGCCTTCGCCGACCTCGAAACCCCCCTGTCCCTGTACCTCAAGCTGGCCCATTCGCAAGGCGGCGGCAAGCACAGCTTCCTGCTCGAATCGGTCGTGGGCGGCGAGCGCTTCGGCCGCTACAGCTTCATCGGCCTGCCGGCGCGCACCCTGCTGCGCGCCAGCGGCTTCGGTGCCGAGGCCGTCACCGAGGTCGTGACCGACGGCCAGGTGGTCGAGACCGCCGCGGGCAATCCGCTCGACTTCGTGGCGCAGTACCAGAAGCGCTTCAAGGTCGCGCTGCGGCCCGGGCTGCCGCGCTTCTGCGGCGGGCTGGCCGGCTACTTCGGCTACGACACCGTGCGCCACATCGAGCGCAAGCTCGAGAAGAGCTGCCCGCCCGACACGCTGGGCTGTCCCGACATCCTGTTGCTGCAGTGCGAGGAACTGGCGGTCATCGACAACCTCTCGGGCAAGCTCTACCTGATCGTCTACGCCGATCCGAAGCAGCCCGAGGCCTATGCCAACGCCAAGCGCCGGCTGCGCGAACTGAAGGAAAAGCTCAAGTACTCGGTGAGCGCGCCGATCGTGAAGCCCACGCAGCCGCATCCGGCCGAGCGCAGCTTCGCCAAGGCCGACTACCTCGCGGCGGTGGAGCGCGCCAAGGAGATGATCGCCGCCGGCGACTTCATGCAGGTGCAGGTGGGCCAGCGCATCAGCAAGCGCTACACCGAGTCGCCGCTGTCGCTGTACCGCGCGCTGCGCTCGCTCAATCCCTCGCCCTACATGTACTACTACCACCTGGGCGACTTCCACGTGGTGGGCGCTTCGCCCGAGATCCTGGTGCGCCAGGAGCACACGGGCGAGGGCGAGCAGAAGATCACCATCCGCCCGCTGGCCGGCACGCGCCCGCGCGGTGCCTCGCTCGAGCTCGACAAGGCGGCCGAGGTCGAGCTGATCAACGACCCGAAGGAACGCGCCGAGCACGTGATGCTGATCGACCTCGCGCGCAACGACATCGGCCGCATCGCCAAGACCGGCACGGTGAAGGTGACGGAAGCCTTCGCGGTGGAGCGCTACAGCCACGTGATGCACATCGTGAGCAACGTCGAGGGCACGCTGAAGGACGGCATGACCGCCATCGACGTGCTCAAGGCCACCTTCCCGGCCGGCACGCTGACCGGCGCGCCCAAGGTGCATGCGATGGAACTGATCGACCAGCTCGAGCCCACCAAGCGCGGCCTGTACGGCGGCGCCTGCGGCTACATCAGCTACGCGGGCGACATGGACGTCGCGATCGCGATCCGCACCGGCATCGTGAAGGACCAGGTGCTGCACGTGCAGGCCGCGGCCGGCGTGGTGGCCGATTCGGTGCCCGAGCTCGAGTGGAAGGAAACCGAAGCCAAGGCGCGCGCGCTGCTGCGTGCCGCCGAACTGGTCGAGGAAGGCCTGGAATGAGCAACGCACCCGATATCCAGAACGATTTCTCGCACGAGATCATCGGCGCCGCCGTCGAGGTGCAGCGCGTGCTCGGCACGGGGCTCGACGAACGCGCCTATGCCGCGGCGCTGGCCATCGAACTCGCCGAGCGCGAGATCGGCTTCGCGCGCGACGTGCCGCTGTCGGCCAGCTACAAGGGCCGCTCGCTCGGCGAGGTCTATCGCGCAGGCTTCGTGATCGAGCAGTCGGTCATCGTCGAACTCAAGGCGGTCGATGCGCTGACCGACCTGCATCGCGCGCAGGTGCTGGCCGCGCTGCGCCTGTCGGGCCTCAAGCTGGGCCTCCTGATCAACTTCAACGTGTTCCCCGTCGTCAAGGGCGTGCACCGGATTGTGAGCAAGCCATGAAACTGCTGATGATCGACAACTACGATTCGTTCACCTACAACATCGTCCAGTACTTCGGCGAGCTGGGTGCCGACGTGCAGGTGCATCGCAACGACGAGATCACGGTCGCGCAGATCGGCGAGCTGATCGCCTCGGGCGTGACGCGGCTGGTGGTGTCGCCCGGGCCGTGCTCGCCGGCGGAGGCGGGCGTGTCGGTGGCGGCCATCGAGGCCTTCGCGGGCAAGCTGCCCATTCTCGGCGTGTGCCTCGGCCACCAGGCCATCGGCGCGGCCTTCGGCGGCAGGATCGTGCGCGCGCAGCAGCTCATGCACGGCAAGACCAGCGAGATCACGACCACGCAGGAGGGCGTGTTCGCGGGGCTGCCGAAGACCTTCGTCGTCAACCGCTACCACTCGCTGTCGATCGAGCGCGCGAGCTGCCCCGAGGCGCTGGCCGTCACGGCCTGGACCGACGACGGCGAGATCATGGGCGTGCGGCACACCGGGTATGCGCACGACGTGCGCATCGAAGGCGTGCAGTTCCACCCCGAATCGATACTCACCGAGCACGGCCACGCCATGCTCAAGAACTTCCTGGATTGAAGCCATGACCGACCGCACCGCCATCGTCGACCTGCGCAGCGACACCGTCACGCAACCCACGCCGGCGATGCGCGAGGCCATGATGGCGGCGCCGCTGGGCGACGACGTCTTCGGCACCGACCCGAGCGTGAATGCGCTGCAGGAAAAGATCGCCGCGTTGCTGGGCTTCGAGGCGGCGCTGTTCGTGCCGACCGGCACGCAGAGCAACCTCAGCGCGATCCTCGCGCACTGCGGCCGCGGCGACGAGTACATCGTCGGCCAGATGGCGCACTGCTACCGCTGGGAAGGCGGCGGAGCGGCGGTGTTCGGCAGCGTGCAGCCGCAGCCGCTGGACCATGCGGCCGACGGCACGCTGCCGCTCGCGCAGATCGAGGCGGCGATCAAGCCCGACGACGCGCACTTCGCGCGCACCCGGCTGCTGGCGCTCGAGAACACGCTGGGCGGCAAGCTGCTGCCCTTCGACTACGTGCAGGCGGCGACTGAACTCGCCGCACGCCACGGGCTGCAGCGGCACCTGGACGGCGCGCGCCTTTTCAACGCGGCGACCGCGCAGGCGGCGAAGAACGGAAGCACCGACGTGCGCGCCGAGGCGCGCCGCATCGCGCAGTGCTTCGACAGCGTGTCGGTGTGCTTCAGCAAGGGCCTGGGCGCGCCGATCGGCTCGGCGCTGGTCGGTTCGCGCGACTTCATCGCGCGCGCCCACCGCATCCGCAAGATGGCGGGCGGCGGCATGCGCCAGGCCGGGCTGCTCGCGGCCGCGGCCGCGCATGCGCTCGAGCACCATGTCGACCGGCTGGCCGACGACCATGCGCTGGCGTTGCGCCTCGCGCAGGGGCTCACGGGCATCGAAGGGCTGAAGCTCGAGATGCCGCACACCAACATCGTCTTCGTCGACCTGGAGGGCGAGGCCAAGGCGCGCTCGGCGGGGCTGATCGAAAGCCTCGAACGCCAGGGCATCCTGGCCACGGGCCTGTACCGCTTGCGCTTCGTGACGCACCTCGATGTCGATGCCGCCGGTGTCGACCGCGCGGTGGCCGCGATCCGGGCCTACTTCGCCGCCTGATCCGTCGTTCGAGGAGAGGAGAACGCCATGCCCGATCTTCCCCATCTGCTGGCCTTCATCGCCGCCGGCTGGCTGCTGAACCTGACGCCGGGGCCCGACGTGCTCTACGTGGTCACTAACTCGCTGCGCTCGGGCGTGCGCGCCGGCGTCGTCGCCGGGCTCGGCATCACCGCCGGCTGCTTCGTCCACATCTTCGCGGCGGCCATCGGCGTCGGCACGCTGATGGCGACCTCGGCCGCGGCCTTCACGGTGCTCAAGTACATCGGCGCGGCCTACCTGCTGTACCTGGGCGTGCGCATGCTGCTGTCGCGCGCCGCGCCGCCGACCGACCTGGCGCAGGCCGCGGCGGCCACCGGGGCACGCAGCCTCAAGGCGATCTTCCTCGGCGGCTTCTGGACCAACGTGCTCAACCCCAAGGTGGCACTGTTCTTCCTGGCCTTCGTGCCGCAGTTCATCGCGCCCGGGGCGGACCACAAGGCGCTGTATTTCGTGCTGCTCGGCGTGCTGTTCAACCTCAACGCGATCCCCGTCAACGTGGGCTGGGCGCTGGCGGCGGGCTGGATGGCGCGCCGCGGCGCCGTGCAGAAGGGCATGCACTGGCTCGACCGCGCCGCCGGCGTTCTTTTCATCGGCTTCGGCCTCAAGCTCGCGTTCACCGACGCCCCCGCGGCGCGCATCGGCCGCTGATTCATCCCGAGGAGACTTTCCATGATCACCCCCCAGGAAGCGCTGCAGCGCACCATCGAGCACCGCGAAGTCTTCCACGACGAGATGCTGCACATCGTGCGGCTCATCATGAGCGGCGAGTGTTCGCCCGTGATGATGGCCGCGCTGATCACCGGGCTGCGCGTGAAGAAGGAAACCATCGGCGAGATCACCGCCGCCGCGCAGGTGATGCGCGAGGTGTCGACCAAGGTGGCGGTGGCCGACACCACGAACCTGGTCGACATCGTGGGCACCGGCGGCGACGGTTCGCACACCTTCAACATCTCGACCTGCTCGATGTTCGTCGCGGCCGCGGCCGGCGCCAAGGTCAGCAAGCACGGCGGGCGCAGCGTGTCGAGCAAGTCGGGCAGCGCCGACGTGCTGGAGTCGCTGGGCGTCAACATCAACCTCAAGCCCGAGCAGATTGCGCGCTCGATCGAGCAGTCGGGCATCGGCTTCATGTTCGCGCCGAACCACCATCCGGCCATGAAGAACGTGGCGCCGGTGCGCAAGGAGCTCGGCATCAAGACCATCTTCAACATCCTGGGCCCGCTGACCAACCCGGCCGGCGCGCCCAACATCCTGATGGGCGTGTTCCATCCCGACCTGGTGGGCATCCAGGTGCGCGCGCTGCAGCGCCTGGGCACCGAGCATGCGATGGTGGTCTACGGCCGCGACGGCATGGACGAGATCTCGCTGGGCGCGGCCACGCTGGTGGGCGAGCTCAAGAACGGCGAGATCAGCGAGTACGAGCTGCATCCCGAGGACTTCGGCTTCCAGATGTCGAGCAACCGCGCGCTGCGCGTGGAGACGCCCGAGCAGTCGAAGGCGATGCTGCTCGGCGTGCTCGACAATCAGGCCGGCCCGGCGCTCGACATCGTGCTGCTCAACGCCGGTGCGGCGCTGTACGCGGCCAACGTGGTCGATTCGGTGGCCGCGGGCGTGACACGCTCGCGCGAGGCCATCGCCTCGGGCGCCGCCAAGGCCAAGCTCGCCGAGCTGGTGCGGGTCACCACCTCGGTCTGAGCCAGGAATCCAGGAGCAAGAGAGAAGCCATGTCCGACATCCTCGACAAGATCGTTGCCGTCAAGCACCAGGAAGTGGCCGCCGCGAAGCAGCGCAGCCCGCTGGAGGCGGTTCGCTTCGACGCCGAAAGCCGCGTGCTGACGCGCGATTTCGAAGGCGCGCTGCGCGCCAAGATCGCGGCCGGCCAGGCCGCCGTGATCGCCGAAGTCAAGAAGGCCAGCCCGAGCAAGGGCGTGCTGCGCGCCGATTTCATTCCGGCCGACATCGCGCAGAGCTATGCCGAAGGCGACGGGAAGATCAGCGCGGCCTGCCTCTCGGTGCTGACCGACAAGCAGTTCTTCCAGGGCGGCATCGACTACCTGAAGCAGGCGCGTGCCTCGTGCGAGCTGCCGGTGCTGCGCAAGGACTTCATCGTCGATGCCTACCAGGTGTACGAATCGCGCGCGATCGGCGCCGACGCGATCCTGCTGATCGCCGCCTGCCTCGACGACGCGCAGATGAAGGATTTCGAAGCCATCGCGCACGGGCTGGGCATGGCGGTGCTGGTCGAGGTGCATGACGCGGCCGAGCTCGAGCGCGCGCTGCGCCTCAAGACCCCGCTGGTGGGCGTCAACAACCGCAACCTGCGCAATTTCGAGGTCTCGATCCAGGCCACCATCGGCCTGCTGCCGAGCCTGCCGAAGGAGCGCCTCGCGGTGACCGAATCGGGCATCGCCACGCGCGAGGACGTTGCCACGCTGCGCGCCGCGGGCGTGCATGCCTTCCTGGTCGGCGAGGCCTTCATGCGCGCCGAGGAACCTGGCGAAGCCCTCGCGGCGTTGTTCCAATGAGCCGGGCGGATCAGTTGGTCAGCAGCGATCCGGCCGACTGGCCGGTAGCGCCGGGCTGGCAGCCGCTGGTCGATGGCTTCTTCGGTGGTGCCGTGGGGCAGAAGCTGCAGGCCTTCCTGCGCGAACGGCTCGACGCGGGCACGGTGATCTTTCCGCCGCAGCCGCTGCGCGCGCTGGAGCTCACGCCGCCCGAGGACGTGCGCGTCGTGATCCTGGGCCAGGACCCGTACCACGGGCGTGGTCAGGCCGAGGGGCTGGCCTTCTCCGTGGCGCCCGGCGTGGCGCTGCCGCCCTCGCTGCGCAACATCTTCAAGGAGCTCCAGCGCGACCTCGGCACGCCGCCGCCGCCGTTCCCGAACCCGGGCGGCAGCCTGGTGAAGTGGGCGACGCATGGCGTGCTGCTGCTCAACACCTGCCTCACGGTCGAGGAGGCCCAGCCGGCCAGCCATTCGGGGCGCGGCTGGGAGGTGCTGACGGACGCCGTGATCCGGCATGTTTCTGATGGCGCGAAGCCTGTTGTTTTCATGCTATGGGGCTCGCACGCCCAGAGTAAGCGTGCGTTGATCGACGTTGGCCGCCATAAGGTGCTGATGTCGAATCATCCCTCGCCACTTTCGGCGTTGCGCCCGCCCGTGCCGTTCATCGGATGCGGACATTTCGGCGAAGCACGTGCCTGGCGTGAGGAGCACCAGAAGGGGGCCTGAAAATTCGCGGATAATCGCCCGCAGTTCATTCCTCGAACGGTTTCCCTCGCTCCTTTTGGTGCTCGGGTTTCTGCATAGTCACAAAACCGTGCTATATTTCGAGGTTCGCCGGAGAGGTGGCCGAGTGGTTAATGGCAGCAGACTGTAAATCTGCCCTCTAACGAGTACGCTGGTTCGAATCCAGCCCTCTCCACCAGCGATGAATTTGGTTTCTAAGAGCGATTGGATCTAGCGCTTTGGGTGCCTTGAAGTGCCCCCGATGCGGGAGTAGTTCAATGGTAGAACCCCAGCCTTCCAAGCTGATGACGCGGGTTCGATTCCCGTCTCCCGCTCCAGAGACCGAGTTTGATGCAGGTTAGGCAAAAGCCCTTTTGGCTCAGTGGTAGAGCACTCCCTTGGTAAGGGAGAGGTCGCGGGTCCGATTCCCGCAAAGGGCACCAGTTTTTCCCAGGGGTTGCAAGAGCAGCGTTGCGACCTTATCTGCGTACGTTGATATCGTTTTTTTTCGGAGTCGAAAAATGGCAAAAGGTAAATTCACCCGCACGAAGCCGCACGTGAACGTGGGCACGATCGGTCACGTTGACCATGGCAAGACGACGCTGACGGCTGCGATCGCGACGGTGCTGTCGTCGAAGTTCGGCGGCGAAGCGAAGGCCTACGACCAGATCGACGCTGCGCCCGAAGAAAAGGCCCGCGGCATCACGATCAACACCGCGCACGTCGAGTACGAAACGGCCAACCGCCACTACGCACACGTCGACTGCCCCGGCCACGCCGACTACGTGAAGAACATGATCACCGGCGCCGCCCAGATGGACGGCGCGATCCTGGTGTGCTCGGCCGCCGACGGCCCGATGCCCCAGACGCGTGAGCACATCCTGCTGGCTCGCCAGGTGGGCGTGGGCTACATCATCGTGTTCCTGAACAAGTGCGACATGGTCGACGACAAGGAACTGCTCGAGCTGGTCGAAATGGAAGTTCGCGAACTCCTCGACAAGTACGAATTCCCGGGCGACGACACCCCGATCATCCACGGCTCGGCGAAGCTGGCCCTGGAAGGCGACAAGGGCGAGCTCGGCGAAGGCGCGATCATGAAGCTGGCCGAAGCCCTGGACACGTACATCCCGACGCCCGAGCGCGCCGTGGACGGCACGTTCCTGATGCCCGTGGAAGACGTGTTCTCGATCTCGGGTCGCGGCACGGTGGTGACCGGCGCTGTCGAGCGCGGCGTGATCAAGGTCGGTGAAGAAATCGAAATCGTGGGCATCCGCCCGACGGTCAAGACCACCTGCACCGGCGTGGAAATGTTCCGCAAGCTGCTGGACCAAGGTCAAGCCGGCGACAACGTGGGCGTGCTGCTGCGCGGCACGAAGCGCGAAGAAGTCGAGCGCGGCCAAGTGCTGTGCAAGCCCGGTTCGATCAAGCCGCACACGCACTTCACCGCCGAGGTGTACGTTCTGTCGAAGGACGAAGGCGGCCGTCACACGCCGTTCTTCAACAACTACCGTCCGCAGTTCTACTTCCGCACGACGGACGTGACCGGCGCGATCGAGCTGCCGAAGGACAAGGAAATGGTCATGCCTGGCGACAACGTCAGCATCACCGTGAAGCTGATCAACCCGATCGCGATGGAAGAAGGCCTGCGCTTCGCCATCCGCGAAGGCGGCCGTACCGTGGGTTCGGGCGTCGTGGCCAAGATCCTCGACATCTAAGTCGGGCAAGAGTACCGGAGGGGTATAGCTCAATTGGCAGAGCGTCGGTCTCCAAAACCGAAGGTTGTAGGTTCGATTCCTACTGCCCCTGCCACCTAGGGTGGCCTCCGAAAACGACCCGCCGGACTCCGGCGGGAAGGCAAAAAAGCCCGTCGAGACCCGACGGGCTTCGCCGTCTCAAAACGGCGGCATGAATTGAGGCCGAAAGGCCGCAGGAAATCAGCCGAACATGGCCACTTCTCAAATCGAAACCGTGAGCACCGGTGCCGACAAGGCCAAGCTGGCCGTGGCAGCACTGCTGGCAGTGGGCGCCATCGTGGCGTTCTATCTGCTGTCGCGCCAGGGCTCGCTGGTTCAGTGGGCCGCGTTGCTCGTGGGCTTGGCCGCCGCCGTGGCGACCTTCGGCAGTTCCGAGAACGGCCGCCAGCTCTGGGCTTTCGGCCGCGATTCGTGGCGCGAGGTCAAGAAGGTCGTCTGGCCGACCCGCAAGGAAGCGATGCAGATGACGGCTTATGTGTTCGCCTTCGTAGCGATCATGTCCGTCTTCCTCTGGCTCACCGACAAAACGCTCGAATGGGTGTTTTTTGACCTCATTCTGGGCTGGAAAAAGTAAGAACCAATGACCGACGACGCTGTTGAAACCACGCCGCCGGAGGAAAACGCCTCCGTCCTTGCGCCTGCTGCCAATCCCGATCTGCGTTGGTATGTGGTGCATGCCTATTCGGGCATGGAGAAGGCCGTCGAGCGGAACATCACCGAGCGCATCAACCGCGCCGGCATGCAGGACAAGTTCGGCCGCATCCTGGTTCCGACCGAGGAAGTGGTCGAGATCAAGAACGGCCAGAAGCGCACCACCGAGCGCCGCTTCTTCCCGGGCTACGTGCTGGTCGAAATGATCATGGACGACGAGAGCTGGCACTTGGTGAAGCACACCAACAAGGTGACGGGCTTCGTGGGCGGCGCCAAGAACCGTCCGGCTCCGATCTCGCAGAAAGAGGTCGAGGACATCGTCAGCCAGATGCAGCAGGGCACCGAGAAGCCGCGCCACAAGGTCGAGTTCACCGTGGGCGAACTCGTGCGCGTCAAGGAAGGCCCGTTCACCGACTTCAACGGCTCGGTCGAGGAAGTCAACTACGAGAAGAGCAAGGTGCGCGTCTCGGTCATGATCTTCGGCCGCGCCACCCCGGTGGAACTCGAATTCAGCCAGGTCGAGAAGACCTGACGCCCGCCCGGTCTTCGGATCGGGCCCCATTCCGGCAGCGCGCTATCCGACTCGGTGCGCGGCCTTGATCGAAGAGTCGTTCACCCCGGGGAGCCCAGGCCACAGGCCTTGGCGATATCACCCGCAAGGAGTAAAGCATGGCGAAAAAAATCGTCGGCTTCATCAAGCTGCAAGTGCCAGCTGGTAAGGCCAACCCGTCCCCGCCGATCGGTCCCGCACTCGGTCAGCGCGGTCTGAACATCATGGAATTCTGCAAGGCGTTCAACGCCCAGACGCAGAGCTACGAGCCGGGTCTGGCGCTGCCGGTGGTCATCACCGCCTTCGCCGACAAGAGCTTCACCTTCATCATCAAGTCGCCGCCCGCTGGCGTCCTGATCAAGAAGGCCATCAAGCTCGAGAAGGGCTCCGCGCGCCCGCACACCGACAAGGTCGGCAAGATCACGCGCGCCCAGCTCGAAGAGATCGCAAAGACCAAGATGAAGGACCTGACCGCTGCCGACATGGACGCAGCAGTTCGCACCATCGCTGGTACGGCCCGTTCCATGGGCGTGAATGTGGAGGGCGTGTAAATGGCCAAGATCACCAAGAAGCAGAAGTCGCTCGAAGGCAAGGTCGACAGCACCAAGCTGTACCCGCTGACTGACGCGATCACCATCGTCAAGGAAGCCGCCACCGCCAAGTTCGACGAATCGATCGACGTGGCCGTGCAGCTCGGCATCGATGCGAAGAAGTCGGACCAGGTCGTGCGTGGCGCCGTCGTGCTGCCCAACGGCACCGGCAAGACCAAGCGCGTGGCCGTGTTCGCCCAAGGCGCCAAGGCTGAAGAAGCCAAGGCCGCCGGCGCCGACATCGTCGGCATGGACGACCTGGCTGCCATGGTCAAGGCGGGCGACATGCCCTTCGACATCGTGATCGCCGCACCCGACGCCATGCGCGTGGTCGGTACGCTCGGCCAGATCCTCGGCCCGCGCGGCCTGATGCCGAACCCGAAGGTCGGCACCGTGACGCCCGACGTCGCGACCGCCGTGAAGAACGCCAAGGCTGGCCAGGTTCAGTTCCGCGTCGACAAGGCCGGCATCGTGCACGGCACGATCGGCCGTCGTTCGTTCGACACCGACAAGCTGCAAGGCAACCTCGCCGCGCTGATCGATGCCCTGGTCAAGGCCAAGCCGGCCTCGAGCAAGGGTATCTACCTGCGCAAGGTCGCCGTGTCGTCGACGATGGGCGTGGGTGTCCGCGTGGACACGCAGACCATCGCCGCTGCCTGATCGGGCGGAAGCGAAGGCAAATGTAGATTGGCCCGGCTCCGGCTCCGCAAGGATTCGGAACCGGGCGAATGTGGTGGGTCGCGGCGGCTTCGGTTGCCGCGGGCCATCCAAGACCGCTGGTGTGCAGGTCGCCTGCACTTAATCACCCGGCCCCCGCCGGGCAGCCAGCGCAGATGGCGATCCCGCTGCAAGGAATTCGAGTTTTCTGACGAATGGGTTCCGAAACAGTTGGTCGCTGCATGAGGCGCGGTCCGAGGTTCATGAAACAACCGAAGACCGCATTGAAAAGGAGTAGACCTTGAGTCTGAATCGCAGTGAGAAAGAAGCGGTCATCAATGAAGTGACCAGCCTCGCCGCAAAAGCTCAAACGCTCGTGATGGCGGAATACCGTGGCATCACGGTGGCCGACATGACCAAACTGCGCGCCGAAGCTCGCAGCAAGGGTGTGAGCCTGAGTGTTCTGAAGAACACCCTGGCCCGCCGTGCTGTGGCTGGCAGCTCGTTTGAGATCGTCGGCGACCAGATGACCGGTCCGCTGATCTATGGCTTCTCCGAAGACGCTGTGGCCGCCGCGAAGGTGGTGGCCGATTTCGCGAAAACCAACGACAAGCTGGTGATTCGCGGTGGCGCATTCGGTGGCAAGGCCCTGGACGTCGACGGCGTGAAGCAACTGGCCAACATCCCTTCCAAGGAAGTGCTGCTGGCGCAACTGCTGGGCTTGATGCAATCGCCGATCTCTCGTACCGCCCGCGTGCTCGCGGCGCTGGCCGAGAAGCGCGGTGGTGGCGAAGCTGCACCCGCCGATGCACCGGCAGAAGCGCAGGCGGCTTGATAGCCAAGCCTTGCGTTTGAAAAATTCAACCCAATTGTTAGGAAACCAAAATGGCATTCGATAAAGACGCATTTCTGACCGCGCTGGACAGCATGACGGTCCTCGAGCTCAACGACCTGGTCAAGGCCATCGAAGAGAAGTTCGGCGTGAGCGCCGCTGCAATGTCGGCTCCGGCCCAAGGTGGTGGCGCAGCCGCTGCCGTGGTCGAAGAAAAGACCGAATTCAACGTCGTGCTGGCCGATGTCGGCGCGAACAAGGTGTCGGTCATCAAGGCCGTGCGCGAAATCACCGGCCTGGGCCTCAAGGAAGCCAAGGATCTGGTGGAAGCCGCTCCCAAGGCCGTCAAGGAAGGCCTGTCGAAGGCTGACGCCGACGCTGCCAAGAAGAAGCTGGAAGAAGCCGGCGCCAAGGTGGAACTGAAGTAATTCAGACCCCCTCGAGGGCTGGAGGTGCCTGAAAAAGGCCCTCCAGCCTTTGCCGCTTTCAGAGCGCACTCAAAAGTCGGCTTGATGCCGGCTTTCCCGGAGACCCGAAGGTCGACGGAAAAGCCAAATCAAGACGTTTTTTGAGTGTCTTCTGACCCCGACTGCAGAAGACCCCTTGGTTCGGGCGATGTGCAACGCATCGCTGTCCGCCAACGGCTGGTAGTGGCCAGCCGCCAAGCAGTGGTGCCGTTCGTCCCGGCATTGCTGACAAGTCGCTGAAGATCTCAAGCACCGGAGCTCTCATGGCCCAATCGTCCGCGTACAGTTACACCGAACGCAAGCGCATCCGAAAAAGTTTCGGCAGCCGCGACAGCGTCGTCGAAATTCCCTACCTGCTGCAGATGCAGAAGGACGCCTACACGGCGTTCCTGCAAGCGGGCATCGCTCCGCAAAAACGCACCGTCGAAGGCCTGCAGGCCGCGTTCGACGCCGCCTTCCCGATCGTCTCGCACAACGGTTTCGTCGAGATGAAGTTCCTCGAGTACAACCTGGCGAAGCCGGCGTTCGATGTGCGCGAGTGCCAGACCCGTGGTCTGACCTTCGCCTCGGCGGTGCGCGCCAAGGTCCAGCTCATCATCTATGACCGCGAATCGTCGACCTCGCAGTCGAAGGTGGTCAAGGAAGTGAAGGAGCAAGAGGTCTACATGGGCGAAGTGCCGCTCATGACCGAGAAGGGCTCGTTCATCATCAACGGCACGGAACGCGTGATCGTTTCGCAGCTGCACCGTTCGCCGGGCGTGTTCTTCGAACACGACAAGGGCAAGACGCACAGCTCGGGCAAGCTGCTGTTCTCGGCCCGCGTGATTCCCTACCGCGGTTCGTGGCTCGACTTCGAGTTCGACCCGAAGGACATGCTGTACTTCCGCGTCGACCGTCGCCGCAAGATGCCGGTCACGATCCTGCTGAAGGCCATCGGCCTGAACCCGGAATCGATCCTCGCGAACTTCTTCGTCAACGACAACTTCCGCCTGATGGACAGCGGCGCGCAGATGGAGTTCGTCTCCGAGCGCCTGCGCGGCGAAGTCGCGCGCTTCGACATCACCGACAAGTCGGGCAAGGTCGTGGTCGCCAAGGACAAGCGGGTCACCGCGCGCCACACGCGCGAACTCGAGCAGGGCGGCACCACGCACATCAGCGTGCCGGAAGACTTCCTGATCGGCCGCGTGATCGCACGCAACATCGTCGATGCCGATTCGGGCGAGATCCTGTCCAAGGCCAACGACGAGCTGACCGAAGCGCTGCTGAAGAAGCTGCGCGGCGCCGGCGTGCAGGACATCCAGGTCATCTACACCAACGAACTCGACCAGGGTGCGTACATCTCGCAGACCCTGCGCATCGACGAAACGGTGGACGAGTTCGCCGCGCGCGTGGCGATCTACCGCATGATGCGCCCCGGCGAGCCGCCGACGGAAGACGCGGTGCAGGCCCTGTTCCAGCGCCTGTTCTACAACCCGGACACGTACGACCTGTCGCGCGTCGGCCGCATGAAGTTCAACGCCAAGGTCGGCCGCGACGAATCGACCGGCCCGATGGTGCTGACCAACGAGGACATCCTGGCCGTCGTCAAGATCCTCGTCGACCTGCGCAACGGCAACGGCGAAGTCGACGACATCGACCACCTCGGCAACCGCCGCGTGCGTTGCGTCGGCGAACTGGCCGAGAACCAGTACCGCACCGGCCTGGCCCGTATCGAGAAGGCCGTGAAGGAACGTCTGGGTCAGGCGGAGCAAGAGCCGCTGATGCCGCACGACCTGATCAACAGCAAGCCGATCTCGGCCGCGCTGAAGGAATTCTTCGGCGCCTCGCAGCTGTCGCAGTTCATGGACCAGACGAACCCGCTGTCCGAAATCACCCACAAGCGCCGCGTGTCAGCCCTTGGCCCGGGCGGTCTGACGCGCGAACGTGCCGGCTTCGAAGTGCGCGACGTGCACGTGACCCACTACGGCCGCGTGTGCCCGATCGAAACGCCCGAAGGCCCGAACATCGGCCTGATCAACTCGCTGGCCCTGTACGCCCGCCTGAACGAATACGGCTTCATCGAGACGCCGTACCGCCGCGTGGTCGACAGCAAGGTCACGAACGAGATCGACTACCTGTCGGCCATCGAGGAAGGCAAGTACGTCATCGCCCAGGCCAACGCGGCCCTGGACAAGGACGGCGTGCTGACCGGCGACCTGGTCTCGGCGCGTGAAGCCGGCGAATCGATCCTGGTCGGTGCCGAGCGCATCCAGTACATGGACGTGTCGCCCGCACAGATCGTGTCGGTGGCCGCCTCGCTGGTGCCGTTCCTCGAGCACGACGACGCGAACCGCGCGCTGATGGGCGCCAACATGCAGCGTCAGGCCGTGCCCGTGCTGCGCCCCGAGAAGCCGATGGTCGGCACCGGCATCGAGCGCGTCTCCGCGGTCGACTCCGGCACCGTGGTCACGGCCACCCGTGGCGGTATCGTCGACTACGTCGACGCGACCCGTGTCGTGGTGCGCGTGAACGACGACGAGGCCGCGGCCGGCGAAGTCGGCGTGGACATCTACAACCTGATCAAGTATCAGCGTTCGAACCAGAACACCAACATCCACCAGCGTCCGATCGTCAAGCGCGGCGACAAGATCGCCAAGGGCGACGTGGTGGCCGACGGTGCATCGACCGACCTCGGCGAACTGGCCCTGGGCCAGAACATGCTGATCGCGTTCATGCCCTGGAACGGCTACAACTTCGAAGACTCGATCCTGATCTCCGAACGCATCGTGGCCGACGACCGCTACACCTCGATCCACATCGAGGAACTGGTGGTGATGGCCCGCGACACCAAGCTCGGTGCCGAGGAAATCACGCGCGACATCCCGAACCTGGCCGAACAGCAGCTCAACCGCCTCGACGAGTCCGGCATCATCTACGTGGGTGCCGAAGTCATGCCCGGCGACACGCTGGTGGGCAAGGTCACGCCGAAGGGCGAGACCACGCTGACGCCGGAAGAGAAGCTGCTGCGCGCCATCTTCGGCGAGAAGGCTTCGGACGTGAAGGACACCTCGCTGCGCGTGGACCAGGGCTCGCAAGGCACCGTGATCGACGTGCAGGTGTTCACCCGCGAAGGCATCCAGCGCGACAAGCGCGCCCAGCAGATCATCGACGACGAGCTCAAGCGCTTCCGTCTCGACCTGAACGACCAGCTTCGCATCGTCGAGGCCGACGCGTTCGACCGGATCGAGAAGCTGCTGATCGGCAAGGCCGCCAACGGCGGCCCGAACAAGCTCGCCAAGGGCACCAAGCTCGACAAGGCCTACCTGTCGTCGGTCGAGAAGTTCCACTGGTTCGACATCCGTCCGGCCGACGAGGAAGTGGCCTCGCAGCTGGAATCGATCAAGAACTCGCTCGAGCAGACGCGCCACAGCTTCGACCTCGCGTTCGAAGAAAAGCGCAAGAAGCTCACGCAGGGCGACGAGCTGCCCGCGGGCGTGCTCAAGATGGTCAAGGTCTACCTGGCCGTCAAGCGCCGCCTGCAACCCGGCGACAAGATGGCCGGCCGCCACGGCAACAAGGGCGTGGTGTCGAAGATCGTTCCGATCGAAGACATGCCGCACATGGCCGACGGCACGCCGTGCGACATCTGCCTGAACCCGCTGGGCGTGCCCTCGCGGATGAACGTGGGGCAGGTGCTCGAGGTGCATCTGGGCTGGGCCGGCAAGGGCATCGGCCAGCGCATCGGCGACCTGCTGCAGCAGGAGGCCAAGGCGGCCGAGCTGCGCAAGTTCATGGAGCAGCTGTACAACGGCTCGGGCCGCGAAGAGAACATCGCCTCGCTGAGCGACGGCGAAGTGCTCGAGATGGCATCGAACCTGCAAAACGGCGCGACCTTCGCGACGCCCGTGTTCGACGGCGCCTCGGAAGAGGAAATCCGCGGCATGCTGAAGCTGGCCTACCCGGACGACATCGCGAAGGCCAAGGGCCTGACCGAGACGCGCACGCAGGCCTACCTGTTCGACGGCCGCACCGGCGACCAGTTCGAGCGTCCCGTCACCGTCGGCTACATGCACTTCCTGAAGCTGCATCACCTGGTGGACGACAAGATGCACGCCCGCTCGACCGGCCCGTACTCGCTGGTCACGCAGCAGCCGCTGGGCGGCAAGGCGCAATTCGGCGGCCAGCGTTTCGGGGAAATGGAAGTGTGGGCGCTCGAAGCGTACGGCGCTGCCTACGTCCTGCAGGAAATGCTGACCGTGAAGTCCGACGACGTGCAGGGCCGTACCAAGGTCTACGAAAGCATCGTCAAGGGCGAGCATTCGATCGAAGCCGGCATGCCGGAATCGTTCAACGTGCTGGTCAAGGAAATCCGTTCGCTGGGTCTCGACATCGAGCTCGAGCGTTCGTAAACGAAGGGGATAGAGTCTTATGAAATCGCTACTCGACCTGTTCAAGCAGTTCACCCCGGATGAGCATTTCGATGCCATCAAGATCGGCATGGCTTCGCCCGAAAAGATCCGCTCGTGGTCTTTCGGCGAGGTGAAGAAGCCCGAGACGATCAACTACCGCACGTTCAAGCCCGAACGCGACGGCCTGTTCTGCGCCAAGATCTTCGGCCCGATCAAGGACTACGAGTGCCTGTGCGGCAAGTACAAGCGCCTCAAGCACCGCGGCGTGATCTGCGAGAAGTGCGGCGTCGAAGTCACGCAGACCAAGGTCCGCCGCGAGCGCATGGGTCACATCGACCTGGCCGCTCCCTGCGCGCACATCTGGTTCCTGAAGTCGCTGCCGTCGCGCCTGGGCCTCGTGCTCGACATGACGCTGCGCGACATCGAACGCGTGCTGTACTTCGAAGCCTACGTGGTGACCGACCCCGGCATGACCCCGCTGAAGAAGTTCAGCATCATGTCCGAGGACGACTACGACACGAAGCGCAAGGAATACGGTGACGAGTTCATCGCCAAGATGGGCGCCGAAGGCATCAAGGACCTGCTGGAAGGCATCGAGCTCGACAGCGAGATCGAGAAGCTGCGCGGCGACCTGACCGGCTCCGAAGTCAAGGTCAAGAAGAACTCCAAGCGCCTGAAGGTGCTCGAGGCCTTCCGCAAGTCGGGCATCAAGCCCAACTGGATGGTGCTCGACGTGCTGCCCGTGCTGCCGCCGGACCTGCGTCCGCTGGTGCCGCTGGACGGCGGCCGCTTCGCGACCTCCGACCTGAACGACCTGTACCGCCGCGTCATCAACCGCAACTCGCGTCTGCGCCGCCTGCTGGAGCTCAAGGCCCCGGAAATCATCGCGCGCAACGAGAAGCGGATGCTGCAGGAAGCCGTCGACTCGCTGCTGGACAACGGCCGCCGCGGCAAGGCCATGACGGGCGCCAACAAGCGCGCGCTCAAGTCGCTGGCCGACATGATCAAGGGCAAGAGCGGTCGCTTCCGCCAGAACCTGCTGGGCAAGCGCGTCGACTACTCGGGCCGTTCGGTCATCGTGGTGGGCCCGACGCTCAAGCTGCACCAGTGCGGCCTGCCGAAGCTGATGGCGCTCGAGCTGTTCAAGCCCTTCATCTTCTCGCGCCTCGAAGCCATGGGCATCGCGACCACGATCAAGGCTGCCAAGAAGGAAGTCGAATCGGGCACGCCGGTGGTCTGGGACATCCTGGAAGAGGTGATCAAGGAACACCCGGTGATGCTGAACCGTGCGCCTACGCTGCACCGTCTGGGCATCCAGGCCTTCGAGCCGATCTTGATCGAAGGCAAGGCGATCCAGCTGCATCCGCTGGTGTGCGCGGCCTTCAACGCCGACTTCGACGGCGACCAGATGGCCGTCCACGTGCCGCTGTCGGTGGAAGCGCAGATGGAAGCCCGCACGCTGATGCTGGCCTCCAACAACGTGCTGTTCCCGGCTTCGGGCGAACCGTCGATCGTTCCCTCGCAGGACGTGGTGCTGGGTCTGTACTACACGACCCGCGACCGCATCAACGGCAAGGGCGAAGGCCTGATCTTCTCGGACATCGGTGAAGTGCAGCGCGCGCTCGACGCCAACGTGGTCGAGCTGACCGCCAAGGTCGCCGTGCGCATCACGGAGTACACCAAGAACAAGGAAAGCGGCGAATTCGAGCCGTCGACCTCGCTCGTGGATACCACCGTGGGCCGTGCCCTGCTGTCCGAGATCCTGCCGAAGGGCCTGCCGTTCTCGAACATCAACAAGGCGCTGAAGAAGAAGGAAATCTCCAAGCTCATCAACGTGAGCTTCCGCAAGTGCGGCCTGAAGGAGACCGTGGTCTTCGCCGACAAGCTGCTGCAGAACGGTTTCCGTCTCGCGACCAAGGCCGGCATCTCGATCGCCATCGACGACATGCTGGTGCCGGCCGAGAAGCACGGCATCATCGACCGCTCGGCCAAGGAAGTGAAGGAGATCGAACAGCAGTACGTCTCCGGTCTCGTGACCTCCGGCGAGCGCTACAACAAGGTGGTGGACATCTGGGGCAAGGCCGGCGACGAAGTGTCGAAGGTCATGATGGCCAAGCTGTCGAAGCAGAAGGTCATCGACCGCCACGGCAAGGAAGTCGAGCAGGAGTCCTTCAACTCGATCTACATGATGGCCGACTCGGGTGCCCGCGGTTCCGCGGCCCAGATTCGCCAGGTGGCCGGCATGCGTGGCCTGATGGCCAAGCCGGACGGCTCGATCATCGAGACGCCCATCACCGCGAACTTCCGCGAAGGCCTGAACGTGCTGGAGTACTTCATCTCCACCCACGGTGCCCGTAAGGGTCTGGCCGACACGGCGCTGAAGACGGCGAACTCGGGTTACCTGACCCGCCGTCTGGTCGACGTGACGCAGGATCTGGTGGTGATCGAGCAGGACTGCGGTACGCACGACGGCGCGCTGATGCGCGCGATCGTGGAGGGCGGTGAAGTCATCGAATCGCTGCGCGACCGTATCCTCGGCCGCAGCGTGGCCGAAGACGTGCTGCACCCCGAGACGCGTGCCGTGCTGGTCAAGGCCGGCGACATGCTCGACGAAGACACGATCGACGCCATCGAAGCCGACGGCGTGGACGAAGTCAAGGTCCGCACCGCGCTGACCTGTGCCACGCGCTTCGGCATCTGCGCCAAGTGCTACGGCCGCGACCTCGGCCGCGGCGGCCTGGTGAACAACGGCGAAGCGGTCGGCGTGATCGCGGCGCAGTCGATCGGCGAACCGGGCACGCAGCTCACGATGCGTACCTTCCACATCGGTGGTGCGGCTTCGCGCGCGGCTGTCGCTTCGAGCGTCGAGGCCAAGTCCAACGGCGTGATCGGCTTCAACGCCACGATGCGCTACGTGACCAACAGCAAGAACGAGCTGGTGGTGATCGCACGTTCGGGCGAGATCGTCATCCATGACGAGCACGGCCGCGAGCGCGAACGCCACAAGGTGCCGTACGGCGCGACGCTGACGGTCAAGGCCGACCAGCAGATCAAGGCCGGCCACGTGCTCGCCAACTGGGACCCGCTGACGCGCCCGATCATCACGGAATTCGCCGGCAAGACCCAGTTCGAGAACGTCGAGGAAGGCCTCACGGTCGCCAAGCAGGTGGACGAAGTGACCGGTCTGTCGACCCTGGTCGTGATCGACCCGAAGCGCCGCGGCGCTGCCAAGGTCGTGCGTCCGCAGGTCAAGCTGATCGACGCCTCGGGCGCCGAGGTGAAGATCCCCGGCACCGACCACTCGGTGACGATCGGCTTCCCGATCGGCGCGCTGATCCAGGTGCGTGACGGCCAGGACGTGGGCCCCGGCGAAGTGCTGGCGCGTATTCCGGTCGAAGGCCAGAAGACCCGCGACATCACCGGCGGTCTGCCGCGCGTGGCCGAGCTGTTCGAAGCCCGTTCGCCGAAGGACAAGGGCATGCTGGCCGAGATGACCGGCACCGTGTCGTTCGGCAAGGAAACGAAGGGCAAGATCCGCCTGCAGATCACCGACCCGGAAGGCAAGGTCTGGGAAGAACTCGTGCCGAAGGAAAAGAACATCCTGGTGCACGAAGGCCAGGTGGTGAACAAGGGCGAAAGCGTGGTCGACGGTCCGGCGGACCCGCAGGACATCCTGCGCCTGCTGGGTTCGGAAGAACTCGCGCGCTACATCGTGGACGAGGTGCAGGACGTGTACCGCCTGCAGGGCGTGAAGATCAACGACAAGCACATCGAGGTGATCGTTCGCCAGATGCTGCGCCGCGTCGTGGTCGACAACGTCGGCGACACCAGCTACATCTCGGGCGAACAGGTCGAACGCAGCGAAATGCTCAACACCAACGACGCCCTGCGCGCCGAAGGCAAGATCCCCGCGACGTTCACCAACCTGCTGCTCGGTATCACGAAGGCGTCGCTGTCGACCGATTCGTTCATCTCCGCCGCTTCGTTCCAGGAAACGACGCGCGTGCTGACCGAAGCCGCGATCATGGGCAAGCGCGACGAGCTGCGCGGCCTGAAGGAGAACGTCATCGTCGGCCGCCTGATCCCCGCGGGCACCGGCATGGCGTACCACCTGGCACGCAAGGCCAAGGACGAGATGGACGAGGCCGAGCGCCGCGCCATCGCCGAGTCCGAAGCCGCCGAGCTCGCCGGTTCGTCCAGCGATGCCACCAGCACGGTCGACGCCAGCGAAGGCGCCGCGACCGAATAACTGGTTAGCATCGCCCGGCCGTGACCGGTCGTGAACGCCTCCCGGCTTGACGGTCGGGAGGCGTTTTTCATGGGGGGCCGCGGTTTTCCGCGCGTCCTCCCGTCTTCCTTCTGAGCTTTTCCTGGAGTGCCATCGATGAGCGTGTTGCCCGATTCGCTGGCCGGCTGGATCGTCGTGGCCGTGCTGCTGTTCTGGTTTGTCGGCGCTTACAACCGGCTGGTGCGCCTGCGCGCGGCGGTGCTGCAGGCCTATGCCACGCTGGACGCCGCGCTGGCGCGCCAGCTCGACTTCGTGCAGACCAGCCTGAGCGCGCCGTCGGCCGCCGAGGAGTCGACCGATCCCGCGGCGGGCGCCTCTTCGCTGCAGGCCGCGACCACGCAGATGGCCACCCTGCTCGGCGCGACCCGGCAGCGCCCGCTCGAGGCCGGCAGCATGTCGGCGCTCGCGACCGCGCTGCAGGTGCTGCTGACCGCCTGGCAGCGCCGGCATCCGGATGCGGTGACCTCCTTCCATCCCGACGGCACGCTGTCGCGTCCCGCGGGCCAGGCTTCGACGGCGAACGCGCTGGTGCCCGTGACGGTCACCGGCGCGATCGCGGCCGAGCCGATGGCCTGGCCCGAACCCTCGGCCGCCGCCGAGATCGCGCGCACCCAGTTCAACCTCGCGGTCGCCAGCTACAACGCGGCGCTGGCCCAGTTCCCGGCGCTGCTGGTGGCATGGGCCGTGCGTCTGAGGCCCGCGGCGCCGCTGCACTGAACTTCGGCCGCCGATTTCGTTCATGACATTGCCTGGATGGCGGACATCCGGGCCCTTTAACATCGCCCGCATTGCCTGCTCTTCCTTCTGACCCCTCGCACGGCGGCGCTTCGCCGCTGCAACCCCCGCTCTGGCGCCAACTGCAATTGACCGCAGGGGCGCTGGCGTCGATCCGCGCCGGCACCTCGGGCTCGGTCGCCTTCGAGGCCGTCGAACCCGCGCTGCGCCCCGGCGTCCAGGCCCTGGGTTTCCAGGTGCTGCGCTGGCTGGGCCGCGCCGAAGCCCTGCGCCGCCACCTCGCCAAGCGCACGCCGCCGCCGCTGCCCGATGCGCTGCTGTGCACCGCGCTCGCGCTGGCCTGGGACGCGGGGCAGTCGCCCTACGAGCCCTTCACGCTGGTCGACCAGACCGTGGAGGCCGCCAAGCGCAACCCGGCCACGCGCGCGCAGGCCAGCTTCATCAATGCCTGCCTGCGGCGCTTCCTGCGCGAGCGCGACGAACTCGTGGCCGCCACCGATGCCGAACCGGTGGCGCACTGGAACCATCCGCGCTGGTGGATCGAGAAGCTCAAGCGCGACCATCCGCGCGACTGGCAGCGCGTGCTGCAGGCCGACAACGCCCAGGCGCCGATGACCTTGCGCGTGAATGTCCGCAAGACGGCCGCCGGCCCTTACCGCAACGAACTTGCGGCACTCGACATGCCGGCCACGCCGGTCGCGGCCAGCGGGCTGCAGCTCGCGCGCGCGCGGCCGGTGCAGCAGTTGCCCGGTTTCGCCGACGGCGCCTGCTCGGTGCAGGACGCCGCGGCCCAGCTCGCGGCGCCGCTGCTGCTCGACGGACTCGCGGCGCCGTCCGGCCGGCGGCTGCGCGTGCTCGACGCCTGCGCCGCGCCCGGCGGCAAGACCGCCCACCTGCTCGAACTCGCGGGCCCCGATGCGCTCGAACTGACCGCGCTCGAGGTCGACGCCGTGCGCAGCCGCCGCATCGACGAGACCCTGGCCCGTCTGGACCTGCAGGCCAAGGTGGTGGTGGCCGACGCGGGACGGCCCGCCGACTGGTGGGACGGCCAGCCTTTCGACGCCATCCTGCTCGATGCCCCGTGCACCGCCTCGGGCATCGTGCGCCGCCATCCGGACGTGCGCTGGCTGCGCCGCGAGAGCGATACCGCCCAGCTCGCCCTGCAGCAGGCCGCGCTGCTGGCGGCGCTCTGGCCCCTGGTCCGGCCCGGCGGACGGCTGCTTTACTGCACCTGTTCGGTGTTTCGGGAAGAGGGTTCGCAACAGATCGATGCGTTTCTTGCACACAACACCGACGCCCGATTGCGGCCATCGCCGGGGCATTTGCTGCCTCAAAGCGGGGCGAATGCCCGTGCCGTCCAGGACAATCCCCTGGGTGACCACGACGGCTTTTTCTACGCCCTGCTTGAAAAGCACCCGGGTTGAACCGCGCAAGCCCCGGTGGCTGGTGCTGCTGGCGCTGGTGGTCGTGCTGCTCGTCACGGTGCTGGCGCCGCCCGTGCTGGCCCAGACGCGCAATGCCGCCGCCGTCACCCAGATGCGGCTCGAGCAGTCCGACGATGCCGTCTACCTCAATGCCGCCGTGCAGTTCGAGCTGCCCGCGCTGGTCGAGGACGTGCTCGACAAGGGCATCGCGATCTACTTCGTGGCCGAGGCCGAGATGTTCCAGGAGCGCTGGTACTGGACCGACCGCAAGGTCGCGCAGGCCACGCGCCACATGCGGCTGGCCTACCAGCCGCTGACCCGCCGCTGGCGGCTCAACATCTCGCCGCTGCCGCTGTCGGGCTCGGCCAGCTTCAGCCTGTCGCTGAACCAGAACTTCGACAGCCTCGCCGATGCGCTCGAGGCCGTGCGGCGCGTGGGCCGGCTGCGCATGGGCGATCCGGCCGAGATCGGCGACGACCCGCTGCACCAGGTCACCTTCCGCTTCCGGCTCGACACCTCACAGCTGCCGCGGCCGTTCCAGATTGGCGTGGCCGGCCAGGCCGACTGGAACATCTCCGCCGAGCGCAGCGCGCGCCTGGCGGTGGAGAAGCAGCGGTGAGTTCCAAGCCGCGCAGCGGTGCCGCGGCCACGCCCGCCGCGCGCCGCTCGCGTGCGATGCGCTGGGCCGTGGGCGTCGGCGCCGCGCTGGTCACCGCCATCGGCCTGGTGCTGATGTTCCTGCTGGCCCAGGCCACCAACAACCGCGAGCTCTACGAGCGCTACTACGTGCGCCTGTTCGGCATCAACGTCGTGGTGGCGGTGGTGCTGGTGCTGGTGATCGGCTGGGTCGCGTTCCGGCTGCTGCGCCGGTTGCGGCAGGGCAAGTTCGGCAGCCGCCTCCTGATCAAGCTCGCCGCCATCTTCGCGCTGGTGGGCGTGGTGCCGGGCGCGCTGGTCTACGTCGTGTCCTACCAGTTCGTCGAGCGCTCGATCGAGAGCTGGTTCGACGTCAAGGTCGAGGGCGCGCTGAACTCGGGCCTGAACCTCGGGCGTGCCACGCTCGATGCGCTGTCCGACGACCTCGCGGCCAAGACGCGCGCGGCCGGCGGCCAGCTCGCGCAGGTCTCCGATGCCAGCGCGGGCCTCGCGCTCGAACGCATCCGCGACCAGCTCGAGGCCACCGACGTGGTGCTGTGGACCAATGCGGGTCAGCTCATCGCCACCGCGGGCGCGTCGCGCTTCCAGCTCAATCCCGAGCGGCCCACGCCGCAGCAGCTGCGCCAGGTGCGCGCCGACCGCGCGATCGCCCACATCGAGGGACTCGACGAGCCGCCGCCGGGCATCCTGCTGCCGCCGGCCACCGTGCGCGCGCTCGCGATGGTGCAGCGCCCGGGCTTCGACCTCGATGCCGCGCCGCGCTTCCTGCAGGTCACGCGGCCGCTGCCGCCCAACGTGGTGGCCAACGCGCTCGCGGTCGACAAGGCCAACCGCGAATACCAGGAGCGCGCGCTCGGGCGCGTGGGCCTGCGCCGCATGTACATCGGCACGCTCACGCTGAGCCTGTTCCTCGCGGTGTTCGGTGCCGTGCTGCTCGCGGTGCTGTTCGGCAACCAGCTCGCGCGGCCGCTGCTGGTGCTGGCCGATGGCGTGCGCCAGGTGGCCGCCGGCGACCTGCGGCCCACGGCCGTGTCGCAGGGCAAGGACGAACTCGGCGGCCTCACGCGCTCGTTCGCCGTCATGACGCAGCAACTGGCCGAGGCGCGCACCGCGGTCGAGAAGACCATGGGCCAGCTCGATGCCGCGCGCGCCAACCTGCAGACCATCCTCGACAACCTGACCTCGGGCGTGATCGTGCTCGATGCCGGCGGCACCGTGCTGTCGACCAACCCCGGCGCCACGCGCGTGCTGCGCGCGCCGCTCGCGGCCTACGAAGGCCAGCTGCTCACCGAGGTGCCGGGCCTGGCCGACTTCGGCGCCGCCGTGCAGCAGCAGTTCGAGGACTTCCTCGTCGAGCGCATGCAGCATGGCCTCGACCACTGGCAGCATGCCTTCGAGCTGCACGCCACCGGCACCGACCTGCCGCAGCAGGAAGGCGCCATCAACATCGTGGCGCGCGGTGCCGAGCTGCCGGGCGCCGCGCGGCTGCTGGTGTTCGACGACATCTCCGAGATCGTCTCGGCGCAGCGCGCGCAGGCCTGGGGCGAGGTCGCGCGGCGGCTCGCGCACGAGATCAAGAATCCGCTCACGCCGATCCAGCTCTCGGCCGAGCGGCTCGAGATGAAGCTCTCGGGCAAGGTCGCCGCGCCCGAGCAGGCGGTGCTGGTCAAGTCGGTGAAGACCATCGTCGACCAGGTCGATGCGATGAAGCGGCTGGTCAACGAATTCCGCGACTACGCGCGCCTGCCGGCCGCCGACCTCAAGCCCGTCGACCTCAATGCGCTGCTGGTGGACGTGCTCCATCTCTACAACGTCGAGACCATGCCGATCGCGCTGCGCTTCGAACCCGACGAGCGCTGCCGACCGATCCGCGGCGACGCGCAGCAGCTGCGCCAGGTCATCCACAACCTGCTGCAGAACGCGCAGGATGCCGCCGAGGCCGCGGCCGGTGCCACCGGACGGCGCGGCGAGGTCGTCATCCGCACGCGGCTCGGCGATTCGGGACAGCGCGTGCGGCTCACCGTGCAGGACAGCGGACCGGGCTTCGCCGAGAACATTCTCAAGCGCGCGTTCGAGCCCTACGTCACGACGAAAACAAAAGGTACAGGTTTGGGGCTCGCGGTCGTCAAGAAGATCGCCGACGAGCACGGCGCGCGCATCGAGCTGTCCAACCGCGTCGTCGACGGGGCTATAGCCGGGGCGCAAGTCTCGCTATCATTCGCGCTGGCAGGCGAGCCGCAGGCAGCGGCCGCTCACACCGAAGATTCGAAGTAAGTCTTCCGCCGCGCGGCGCGACCGAAAGAGGCCGTCGCACCAACACACCAGCGCATACAACAAGCAGCACTCATGGCAAACATTCTCGTGGTCGATGACGAGCTGGGCATCAGGGACCTGCTCTTCGAAATTCTCAATGACGAAGGCCACAACGTCGAACTCGCGGAGAACGCGGCCGAGGCACGTGCCGCGCGTCAGCGTGCGCGTCCCGATCTCGTGCTGCTCGACATCTGGATGCCCGACACCGATGGCGTGACCTTGCTCAAGGAGTGGTCCACCGCGGGCCTGCTCACGATGCCCGTCATCATGATGAGCGGCCACGCCACCATTGACACCGCCGTCGATGCCACGCGCATCGGTGCCTTCGCGTTTCTCGAAAAGCCCATCACCCTGCAGAAGCTGCTGAAGGCCGTCGAGCAGGGACTCGCGCGCGAGAGCGCACGCCGCGCCGCGGCCGGTGTCGTGCCCACGCCCACCGGCCATGGCCAGCCGAGCGCCATCACCACCACCGGCGACAGCCTGCTGATGGCGTCGCTCGCGTCGGTGCCCGTGCCCGACCAGGGCCCGCAGTCCACGCAGAGCTTCGATCTCGATCGTCCGCTGCGCGATGCGCGCGACGGTTTCGAGAAGGCCTACTTCGAGTTCCACCTCGCGATGGAGAACGGTTCGATGACCCGCGTGGCCGAAAAGACCGGCCTCGAGCGCACCCATCTGTATCGAAAGCTCAAACAACTTGGTGTGGATCTTTCGCGAGGCCGCAGAAGCGCTGTATAATCGCAGGCTCCACACCGCAGCACGGTGGTTGAACAGGCCTCAAAGCCGGTTCTCCCGGTGATTCGGTGAGGTGCCATACCAGGCCCGGTAGCTCAGTTGGTAGAGCAGCGGATTGAAAATCCGCGTGTCGGTGGTTCGATTCCGCCCCAGGCCACCAAATTGCAAGGCGCTGCAACTTTTCGAGTTGCAGCGCCTTTTGCTTTGGGCGTTGGTTCGAGCGCGCCAGCGGGAGCGGGCCGCTCAGCGATAGGCGACCAGCAGCAGCAGAATCAGCGTGATCCCCGCGGCGAGCATGCCGGCCTTGAGCAGCCTGCCGCCCAGCCCCTGGTGCGGAAGAAACTGCCGATCCGCGAGCGAGCGCAGGTCGAGGGCATCGGGGTCGAAGCGCGCCAGGCCAACGCGGCGCCGGGCCTCGGTCTCGAGCAGATGGGCCGTGCCCCTGGCGTGCAGCTCGCCCTCGAGCGCGCGTTTGCGCCAGACGCGTGCCAGCTCCTCGAGCTCGCGGTCGGACAGTCCCTCTACGTTTCGCATGCCTGGATTTTGCCTACGGAATTCGGTTGGCGTTGTCGCGCGCGCATTTGCGTCAAAAAGGCCGATGGAACGCGGGCCGAAAAAAAGCCCGCACGAGGCGGGCCGAATGGTCCGTACTCGCATGGGACCAGGGAGGAAGCCCACCCGAGGGAGGAGGAGAGGTGGGCGGATGGATTCTGGCGATCGATCTGGGAGACATCTTGTCGATGCGGGGCCGGTCGAACTTTCATGGGCGTGACCGATACTGCCGCGCCGCCCCATGAACCCGCAGCAGCAATCCGACCCAGGCCCTTCCGTCGATGAAGGCCACGACACCGCCCGCGCACGCGGCTCGGTGCTCGAGGTCTTTCTCGCCTTCCTCCAGCTAGGCCTCAGCTCCTTCGGCGGCCCGGTGGCCCACCTGGGCTACTTCCGCGCGGCCTTCGTCGAACGCCGCGGCTGGCTCGACGACAGGAGTTACTCGGACCTGGTGGCGCTGTGCCAGTTCCTGCCCGGCCCCGCGAGCAGCCAGGTGGGCATCGCGCTCGGGCTGGGGCGCGCTGGCTGGGGTGGGGCGATCGCGGCGTGGATCGGGTTCACGCTGCCATCGGCCGTGGCGCTCGTGCTGTTCGCGGCCGGCGTCACGCAGTGGTCCGCGCTCTCGCAGTCGGGCGCCGTGCATGGGCTGAAGGTGGTCGCGGTGGCCGTGGTCGCGCAGGCGGTCTGGGGCATGGGCAGGACCTTGTGTCCCGGTCGCTTGCGCGCGGGCGTCGCGATCGTCGCGGCGCTGCTGGTGCTCGCGGTGCCCTCGGCATGGGGGCAGATCGCAGCCATCGTCGCGGGTGGCGTGGTGGGCCGATGGGCGCTGCAGCTGGTTCCTCTGCCCGCGGCCCGGCATCGCGACTACGGCGTGGGCAAGACGACCGGCGCCGTGCTGCTCGGGTTGTTCGTCGTGCTGCTCGTGGCGCTGCCCTTCGTGGCCGCCGCATGGCACTCGCCAGGGCTTGCCGTCGTTGCCGACTTCTACCGGGCCGGTGCTCTCGTGTTCGGCGGCGGGCACGTCGTGCTCCCTCTGCTGCAGGCCGGGGTGGTGCCGAGCGGACTGGTGTCGAACGACGTCTTCCTCGCGGGCTACGGCGCCGCGCAGGCGGTGCCGGGGCCCTTGTTCACCTTCGCCGCGTTCCTGGGCGCTGTCATGCCCGCCCCCTTCGGCGGCTGGCTCGGCGGACTGGCCTTGTTGCTCGCGATCTTCCTGCCCGCGTTCCTGCTGGTGGCGGGTGCGCTGCCGTTCTGGGAGACGCTGCGCCAGCGCGAAGGTGTGCAGCGCGCGATGGCCGGCGTCAACGCGGCCGTGGTCGGCGTGCTGGTGGCCGCGCTCTACGACCCGGTGTGGACCAGCGCCATCCACACGCGCGCCGATTTCGGATTGGCGCTCGCGGCCTTCGGGCTGCTGGTCTGGGCGCGCATGTCGCCGGTGCTGGTGGTCGTGCTGGCGGCTGTCGCCGGCGGGTTGATGGCGCTCTGAATCAGGCGCCGACCAGCGTGAGCGTCGCTTCGTCGCGCACCCCGCCGTAGTAGCGCGCGAGCACCTCGCCGAAGATCGGCTCGTCGCGCGCGGCGACCTCGAACAGCGTCATGCACGAACACAGCTTCAGATCGTCGGGAGAGCCGAAGATCTGGTGCGCGCTCTTGCCCTGCACGTCGAGCACGAGCTGCGTGCACTGCCGCAACCGTTGCGAGAGCACCGGATGCGCCCAATAGGCCGCCGCCTCAGCTATGCCCTCGAGCCCGAAGAAGCGCGCCGTCGAGCTGCGTCCCAGCGCCGCGAGCTGCGGGAACACGAACCAGATCCAGTGGCTGCGCTTGCGCCCCGCGGCGAGCTCGGCGCAGACCTCGGCGTACACCGGGTCCTGCGCGCTCACGAAGCGTTCGAGGTCCCAGGGGGGCGATGTCATCTCGAGGTCCTTGGTGGATGCGGCGTGTGCATGCCCGCATCAGACGCAAGCCCGGCGCGCGCGTCAAGCCCGCGCGCCGGATGTCCCGTTCAGGACTTGATGAACGCGAGCAGGTCCGCGTTGAAACGGTCCTTGTGCGTGTCGGTCAGGCCGTGCGGCGCGCCGGGATAGACGATCAGCTTGTTGTTCTTCACGAGCTTGGCCGAGGCCAGGCCGGCGGCGCCGATCGGCACGATCTGGTCGTCGTCGCCGTGCACGATCAGCGTGGGCACGTCGAACTTCTTCAGGTCCTCGGTGAAGTCGGTTTCCGAGAAGGCCTTGATCGAGTCGTAGGTGTTCTTGTGGCCCCCTTGCATGCCCTGCGCCCACCACGAGTCGATCAGGCCCTGCGAGGGCTTGGCACCGGGCCGGTTGAAGCCGAAGAAGGGACCCGAGGGCACGTCCTTGTAGAACTGCGAACGGTTCGCGAGCTGCGCCGCGCGCAGGCCGTCGAACACCTCGATCGGCAGGCCACCGGGGTTGGCGGCCGTCTTGAGCATCAGCGGCGGCACGGCCGAGATCAGCGCGGCCTTGGCCACGCGCTTCGTGCCATGGCGGCCGATGTAGCGCGCCACTTCGCCGCCACCGGTCGAGAAGCCGACCAGCACCACGTTCTTCAGGTCCAGCGTCTCGATGACGGTGGCGAGGTCGTCGGCGTAGGTGTCCATGTCGTTGCCGTTCCACGGCTGGCTCGAGCGGCCATGGCCGCGGCGGTCGTGCGCCACGGTGCGGAAGCCCTGCGAGGCGAGGAACAGCATCTGCGATTCCCAGCTGTCGGAATTCAGCGGCCAGCCATGGCTGAAGACCACGGGCTGCCCGCTGCCCCAGTCCTTGAAGTAGAGCTGCGTGCCGTCCTGGGTGACGATGGTGTTGCCCGAGCTGCGCTGGCCCTTGGCCGCGCGCGCGGGCGCGGCCTCGGCGTTGCGCGCGAGGCCCGCGCCGACGAGGGCACCGGTCGCGAGCGTGGCGGCGCTGCCGGTCAGCAGGCTGCGGCGCGTGGTGGAAGAAGAGGTGGTCTGGTTCGAGGACATGGTGATTTCCTTTGGCTGGAGGGGTGGGAACGGGTGGACGGGAGAACTAGCGTATGAATGAATATCGCATGCGATATAAGTGCCTTGAAAAAAGGCAGCCGGCAACGACTGCCTCGCGAGGGAGTGGAGTGGTCATGCGTTCCTGTCGAGGCTGGCGCGCAGCGTCTGCAGTTGTTCGCGCAGGCCGTCGATCTCGTCGCCCGACAGCTCCATCGCCTGCGCGACGCAGGCCGGGATGGCCTTGGCCTTGGTGCGCAGCGCGCGCCCCTCGGCCGTGAGCGACACGATGACCTGGCGCTCGTCGAGTGCCGAGCGTGCGCGCACGATGAGCCCGCGGGCCTCGAGCCGCTTGAGCAGGGGCGTGAGCGTGGTGGTCTCGAGCGAGAGGCGGGTGCAGATCTCGGACACGTTGAGGCCGTCGCGCTCCCACAGCACCAGCATCACGAGGTACTGCAGGTAGGTGAGATCGAGATCGCGCAGCAGGCCGCGGTAGACCTTGTTGAGGCTCAACATGGTCGAGTAGACGGAGAAGCACAGCTGCTCGTCCAGCGTGAGTCGGTCGGCACTGGGGGCGACAGGCTGGGCGGAGGAAGCTTTCTTGGCTGGCATGGACCGAATATTAGATCGCATGCGATTCAATTGCAAGCGCTTTATTCGGCGAGGTGCGATGCGGTCCACGAACAGGCACGCCCGCCTGCGACGGCGCCGCGCGCCTTTCTCCTACGGCATCGCGCCGCTCGGCCGCTATCTTGAAGCTTCGCGGCGCAGGCCTTCGGCCTCCTTCGAGCCAGGCGGATCCTCGATCCGCCCGCCGGCGCCATTCCCCGATCCCAGCCTTTGCATCCATCATGAAGACTTCTCGCACCCTCTGGCCCCTGGGCCTCGCCGCCGCGCTCGCGCTCGGCGCCTGTTCCACCGGCACGCCCAAGGTCTCGGCCGTCGACAACCAGGCCGAGCCCACCGTGCTGCTCGTGCCGCTGCGCGTCGAGGACCCGGCGCATGGCTCCGGCTGCTGGGCCCAGTTCTATTCGAAGCGCGACTTCCAGGGCGACGTCGTGACCCTGGTCGGCCCCGCCACCCTGCAGAGCCTCGACAAGGGCACGGCGCGGCAACTGCAGCGCGACATCGACAGCGTGACCGTGGGCCCGCGCGCCACGCTCGAGGTCTACCAGCACGCCATGTTCCGCGACCGCACCGTGAGCTTCCCGGCCAACAGCCGAGAAGGCGGACTCGTCAGCCGGCTCGGCTTCGGCGGGCGCATCGAGGCGATGAAGCTCAACTGCAAGTAGTCGCCACGCGGCCTCAAAAAAAAAAGAGCCCGGCATGCCGGGCTCTTTCTCGTTCATGACGCCGCGATCAACGCGCCGCGCGCTCCGCGTTGCGCAGGTCGCGGATCTGGTCATGGTTGCGCTGCGCCCCGCGTGCCTGCGTCGCGACGATCTCGCGCACGCCGGCCGGCAGCATCTGCTTGAGCGCCTTGCGGTAGCGCGCCACGGCCGTGTCCTCGCCGCGCTCGCATTCCTCGAGGATCGACAGCTTGCTGTTGGCGCCGACCGCGCCCTTCACATGCACCCAGCCGCGGTGCATGGCGCCGCTGGCCGTGCCGCCCGCGGCCGGCTGGCCGCCATAGGACTCCACGACGCGCACCAACTGCGCCGCCGCATCGGCGCATTCGACGGCGCGCGCCGCGAACACGCGCTTGAGTTGCGCGTCATCGACCTCCTCGGCGCAGACACGGAAGCCGTATTCGCCGTCGCGGCTGGTTTCGAGCAGGTCGTTGATCACGTCGACCACGTCGTCGTTGGCCAGCGGGATCCCATCCACTGCGGGAATCGCGCTGTCCTCGTCGCTGTAGTAGAGACGGTCGGCCCGCTCCCACGCGGCCTGCGACGCGGGCCGGGCGCGCGTCCAGTCGAGCGTGGAAGCACCGCGGCGCGCTTCCCATTCGCGCGCGAGCGAGGGCTCGACGGACGCGAACTCGTCGTGGCCCGCGGCACGTCCGCTCCAGCCCAGTTCGTAGGCCGGTGCGTAGTCGTCGAAGCTGCGGCCGGCCTCGTAGTAAGGCTCGCGTTCGTAGGCCGAGGCCCAGTGCTCGCGTTCCACGCTCGGGTTCACGCGTTCGGCAACGGCCTTGCCGCCCATGCCGCCGAGCACGGCGCCCGCGATCAGGCCGGCCGCCGCGCCCGCGGGGCCGCCGACCGCGCCGACCGCCGCGCCCGCGAGCGCGCCGCCGGTGGCGCCGACGCCCGTGCCCACCGGGTGCGAGCCTGGCTCGCCGGTGATCGGGTCGCGGTGCAGGTTGTTGTTCGTGTCGAGCAGATGCTTTTCCTTGGCCATGTCTGACTCCTTTCGGTGAGTGAGGTGTGTGGATGAAGTAGGGAAAGAAACTTCATCCTGGGACCGTACCGGCCGCGCATCGTCGGTGCGCCGCCTGCATCGCTGTAGGCGGTGGCGCGCGCCGCTCAGACGCGTCCGGTCGCGCGCGACGTGGCCGCCGGCTGCGCCGCCGGCAAACCCATCGACCTGCTCTCGCAGAAGCTCAGGAACTCGTTGATCTCTTCGGACTTGTCGAACACCGCGTCGGCGCCGAGCTGCAGGCACTGCGCGCGGTTCGCGCGCGTGGCCGCGTTGGTCAGCGCGATCACCGTGCGGCCGTTCTTCATCGGCGCGAGCCACGACAGCACGCCCAGGCCGGTGCCCTGCTGCAGGAACAGGTCCACCACCGCGAGCCGCCAGGCATCGTCGTGCGCCTGCAGCCACGAGATCGCCTCGGTCTCGCTGTGGGCCGAGCCCACCACCTCGGCACCGAGGAAGCCGCCGAGCACCACGCGCAGGCTGTCCTGCACCAGCGGCTCGTCCTCCACCATGAAGATGGAGAGCGGGCCGCGCGGCGGGCGCGCGCGGCGGGTCGTGGCGGATGCGGTGGGCATGGCAAAGGGACGTGGAGCGGTGTGCTGGCACTGTGGGGCCACGCCGCCGCCCCACGAGGCGCCCTTCGTCGCGACAGCGCGTAGGACCGCGCCGCCGCGCGCGGCTCAGTCGCCCGGCGCGCCGCGCCACAGCGCGGCCCATGGCAGGCGTGCGAACAGCAGCGCGAGATCGACCTCGCGGCCCGATTCGAACGGCGCATCGGTCAGCAGTTCGGTGAAGCCGGCCCGCGCATCGGCCGTGCCTTCATCGGACAGCCATACCCGCGTGCCGCGCCAGGCCTCGCCCACCGGCAGCACCGGCGCAGCCTCGTCGGCCATGCCGCCGCACAGCCCCGCGAAGAAGCGCGCGGCCACCACCACCAGCGTGCGTCCCTCGTGGCGCCGCTCGAACGCGACCACGTGTCGCGCGAGCGGTCCTTCGACGCGCAGCCCGCGATAGTCGGCATCGCGGAAGAACGCATCCTGCGCGCGGCGCAGCGCCAGCAGCCGCCACGCGAACCAGAGCTTGGCGCGGCCGTCGTGCGGCGCGCGCGCGAACGCCTCCACGCTCTCGGCGGAGCGCGCGCCCGCCGCGCGCTGCTCGAAGTCCTCGAGCAGGTCTTCGCGGCACGCATAGTCCACGGCCCGCCGGTTGTCGGGGTCCACCAGCGTCAGCGGCATCAACTCGGTGCCCTGGTAGACGTCGGGCACGCCGGGCGAGGCGAACTTCAGCAGCGTCAGCGAGAGGCCGTTCCAGGCCCCGAACAGCGCGATGCGCGACGCGAAGGCCCGCAGGTCCGCCCACCATGCGGCCGGTTGCGCCGCATCGAGCGTCAGTTCCACGAAGCGCCGCAGCGCATCTTCGTAGCCCGCGTCGGGCCGGGTCCACGCGGTGCGCAGCTTGGCCTCGCGCGCGGCCTTGTGCATGTACTGCACGATGCGCTCGCTGTAGTCGGCCAGCGCCTCGGCTTCGAGTTCTTCGACGGGCAGCGTGCCGACCAGCGTCTGGCACAGCAGGTAGAGGTCGGCGCCCGAGGGCGCGTCGGCCGGCGCGCCCTCGGCGGCCATGCGCTCGCGCAGCGGCTGCTGCAGCCGGCGCCAGCGCATCAGCGCGGCGCGCCATTCGCGCGGGATCTCCGACAGCACGTCGATGCGCGTGCGCACGTCCTCCGAGCGCTTGTTGTCGTGCGTCGAGGTCGCGAGCATGGTGTGCGGCCAGCGCGCGGCGCGGTCGGCGCTCGCCGCGTGGAAGTCCTCCACGTCGACGCCGAACACGTCGGGATCGCCGCCCACCTCGTTGAGCGCGGCGAGCGGAAAGTAGCGGTAGAAGGCCGTGTCCTCCACGCCCTTGGCCGCCACCGGCGCGCTGAACTGCTGGAAGCGCACCGCGAAGCGCCGCACCCGGTCGCGCAGCGCGGGGCCGGCCGTGGGCACGGCCTCGCCGCTCAGGGTCTGGCGCAGGAACGCGTAGACCGAGGTGTCGCCGTCGCCGAAGTGCCGCTCGGCCGCGGCCACCGCCACGTCGATGAAGCGACGGTCCTGCGCCGAGGGCACGTCGACGATGTAGCTGCGGTAGACCGGCAGGCAGGCCACCACCGCCGCGAGCGCGCGGCGCAGCGTGTTGAGCGTGTGGTCGCGCGTGTCGCGGTCGGCGCGCGCGATGCGCAGCAGCGCGTTCGACAGCACCGAGAGCTCCGAGGCCAGCGCATGGCGCATCACGGCCGCCTTGCCGTCGCGCACATGGGCCTCGAAATGCGCGGGCGATCCGGTGAAGCGATGCCACAGCACCGCGAAGCGCCCGGCGGCGGCGGTGTCGATCAGCACGCCGTTGGCCACGTTCGCGAAGCGGTAGCCGGTAGTGCCGTGCACGTGCCAGTCCTCGGGCACCTCCTCGCCGCGCGCCACGATCTTCTCGGCCACCACGTACAGCGGCCGCGCCGGGCGGCCCTGTGCATCGTCGCCGGCCAGCGGCAGGCCGGCGCGGCGCGCATAGCCTTCCTGCAGTTGGCGGAAGTAGCGCGCCGGATCGTGCAGGCCGTCGGGGTGGTCGATGCGCAGCCCGTCGACGATGCCCTGCGCCGCGAGGTCCAGCGCCAGCGATTGCGTGGCCTCGAACACCTCGTCGCGCTCCATGCGCAGCGCCGCGAGGTCGTTGATGTCGAAGAAGCGCCGGTAGTTGATCTCGTCGGCCGCCACGCGCCAGTAGGTCAGGCGCCAGTGCTGGGCCTCGATCAGCGCATGCAGCGCATCGCGCGCGCCGCCGTCGTTGAAGGCTGCCGTGGCCTGCGCCAGCGCCTGCGCCACCTCGGCATGCGCATCGGCGAGCTCGCCCAGTCGCGCCTTCAGCAGCGCATGCTCGCGCGAGCGCGCCTCGCGCACGGCCGAATCGGCCGCGGGCGCGTCGTCGGCGCTGGCGTCGTGCACTGGCCATTGCGCCCAGGCCTCGGCCAGCGCCAGCAGCCGCGCGCGCGGTCCTTCCGCGAGCCGTTCGGCGGCGCGCGCCAGCACCGTGGCATGGCTGCGCGGCGCGATCGGGAAACGATGCTCGTAGTAGCGCAGCGCGAAACCGGCCTCGCCGCGCGCCGTGCCCTCGCCGCGCTCGAAGTGCAGCACCAGCGCGCCGTTCGAGAGCGCCTCGCCATAGGGCACGCCGAGCACCGGCAGCAGCACCTTGCCGCGCAGCTCGGGGTTCAGCGGCTCCCAGTCGATGTCGAAGTGCTGCGCGTAGACCGAGGCCGGTCCGTGCTCGAGCACGTCCATCCACCAGCCGTTGTCGGCGCCGAACACGCCCATGTGGTTGGGCACCATGTCGAGCAGCAGCCCCAGGCCCTGCGCATGCAAGGTGCGCGTGAAGCGTTCGAAGCCCTCGGCGCCGCCGAGCTCGGGATTGATCTGGTCGTGCGCGACCACGTCGTAGCCGTGCATGCTGCCGGCGCGCGCGCGCTGGATCGGCGAGCAGTAGACATGGCTGATGCCCAGCCGCGCGAGGTAGGGCACGATCGCCGCCGCGGCATCGAAGCCGAAGTCGCGGTGCAGCTGCAGCCGGTAGGTGGCGCGCGGAATGCGCGCCGCGGGCACGTGCTGCCCGGTGTCCTGCGCGGGGCTCGCGCGTGGCCGTTCGGCGGCCAGCCGCGCCGCCACCGCGCGCACCGTCTCGCGCGTGGCCAGGGTCTCGAGCTCGGCCTCGAGCTTGCGCCGCCAGTTGGGTTGCAGCTCGTCGGTGGTGCCCGGCAGGTTCGCCTGGTCGAGCGTGCCGAGCAGGTCCTCGGGCTGCACCATCGCGAGCGTGCAGGGCGTGGCGCCGATGTAGGCATGCACGGCGGCCGTCAGCGCGGCATCGGGCTGCGTGGCCGTGGCGGCCGCGGCCATCTGCTCGGCCGACAGCAGGCCCTGCCGGTGCAGCGCGCGCAGCAGGCCCACGCGCTGCGCCGCGCGGTCGGCCTGCTGTTTTTCGAACAGCTCCGGCGAGGGGAACAGCCCGAGCTGCGCGCGCAGCCGCAGGTCGTGGCCCGACCACCAGCCGGCCAGGGTCGCGAGGTCGTGCGTGCCGAAGGTCGCGAGCGCCGCGCCCGGGTAATCGGCGGGCGGCAGGAATTCGCTGCCGCGCGTCTCGAAGACGAGCACGCGATACGACAGCACGTCGGCCCGGGCCAGCGCCTCGCGCACGCGCGGCGCCACCGTGCCCAGGTCCTCGCCGATCACCATGCAGCGGTGGCGGTGGCTCTCGAGCGTGAGGATCGCGAGCATCTCCTCGAGCGGGTACTGCACATAGGCGCCATCGCGCGGCGAGCTGCCCTCGGGAATCCAGAACAGCCGCATCAGTCCCATCACATGGTCGATGCGCAGCGCGCCGCCATGGCGCATGTTGGCGCGCAGCGTGTCGGCGAACAGCCGGTAGCCGCTCGTGCGCAGCCGGTCGGCGCGCAGCGGCGGCAGGCCCCAGCCCTGGCCCTGGGGGTTGAACTCGTCGGGCGGCGCGCCCACGCTCGCGCCGAGCGCGAACACCGACTGGCCACCCCAGGCATCCGAGCCCGCGCGGTCGACCGAGATCGCGAGGTCGAGGTACAAGCCGACGCGCATGCCGAGTGCGCGGCAGCGCGCCCCGGCCTCCGCGAGCTGCATCGAGGCCAGCCATTGCAGGTACTGGTGGAAGTGCAGCTCGCTCGCATGCGTGCGCTCGAACTGCGCCACCGCCTCCGAGGCCGGATCGCGGTAGGCCTCGGGCCAGCCGGTCCAGCCATGCACCGAGGCGTCGGCGGCATGGAAATGCGCCTGCAGTGCTTCGAACAGCGCATGGCGGTGCAGCGCCTCGCCGCGGTCGGCCACGAAGGAGCGGAAGATGCGCGCGCGGTCGCTGCCGGGCTCGGTGTCCGGGCCCAGGTGCGCGCGTTCGAAGTGCGCGAACAGGCAGCGCAGCACCTCGTGCTTGGCCTGCGCCACGCCCGCGCGGTCGACCAGCGGCGCGGCGCGCAGCGCCTTCAGCCGGGTCTGGAACGCGGGCTCGGCGACCATGCGCCGCGCCTCCTCGCATTCGGCGAAGTCGGGCACGGCCTCCACCGCGATGTAGAGCGCGTCGATCTGTTGCCGCGTCGACGGGCTGTAGGGGCTCGCATGCAGCGGGTTGTGGGCGAACAGCGCATGCAGCGGGTTGAGGCCGATCGCATCCACGCCCAGCGGCGCCATGCGCGCGGCCAGTTCCGAGAGATCGCCGAAGTCGCCGATGCCCCAGTTGCGCCGCGAGCGCAGCGCGGGCAGCTGCACCGCGAGGCCCCAGGCGCGGCCGCCGCCCTCGGGCGCGAGCGAGGGCGGGCGGTAGCAGCGCCCCGGTGTCGCGATCAGCAGCGTCTCGCCCTCGGCGCCCTCGATCGACAGGCGGTGGTAGCCGGGTTGCAGTTCGACGTCAAAGCTCAGCGTGCCATCGGCCTCGATCCGCGCATCGCCCGTGCTGGGCTCGCCGTATTCGTCGCGCAGGTGCCAGAGGTGACGGCCATCGGCCGAGGGCGGCAGGACGGCAGGATCGAGCGTCAGCGACCACGGCGCCTGCTCGGCGCGCACCACGTGCACCGCGGGCAGCACGGCACCGGCCTCGGGCGGCACCGCGGCCGGCGTGTCGTCGTCCTCGTTGTGCCAGGCCACGCCGAAGGCCGACAACAGCGCGCGCAGGGTGGCGCGCGGCGCCTGGTGCTCGTGGCCGAAGACGTCGTGGTAGCGGGTGTCGATGCCGAAGCGCGCGCACAGCGCCTCGATCGTGGGGGGCTCGCGGGATTCACTCGACATCGGACACCTGCAGGCTCAGATGCACCGCGCCGCGCGCGAGGCGCAGCCGTTGCGGATGTTCGTCGGGTGCGCTCGCGGCATCCACCGCCTCGCCGAGCGCGCCGACCGAATGCAGCGTCTCGCCCGGTGGCGCGTCGACCGCATGTTGATGCTCGCCGAAGCAGGCCAGCAGGTGCAGCACCGCGCCGTCCGACAGCGTCCAGCGCACGCGCAGCAGGTCGTCCTCGACGTCGTAGTCGCCGCCGTGCTGGCGGCCGCCGAAGTGCGGCACCAGCCGCTCGCGGCGCAGCTGCAGCAGCTGCCGCACGCCCTCGAGGTTCTCGCGGTGCGGCGAGCGCTCGCGCTCGCTCCAGTCGAGCTTGGCGAGCGCGAAGCTCTCGGGCGCGTTGCAGTCGGGGATCGCCGCGCGCGCGGCCTCGTCGGCGAAGGCGGCGAAGCGGCCGAACTCGTCGCGCCGGCCCTGCGACACCGCGGCCGCGAGCTCGGGCCCGAAGTCGCAGAAGTAGGGGAAGGGCGTGGCGGCCGCGTACTCCTCGCCCATGAACAGCATCGGCGTGTGCGGCGACAGCAGCAGGCAGGCGCGCGCGGCGCGCACCAGCACCGGGTCGGCCAGCGCATCGATGCGTTCGCCGAAGGCGCGGTTGCCGACCTGGTCGTGCGTCTGCAGGTAGGACACGAAGGCGCCCGAGGGCAGGTTGGCGCTCGGCTCGCCGCGCGTCTCGCCCTCGCGGAACACCGAGGCCTGGCCCTGGTAGACGAAGCCCTCGGCCAGCGCGCGCGCGAACAGCTCGAGCGGTTGCTGCGCATAGTCGGCGTAGTAGCCGTCGCGCTCGCCGGTCAGCAGCACGTGGGCCGCATGGTGCAGGTCGTCGTTCCATTGCGCGGTGGCGATGCGCGGACGGCCTTCCTTGTCGCGCTCGAGCAGGTGCGCGAGGTTGCGGTCCTCCTCGAGCACCACGTGCACCTCGCGCGTGCGGCCCGGGCCTTCGCGCAGCGCAGCGCAGATGGCCTGCACGATGCCCACCGGCGAGTCGTCGCGGATCGCGTGCACCGCGTCCATGCGCAGGCCGTCGGCATGGAACTCCTCGACCCAGTAGAGCGCGTTGTGGATGAAGAAGTCGCGCACGGTCGCGCTGCCGGGCCCGTCGTAGTTGATCGCGGCGCCCCAGGGCGTGCGGTGCGCGTCGTTGAAGAACTGCGGGCAGCAGGCATGCAGGTAGTTGCCTTCGGGCCCGAAGTGGTTGTAGACCACGTCGACCAGCACCATCATGCCGAGCGCGTGGGCCTCGTCGATCAGCGCCTTGAGCGCCTCGGGCCGGCCGTAGATGGCATCGGGTGCGAAGGGCAGCACGCCGTCGTAGCCCCAGCCGCGCCGGCCCGGGAAGTCCGCCAGCGGCATCAGCTCGATGGCCGTGATGCCGAGCGCCGCGAGTTCGGGCAGCCGCGCGCGCGTGGCGTCGAAGGTGCCCTCGGGCGTGAAGCTGCCCACGTGCAGTTCGTAGATCACGGCCTCAGACCAGGGCCGGCCGCGCCAGCCGCCGTCGCGCCAGGCGTAGGCGGTGGGGTCGATCACCTCGCTCGGGCCGTGCACGTCGTCGGGGTTGAAGCGCGAGGCCGGGTCGGGCACCTGCAGCCCGTCGGGCATGCGGAAGCGGTAGCGGTCGCCGGCGCGCGCCTGCGCGAGCCGCAGCCGGTGCCAGCCTTCGGCATCGCGCGCCATGGCATGCGCCTCGGTGCCGAGCTCGAGCTGCACCTGCGGCGCATCGGGCGCCCAGAAGCGGAAGTCGACGCCACCGGCGGGATTCGGCAAGGCGCCGAAGGGCATCGCGTGTATGCGCGGCTGCGTGAAGATGGCATCGTTCATTCGAAAGCTCCCGTGTTCTCTCGGCCCAGCAGCACCAGCGAGCGGCTCGGCAGCGCATAGGTGGCGCCATCCAGCTTTCCAGCCTCGCCGCCGCCATCGTCCTTCGTGGTGTCGAGCAGCACGCGCCAGGGCACCGCGCTCGGTGGCAGCTGGAACGGGATCGCGTCGTGGTGCGCGTTGAGCAGCAGCAGGAAGTCGTCGTCGCGCAGCGTCTCGCCGCGTGGCCCGCGGTCGGGCAGGGCGCTGCCCGAGACCAGCGCCGCGAGGCAGCGCACGTGGTCGGTGTTCCAGTCCTCGGAGCTCATCTCGTCGCCGTCGGGGCGCAGCCAGCAGATGTCCTTGGCCGACTGCCCCTCGGGCACGCGGCCCTCGAAGAAGCTGCGGCGGCGGAACGCCGGATGCCGGCGCCGCAGCGCGATGGCGCGTTGCACGAAGCGCGTGAGCGCGGTGCGCTCGGGCGTGTCGCTCCAGTCGATCCAGCTCCGCGCGTTGTCCTGGCAGTAGGCGTTGTTGTTGCCGTTCTGGCTGTGGCCGCGTTCGTCGCCCGCCAGCAGCATCGGCACGCCCTGCGACAGCAGCAGGGTGGCCAGCAGGTTGCGCTTCTGCCGCGCGCGCAGGGCGTTCACCTCGGCATCGTCGGTCGGGCCCTCGGCGCCGCAGTTCCACGATACGTTGTGGTTGCTGCCGTCGCGGTTGTCCTCGCCGTTGGCCTCGTTGTGCTTGTCGTTGTAGGAGACCAGGTCTTCGAGGTTGAAGCCGTCGTGCGCGGTCACGAAGTTGATGCTCGCGAACGGCCGCTTGCCCGACCAGCCGTAGAGGTCCTGCGAGCCCGTGAGGCGCTGCGCCATCTCGCCGGTGACGCCCGCGTCGCCCTTCCAGAAGCCGCGCATGCCGTCGCGGTAGCGGTCGTTCCACTCGGCCCAGCCGAGCGGGAAGTTGCCGACCTGGTAGCCGCCGTGGCCCAGGTCCCAGGGCTCGGCGATCAGCTTCACGCGGCTCAAGGTCGGGTCCTGGCGGATCGCGTCGAAGAAGCCGCCGAGGTTCTCGACCCGGCCCGACTCGCGCGCCAGCGCCGAGGCCAGGTCGAAGCGGAAGCCGTCGACATGCATCTCCTCGACCCAGTAGCGCAGCGAGTCCATCACCAGCTGCAGCGCGCGCGGATGCTCGAGGTTGACGGTGTTGCCGCAGCCCGTGAAGTCGTCGTAGTAGCGGCGCTGGTCGCCGTTGAGGATGTAGTAGGAGGCGTTGTCCACGCCGCGCATCGACAGCGTGGGCCCGAGCTGGTTGCCCTCGCAGCTGTGGTTGTAGACCACGTCGAGGATCACCTCGATGCCGGCCGAGTGCAGCGTCTTCACCAGGGTCTTGAATTCCTTGACCTTGCCCGAGGCGCTGTAGCGCATCTCGGGCGCGAAGTAGGTCAGCGTGTTGTAGCCCCAGTAGTTCTGCAGGCCGCGCTCGGCCAGGTGGCGGTCGTTGAGGAAGCCGTGCACCGGCAGCAGCTCGACCGTGGTCACGCCCAGGCGCCGCAGGTGGTCGATCACCGGCGCGCAGCCCAGGCCCGCGTAGGTGCCGCGCAGCTGCGGCGGCACCTCGGGATGCTGCATCGTGAAGCCGCGCACGTGCAGCTCGTAGATCACCATGTCCTGCCAGGGGATCGACGGCCGGCGGTCCTCGCCCCAGGTGAAGGCGGTCTCGAGCACGCGGCTCTTGGGCATCAGCGGCGCGCTGTCGCGGCGGTCGAAGGACAGGTCCTCGCGCCGGCCGCCCACGGTGTAGCCGTAGAGCGCGTCGCCCCAGCGCAGCGAACCCACGAGGTCCTTCGCATAGGGGTCGACCAGCAGCTTGTTCGGGTTGAAGCGGTGGCCCTCCTCGGGCTTGTAGGGGCCGTGCACGCGGTAGCCGTAGGCCAGGCCGGGGCGCGCCTCGGGCAGGTAGCAGTGCCACACGTCGTCGGTGCGGTCGCGCAGCTCGATGCGCTGCAGCTCGCGCCGGCCGCTCTCGTCGAACAGGCACAGCTCGACCTTGTGCGCATGCTGCGTGAACAGCGCGAAGTTCACGCCCTGGCCGTCCCAGGTCGCGCCGCGCGGGTAGGGCTCGCCGGGCCAGACGGCGGAGATGGGGCTGTAGGTGGCCTTCTTCATGAATGGGTCAATGCGAGGAATCGGTCGGGGTCGGGAAACACGAAAAAGGTCGAAGTGCCGATGGCCGCGTTCAGCGCGGTGGCGGCCAGCGCTCGCCGCTGTCGTACGGGCCCGGCGCGTGGTCGCTGCGCGGTGCCACGGGCTGGCGCACGGCGGGTGCCGGGGCGCTTTCGGTGCCGGTGGCGGCAGGCGTTGTCGGTGTGACGGGTGTGACCGGCGTGGTCGGCGTCACCGGCGTGCGCGCCGGCACGCCAGAACCGCGCGGGCGTTCGCGCGGCCACCAGTGCTCGATGCGCTCGGCGGCCCAGTCCTTGCCCGCGAGGCCGAAGGCCAGTGCAAGAGCAAGAACGATGCCGGCGAGCATCACGAGGAAGGTCTCGCGCACGATGTCGCCGCCCACCTTCACCTGGTCGAGCGCGATCAGCACCACGAACACCATCACCGCATACTGCGCGGCCTTGCCCAGCAGCTGGCCGTCCTGCATGCCGGCATTGCGGCAGTAGGTCTGCACGGCGCCGCCGACGAAGCGCGCGAAGTAGGCGCCGAAGGCCAGCACCAGCAGCGCGATGAAGATGTTGGGCACGAACCAGACCGCGCGCCCCAGCAGGTCGGCGATGTAGCTCAGCCCCAGCCCGTTGAAGGCGATCAGCAGCGCGGCCAGGATCACGAGCCAGTAGAACAGCACGCCGATGATGGCCGAGGTGTCGCTCGTGAGCCCGCCCTGGCGCCAGAAGTTGTCCAGCCCCGAGCGCTCGGTCAGCACGTTGAAGTTGAACGCGCGCAGCGCCTTGATGACCGCGAAGCGCACCACCTTGGCGATCAGCCAGCCCGCGAACACGACCACCAGCGCGACCAGCAGCCGCGGCAGGTAGGCGCCGATCTGGTAGAGGATCGCGCGCAGGGGTTCCAGGTGGAAACCGAAGTTGTCCATGATGAGTTCCTCCTTCTGTGGACCGTCGCGTCAGCGCGCGGTGGAATGGTTCGGCGCAACGAGGGCGAGCAGGCCGTGCAGCGGCACCTCGACCCAGTCGTTGCGGTTGTTGAGCTCGTAGCGCAGCTCGTAGAGCGCCTTCTCGATCTCGAACAGGCGCAGCAGCCCGGCATCGGCCGGCACCGCCTCGGCCGCGCCGGCCAGCGTGCCGGTGTAGGCCGAGAGGAAGGCGTCGCGCGTCACGCGCTCCCAGTCGCGCACCGCGGCATCGAGGCGCGCCGCCTCCTCGGCGTTCTGCGCCACGCGCCGCAGCGCGGTCCAGCGCGCGTAGTTGAACGAGCGCAGCATGCCCGCCACGTCGCGCAGCGGCGAGGCCTTGGCGCGGCGCTCCTCGAAGTCGCGCGCGGGCTCGCCTTCGAAGTCGATGATCACGAAGTCGTTGCCGCTCACCAGCACCTGGCCCAGGTGGTAGTCGCCGTGGTAGCGGGTCTTGAGGCCGCCGCCCTGCGCGGGCACGCTGGCGGCCACCGCCGCGTGCAGCGCCTCGCGCAGGCCCAGCAGCTGCTGCGCCTGCTCGCGCACCGGGTCGCTCAACTGGCCCAGCCGCTGCTGCAGCAGCGCCAGCGTGGTGTCGACCTCGGCCTGCGCATGCGTCTGCAGCGCCGTGGCATCGGCCGCGCTCGTGGGCTCGGGATCGAAGGCCGGGTCGCCGGTGCGGCGCGCCAGCGCGAGGTGCAGCTCGGCGGTGCGCTGGCCCAGCGTCGCGGCCAGCGCCACGAAGCCGCCGTGCGCATCGGCCGGCGCCAGCGCGTCGGCCGGCGCGGTGCGCAGTTCCTCGAGGTAGCGCTCGACGTAGTCGCGCGTGAAGGTCCAGCCGTCGCCCTGGTTCGCCATGTACGACTGCACCATCGCGAGCGCCATCACCCGGCCGTCGTTGCCCACGTACTCGAGCGCGCCGAGCACCGGCACGCAGTTGGCGTACTGCACCACGTCGGTCAGGAAGCGGCCCATCTCGAGCTCGGGGTTGATGCCCCAGCGCACCCGGCGGTAGCCCTTGAGGAACAGCGTGTCGTTGAGCGTCACCACCGTGTTGCTGCTCTGCGCGCTCGGCCGGCCCACCGGCAGTGCATCGATGTCCAGCCCGAGCTTCGCGAACGCCGCCGTGGGACGGAAGTGCAGCCGGCCCGCGGCCGTCGGCAGCTCCAGTCCCTGCGCGATGGTGCGCACCAGCGCGCGGCAGAAGGGCTCGTCGTAGAAGGCGTCGCCCATCAGTCCCACCTGGGCCTGCTGGCGCACCTTCGCGAGACCGGCCTGCGCCAGCCGGTTCATGCGCTCCTCCTCGCGCTCCTCCCAGGCCAGGGTCAGCGGCATGAAGTAGGTGGCGCTCTCGCGCGGGCCCTCGAGGTCGAACAGCGGCAGCAGGTAGCGGTCGGTGCCGTCCTCCCACACCGCGTGGTCGGCCAGCCGCGCGCGCTCGATGGTCTCGCCCTTGGAGGCATACCAGCGCTGGATCTCGATGTGGCGCGGCAGCGTGTCGGTCTCGAACTGCGTGCGCATGCGCTCGGCCATGCCGATGCGCCACGGCATCACGCGCTCGCGGAAGAAGCTGTCCCAGCCGTCGAACAGCACCAGCGTCGGCTGCTCCTGCAGCGCCACGCCCTCCTGGTGCCACACCGGCATCTCGGCATCGAGCGTGAGCTTGAACCAGTAGAAGCCGTACGAGGCCAGCGTGAGCAGGTAGGGCAGCTCGCCGATCGGCGGGAACGGCGCGCGCCCGAGCATCTCCACCGGCACGCGGCCCTTGAAGGCCGCGAGGTCGAGCTCGACCGGCTGCGCCGCGCGCGACAGGTTGAACACCGTCAGGATGATGTCGTCGTCGTACTCGCTGACGTAGGCCAGGATCTTGCGGTTGCCGGGCTTGAGGAAGCGGCGCCGGCCGCGCCCGAAGGCATGGCTGGTCTTGCGCACCGCGAGCATGCGGCGGGTCCAGTTCAGCAGCGAGCTCGCGTCGCGCGCCTGCGCCTCCACGTTGAGCGCCTCGTAGCCGAACATGGCGTCCATGATCGGCTGCAGGTACAGGCGCTGCGGATCGGCGCGCGAGAAGCCGGCGTTGCGGTCGGGGCTCCACTGCATCGGCGTGCGCACGCCGTTGCGGTCGCCCACGAACACGTTGTCGCCCATGCCGATCTCGTCGCCGTAGTAGATGATCGGCGAGCCCGGCATCGACAGCAGCATGCCGTTCATGAGCTTCACGCGGTCGAGGTCGTTCTCCATCAGCGGCGCCAGCCGCCGGCGGATGCCGAGGTTGATGCGCGCGCGCTGGTCGGCCGCGTACATGTTGTACATGTAGTCGCGCTCCTTGCTGGTCACCATCTCGAGCGTGAGCTCGTCGTGGTTGCGCAGGAAGATCGCCCACTGGCAGCCCTCGGGGATGTCGGGCGTCTGCTGCAGGATCTCGACCACCGGGTGCCGGTCCTCCTGCGCGATCGCCATGTACATGCGCGGCATCAGCGGGAAGTGGTAGGCCATGTGGCACTCGTCGCCGTCGCCGAAGTACTCGCGCACGTCCTCGGGCCACATGTTGGCCTCGGCCAGCAGGAAGCGGTTCCTGTACTCGGCGTCGATCGCCGCGCGCAGCTTCTTGATCACCGCGTGCGTCTCGGGCAGGTTCTCGTTGCTGGTGCCGTCGCGCTCCACCAGGTAGGGGATGGCGTCGAGCCGGAAGCCGTCCACGCCCATGTCGAGCCAGAAACGCATGACCTTGAGCACCGCCTCGAGCACCGCCGGGTTGTCGAAGTTCAGGTCGGGCTGGTGGCTGAAGAAGCGGTGCCAGTAATAGGCCTTGGCCACCGGGTCCCACGACCAGTTCGAGGTCTCGGTGTCGGTGAAGATGATCCGCGTGCCCTGGTAGAGCTGGTCGGTGTCGCTCCAGACGTAGAAGTCGCGCTCGGGCGAGCCCGGCGGCGCCTTGCGCGCGGCCTGGAACCACGGGTGCTCGCTCGAGGTGTGGTTGATCACCAGCTCGGTGATCACGCGCAGCCCGCGCTTGTGCGCCTCGTCGAGCATCTCGCGGAAATCGTCGAGCGTGCCGAACTGCGGGTTCACGTCCTCGTAGGCCGAGATGTCGTAGCCGTCGTCGCGCAGCGGCGAGGGATAGAAGGGCATCAGCCAGATCGTGTTGACGCCCAGCTCCTTCACGTAGTCGAGCTTCGCGGTCACGCCCTTGAAGTCGCCGACGCCGTCGTTGTTGGTGTCGAAGAAGGCCTTGACGTTGAGCTGGTAGATCACCGCATCGCGGTACCACAGCGGATCGTCGCTGTTGTCGATCTCGACGGTTTCCAGCGCGATGCGCGAGACGGGTGCATTCATCGCTCTCTCCCTCAGAGGAAGTAATCGAAATCGCGCTCGCTGCGCACGCGCCGGCGCACCACGAGGATGTGGGCGGGCACGCTGTGCGGATCGAGCTTCACGTAGTGGTGGTGGCCGCGCCAGGTGTAGCGCTGGTTCGTCAGCAGGTCGTGCACCTGGAACTCCTCGTCGGGGCCGACGCCGATGCTGGCCGGGTCGAGATGGAGCCAGCCCCACTGCACCTGGTGCGGATCGAGGTTGACCGCGACGATCACCACGTTGGCCTCGGCTTCGTCGTTGTCGGGCACGGACTCGCGCGCATAGGCCAGCAGCATGTCGTTCTCGACCGGCAGGAAGCGCACGCCGCGGTGCGTCTGCAGCGCGGGGTTGTCGTGGCGGATGCGGTTCACGCGCGCGATGAAGGGCGCGAGGCTCTCGGGATCGTCGTGGTTCCAGTGCCGCAGCTGGTACTTCTCGGAGTCGAGGTACTCCTCGCTGCCGTGCTCGCGCGGGCGGTGCTCGCGCAGCTCGTAGGCCGGCCCGTAGATGCCGTAGCTGCCCGCGAGGGTGGCCGCGAGCACCAGCCGCGCCATGTAGGTCGGTGCGTCGCCAGCCTGCAGCTGCTCGTGCAGGATGTCGGGCGTGTTGGGCCAGGCGTTGGGCCGGAAGTAGTCGGCGCCCGGGCCGCTCGACAGCTCGGTGAAGTACTCGACCAGCTCGGCCTTGCCGGTGCGCCAGGTGAAGTAGGTGTAGGACTGGGTGAAGCCCAGCTTCGCGAGCCGGTGCATCACCTTCGGCCGCGTGAAGGCCTCGGCCAGGAAGATCACCTCGGGATGCTCGCGATTCACTTCGCCGATCGCCCACTGCCAGAACGCGAAGGACTTGGTGTGCGGGTTGTCGACGCGGAAGATGCGCACGCCCTCGCCGATCCAGTGGTCGAGCACGCTCTTGAGCTCGGCCCACAGCGCGCGCCAGTCCTCGCTCTCGAAGTGGAAGGGATAGATGTCCTGGTACTTCTTCGGCGGGTTCTCCGCGTACTGCACGCTGCCGTCGGGCCGGCGGCGGAACCACTCGGGGTGTTCCTTCACGTAGGGATGGTCGGGCGCGCACTGGAAGGCGATGTCGAGCGCGATCTCGATGCCCTGCGCGTTCGCGGCCTGCACCAGGTGGCGGAAGTCCTCGGGCGTGCCGAGCGCGGGCAGGATCGATTTGTGCCCGCCTTCCTTGGCGCCGATGGCCCAGGGGCTGCCCACGTCGTCGGGGCCGGCCACCAGCGTGTTGTTCGGGCCCTTGCGCTGCTCGCGGCCGATCGGATGGATCGGCGGCATGTACAGCACGTCGAAGCCCATCGCGGCGATCGCGGGCAGCCGTGTCTCGACGTCGCGGAAGGTGCCGTGGCGGCCGGGCTCGGGCGAGGCCGAGCGCGGAAAGAGCTCGTACCAGGTGCTGAAGCCCGCGCGCGTGCGCTGTGCCCACAGCGGCAGCTCGGCCGAGGTCACGGCGAGGCTGCGGTCGGGATGGCGGCGCGCCACCTCGGCCAGCGTGGCGTCGAGCGCGAGTGCCTGCACCGCGCGCAGCTCGGTCGCGCCATCGGCCGCGGCGCGCGCCAGTTCCTCGCCCCAGCGCGCGAGTGCCTCGCGGTCGGCGCCGTCGGCGCGGCCCGCGGCCGCCACGATGTCCTTGGCCGCGGCCAGCGCCGCGATGCGGATGTCCTCGCCCACGCGGCGCGCCATCTCGTGGCGCCACGACTCGAAGGAATCGACCCAGGCGCTGACGCTGTAGAGGTAGCGCCCGATCGCGGGCGGCGCGAACGCGGCCTCCCAGACGTCGTTGCCGAGCGCGCGCATCGGCAGCTCGCGCACCTCGCCGCGAGCTTCGGGGCGCCAGCGCAGCATCACGCGCAGCACGTCGTGGCCGTCGGTGAAGCAGTGCGCGGTGATCGTCGTGCGCTGGCCCACGATGGCCTTGACCGGGAAGCGGCCCTCGTCGACCGAGGGCAGCACCGCGCCGATCACCGCGCGGATGCGGCCGTCGGAGCCGTCGGCCGGGGCGGGTGCATCGATTGCCTCTGGCGCCGCCGCGAAGCTCAGCGGCGGCTCGGGCGGCGGCAGCGAACGCTTGCGCGCAGGGGCCTTGGTCTCGGTGCGGGGGAGGGAAGTGCTTTCGCTCGCGGTCTGGGTCTTGCCCTTGGGCGCCTTGGCGCCTATCGGGGTGGTTTCACGCTTCATCGTTGGCCCTCGGATTGCAGGATCACGGTGGACAGCGGCGGCAGCGTGAGGCTCAGCGAGTGGCGCCGGCCGTGCGAACGCACGGGCGATGCCTCGACCTCGCCGAAGTTGCCCCAGCCCGCGCCGCCAAACTCGGTGGCGTCGGTGTTGAGCACCTCGCGCCAGATGCCGCCGCACGGCACGCCGACCAGCAGGTCGGTGCGCGGCACCGGCGTCATGTTCACGGCCACCAGCACCGGCGGGCCGCCGTGCGCGGGCTTGCGCAGGAACACGAACACGCTGCGCTCGGCATCGTCGGCCTCGATCCATTCGAAGCCCGCGGGCGTGAAGTCCTGGCTGTGCAGCGCCGGCTGCTCGCGGTAGACGCGGTTGAGCTGGCGCACCATGCGCTGCAGCCCGGCATGCGCCGGCAGGCCGCAGACCCACCACTCGAGCTCGCCGTCGTGCGTCCATTCGCGGCGCTGGCCGAACTCGGCGCCCATGAACAGCAGCTTCTTGCCCGGATGCGCCCACATGAAGGCCAGCAGCGCGCGCAGGTTGGCGAACTGCTGCCAATCGTCGCCCGGCATCTTGTTGATCAGCGAGCCCTTGCCGTGCACCACCTCGTCGTGCGAAAGCGGCAGCACGAAGTTCTCGTGAAACGCATAGACCAGCGAGAAGGTCAGCGCATGGTGGTGGTGGCGGCGATGCACCGGGTCGTGGCGCATGTAGTCCAGCGTGTCGTGCATCCAGCCCATGTTCCACTTGAGGCCGAAGCCCAGCCCGTCCATCTCGATCGGGCGCGACACGCGCGGCCAGGCGGTCGATTCCTCGGCCACGGTGAAGGTGTCGGGATGGTCGCGGTAGACCGCGCGGTTGAGTGTCTGCAGGAACTCGATGGCCTCGAGGTTCTCGCGCCCGCCATGGCGGTTGGGCACCCAGCCGCCCGGGCCGCGCGCGTAGTCGAGGTAGAGCATCGAGGCCACCGCGTCCACGCGCAGGCCGTCGATGTGGTACTTGTCGAGCCAGAACAGCGCCGAGGACACCAGGAAGCTGCGCACCTCGGGCCGGCCGTAGTTGAAGATCGCCGAGTTCCATTCGGGATGGAAGCCCTGGCGCGGATCGGCATGCTCGAACAGGTGCGTGCCGTCGAAGAAGGCGAGGCCGTGCGCGTCGGTCGGGAAGTGCGAGGGCACCCAGTCCAGCAGCACGCCGATGCCGCGCTGGTGCAGGTGGTCGACGAAGTACATGAAGTCCTCGGGCGTGCCGTAGCGCGCGGTCGGCGCGAAGTAGCCCGTGGTCTGGTAGCCCCAGGAACCGTAGAACGGATGCTCGGTCACGGGCATCAGCTCGACGTGCGTGAAGCCCATGTCGTTCACGTAGTCGGCCAGCGCATGGGCCAGCGCGCGGTAGCCCATGAACTGGCCGTCCTCGCGCCGCCACGAGCCCAGGTGCACCTCGTACATCGCCATCGGCGCATCGAGCGCGTTGCGCGCATGGCGCGTGGCCATCCAGTCGCCGTCGGCCCAGTCGTGGCCTTCGCCGAGCCGGTGCACGCGCGAGGCGGTGGCCGGCGCGAGTTCCGACGAGAAGGCGAAGGGATCGGCCTTGTCCTCGACGTGGCCGCGCTGGCGCGAGCGGATGCGGTACTTGTAGGTCTGGCCCGGCCGCACTTCGTCGACATGGCCGCGCCACACGCCGCTGTCGCCGGGCACGGGGCTCAGCGGATCGGCATCGCCGTTCCAGCCGTTCCAGTCGCCCACCACCGAGACCGACTCGGCATTGGGCGCCCACACGGCGAAGTCGGCGCCGCCGTCCTCGTGCGGATGGCAGCCGAGCTTGTCGAACAGGCGCGCGTGGGTTCCTTCGCGAAAAAGATAGGCGTCGGTGTCATCGAAGACAGCGGGGGGGTGGACAGCAAGCACGGTGGTTCCTTGGAACGGTGTCCCGGGCGCGGACCTCTTCGCGGGTCCATCGCCGAAGACCGGTAAGGCGGGGAGAAATCCATTTCCCCCGAAGCGCGCGTGCTTGCGTCGAAGCGTTCACCGCTTCGATCTGTCGGAGAAGAAGCCGTCCGGAAAAATGGAACACCGATGCAACGCGCGGGCGTTGCGAAGGACGGTGCGCTCGCGCGGGCTGGCGAGCGGGAAGAGGGAAAAAAGAAGGGGCCGCGCGGCCCCGTTCAATCGATCAGGCCGCGTCGCGCACGGGGCCCGAGCAGGCGCGCGTGAGTGCGCGGTTCAGATCCTCGAGCGCGTAGGGCTTGCGCAGCCACACGCTGCCGGCCGGCGGCTGCGCGGGCTCGGGTTCGCCCGAGGCGAAGATCACCGGGATGCGCTCGATCGCCATCAACTTGGCCGCGAGGTCCTTGCCCGAGAGGCCCGGCAGGCCCACGTCGAGCATCAGCAGGTCGAAGGCGCCGCGCATGTAGCGCGTGATCGCCGACTCGGCGCTGCGCACGCCCGTGGCCCAGTGCCCGATCGCGCGCAGGGCCTCGAGCGAGGTGGCCATCGCGTCCGCGTCGTCCTCGACCACGAGGATGCGCAATCGGTTCGGGTCGGCGGACGGTGGTGAATCGGAGGACAAGGAGGAAGGGCGGTCGACGAAGCTCGGTGCGTTCGCGGAGGGGGCCGAAGGTGCGGAGGGCGTGCTGGCGGTGGCGTTCATGTCGGGATGACGGAAATGCCGTGCACCCGGGGCTTCGGCGCAAGACGTCGACGCGACAGGCGGCAGGGCGATGCCGAATGAATGTGTGTGGTGGATGAAGGGATTGCATCCCAAGCTAACCAGCGTAAGAGGATGCGTCTGTCGGACGGCACCGCGTGCGGGCGCGGGGAATGCGCCGCGCACTCGAAGGCCGGGCCCATGCGGGAGGCCGCGGCGAACGCCAAGGAATTCCTCGCTTCCTACCCTTTTCGCACCCGGAGGCAGCGCCGTGTCGGCGCAGTCCGGCGATCGCGCAAGACGCCGTTCCATTCCCGTGCAGGACAAGGGCCCGTGTTGGGTGCGAGGCCTGCCGCACGGGCCTTCGCTATGGCATCGTTGCGCCCTGCCCGAATTCCGGGCGCCTCATGTGAATGGACCAGGAGAAACGCATCATGATCAAGATCGGAATAGTGGATGACCATGCCGTGGTTCGCGAGGGCCTCAAGGCGCTGTTCTCGGGTTTCGTCGAATTCCGCGTCGCCGGCGAGGCCTCGTCGGGCCGCGAGGCGATCGACCTCGTGCGCACCACCGAGCTCGACGTGCTGCTGATGGACCTCTCGATGCCCGGCCAGAGCGGCATCGACGCGCTCGGCATGATCCGTGCGAAAGCCCCGGACCTCGGCATCCTCGTGCTGAGCGCCTACCCCGAGGAGCACTATGCGGTGAACCTGATCCGCCAGGGCGCCTCGGGCTACCTCAACAAGGACTGCGAGCCCGAGGAGATCGCCAACGCGATCCGCACCGTGGCGCTGGGCCGGCGCTACATCACGCCCTCGGTGGCCGAGATCCTCGCCAACCAGCTCGACCGCAAGGACGATGCGCCGCCGCACAAGCACCTGTCGGAGCGCGAGTTCCAGGTGTTCCTCAAGCTGGCCAAGGGCGAATCGGTGGGCAGCATCGGCGACGCGCTGTCGCTGTCGGTCAAGACCGTGAGCACCTACCGCACGCGGCTGCTCGAGAAGCTGCACCTCAACACCAACAGCGACCTGACCTACTACGCGATGAAGGCGCAGCTGATCGATTGAAGCCGCGGCTTCAGAACCAGATGCGCGCCGCGTAGTACGCGCTCATGAAGAGGCCGGCCGCGATCACCACGCGCCGCACCGCCTGCGCGGGCAGCACCCGCACCAGCTGACCGCCGGCCCAGCCGCCGGGCAGCGCGCCCGCAAGCATCGCGAGCGTGGCCTGCCAGTGCACCGTGCCGCGCGCGATGAAGATCACGATCGCCGCCAGGCTGACGGCCGTGGCCAGCAGGTTCTTCATCACCTTCACGCGCCGGATGTCGTCGGGGTCCTCGATCGCCAGCAGCGCGCTGAGCATCACGCCGAGTCCCGCGCCGAAGAAGCCGCCATAGACCGAGACGGCCGTGAGCGCGGCCGTGCCCGCGAGCGCATTCGGCGCCGCGCCCTCGCGCCGCCGCGCGGCCCAGGCCTGGATCCGCGGCGCGAACGCGAACAGCGCGGTCGCGAGGCCGATCAGCAGCGGCACCGGCTGCAGGAACGCGGCCTCGGGCAGCGCGAGCAGCAGCAGCGCGCCCGCGATGCCGCCCAGCGTGGCGGCGGCCAGCGAAAGCGCGAGCCGGCGATCGGCCGCGGGCAGCTTCTCGCGGTCGGCCACCGCGGCGAGCAGATGGCCCGGCGAGATCGCGACCGCGTTCGATGCATTGGCCACCACCGGCGGCAGGCCGGCCGCGAGCATGGCCGGGAAGGTGATCAGCGTGGCGCCGCCCGCGATCGCATTGACCACGCCGCCCACCACGCCGGCCGCGAACAGCAGCGCCATGACCCTCGGTTCCATCGCCCACCTCCCGTGCAAAAGACGGGATGCTAGGAACGCGCGCGGCTTCGATCTAGGACGTTTGTGAGGGAGGCCGCATGCCGCGCCGGTAGCGGCCCGGCGACACGCCGAACACGCGGCGGAAGTGGCGGCCCAGGTGGCTCTGGTCGGTGAAGCCCAGCTCGAGCGCGAGATCCGCCAGCTCGGCATCGCCGCGCAGCCGCTCGCGCGCGACGTTGAGCCGGTCGACCAGCCGCCAGGCATGCGGCGGCAGCCCGGTCTGCGCGGCGAAGCGGCGCGTGAAGGCTTCGCGGCCCAGGCCGAGCCGCCGCGCGATCCTCGACACCGGTTCGTGCCACTCGAGCGCATCGAGCGCCTGGCCGTCGAGCACGCAGGCCGCACCCGTGCGCGCGGCCGGCGCGTAGACGTTGAGGCAGACCGTGCCCGCGTGCGTGTGCGCGAGGCCGCGGTGCGCCACGCCCGCAGGGATCGCGAGGCAGTCGCCGGCCCGCAGTTCGAAGCGCTGGCCGCCGGCCTCGACGACGCGGCTGCCGCGCAGCACGAAGCTCAGTTGCGTCTGGCGATGGAAGTGCGGCTGCAGCAGCGGCACCTGCGTGCCCTGCCAGTGGGCGAGCTCGACGCCGTCGTGCGGCGCCGGCGCGTAGTGCCAGCAGGGCGGGACGGCATCGGGCGGGGTCATGGCCCGATTATTGGCGCGCTCAGGCGCCCGGTGCGCTCGCCGCGGCCGGGTCGTGCTGCAGCTGCGGCGGCAGCCGCTCGTCGAGCCAGTCCATGCGCCAGGCCAGCACGGCCACCGCGCCGACGATGCAGACGGCCGCCACCGCACCCGTGAGCCCGTGCCGCTCGCGGTAGGGATCGGGCGCGATCCGCCGTGCGCCCGGCGGCACGTGCGCGGTCTGCGACAGCATGCCGCCGAGCCGCACGTTGACCTTCATGCGGCCGTTGATGGCCCAGCCGCTGGCATCGAGGATCGGCCCCAGGCTGCGCTGGCGCAGCTTGAGCCAGGCGATCAGCATGCTCGGGCCCGAGATCGCGATCACGATGCCGATCAGCGCCACCGGGATCCACTGCCCCAGGTCGATGAACTTGCCGAAGATGCCGACCAGCACCGCGCTGATGCTGCCGAGCGCCACGCCGATCGCGGCCACCGTGCCGACATCGACGCGGCTGGTGGCGGGCAGCGGCGGCTTGGCCGGCGCCTTCGTGGGATCGGCACCCGCGGCCTGGTCGGCGGTCGCGACCTTGCCGGCCAGCGACTGCAGCGCCGTCTGCGAGCCGGCCTCGCTCGCGGCCGCGCGCTTGGCCACCTGTTCCTCGATCATGCGGACGAACTTCTTGTAGGGCGCGAAGAAGGCCTGCGCCACGCTGGTCGGGTTCTCGATCAGCTTGGTGATGGTGGCGTCCCAGTCGCGGCCCTGGCGGTCGTAGAACACGCCGTTGCGGCCGACGAACAGGAAGTCCACGTCGCCCGCGGTGAAGGCCGCGACGATGCTCATCTTCTGCCCCTGCCGCGTGCAGTCGCAGTAGGCCAGGCAGGTCTTCGCCAGGCCCGCGAGCACCGCGTGCTTGGCCGTGTCCTGCACCTGCACCGTGAGCTCGCAGCTGCGCCCGTCGAGGTAGAGCGTGCCGGCCTGGAAGATCGCGCCCTCGCGCCGGTAGAAGGCCTTGAACGAGACGAAGTTGTCGAGCAGCAGCTTGAGGTCGCGCTGCAGCCGCAGCAGCTTCTCGAGATCGACCAGCAGCTTGTTGTGGCTCTCGGCCGCCTCGTCCTCGGCGATCAGCGCGAGCAGGGCTTCGCGCGTGGCGAGCAGCGCCTCGATGCGTTCGTGCGACAGGCCCGCGAGCGCATTGGCCGGCCGCGACGCGATCCAGTCATCGCAGGCGCCGAGCTGCTGGCGCAGTGCCTGCCATTCGTCGTCCTCGAGCGTGTCGCGCGCGCCGAGCAGCGGCGTCACCGCGTCGCGCGCGAAGACCGCGATGGCCTCGGCCCAGGCCGGGTTGAGGCTGGTGCCGCGCAGCGGCAGCGAACGGTGCGGCGTGATCGGCGCCAGCGGCAGCTCGGCGATCGGATGCGCGTTGGCGTCGAGCGTGTGGCCAGCGAGCGCGTCGTAGGCCTCGGCGGAGGGGTTGAGCGCCGTCACGGCCTGCACGTCGTAGGCGGCCACGCGGCAGCGCGCGAAGAAATCGTCGATCTTGGCCGCCACCTTGCGCATGGCCTCGGCCGCGGCCAGCGTGCGGTCGCCGAGCGCCAGCAGCGCGGCGTCGGCGCCCTTGGCGTACCAGTCGCGCATGGCGGCCGCGTCGGCCATGAAGGCTTCGGCGCGCGCGCGGTCGATGCCGGCGGTCTGCTTGTGGCGGTCGGGCGTGCTGCCGTGGCTGCGCATCGCCTCGGCGATGGTCGCGCGCAGCGCCTCGTCCTCGGCGGTCTCGGGCGTCACCACGCCGTCGCCGTTGAAGCGCATCGCGGCCAGCCATTCGCCGCGGTCGGAGATGTCGGCCAGCGTGAGCGTGTTCGTGTCTTTCCGGCCGAGCAGGTCGAGGATGCGCCGGCCCTCCTTCGCGAGTTCGGCGCCGGGCGCCTTCGCGCCGTCGAGGTCGTCGAGCGACAGCGCGCCGCCGCCCGAGAGCAGCACGTCGGCGCTGCGCAGCCGCTCGCAGGCCCACTGGCAGGCCGCGATCACCTCGGGCGGGCGCACGCGAGCGTCACGGTCGGTGTCGATCAGGTCCAGCGTGCGCGGATCGAAGTCGATGCCGCGCGTGGGACAGGCCAGCGCGACCCAGAGCTTCTGGTCGAGCTCGGCGATGCGCGCGATGTCCTCGCCGCTGCGGAACACCACCTGGTCGACGCCGCCGGCGCGCATGAACTGCCAGCGATGCGGTGCCGGCGAGGGGGCCGTGGCGCCGGGCGTGCCGGCGGCTTGTGCGGTCGTTGCCTCTGTCATCGCTCCGGCTGCCCTCAGACCGCGACCTTCTTGTGCTCGCCGAGGTTCTTCGGCGGCTCGCCGGTGAGGGCGGCCTTGGCCATCTTGTAGAGCTGGACCATCTTGCTGTCGTCCACGTCCCAGTACTCGGCCTCGACCACGTTCACGGCCAGCAGGCCGAGGTTGGGATCGTCCACGCCCTTCGGGAACCAGGCCTCGACCATCTTGCTGAACAGCGCGCGCTTCTTGGCGGCGTCCTCTCGCAGTTCGGCACGGCCCGAGATCGACACGTAGCTGTCGCTGTCGGTGTTGGCATAGGCGATGTTCACGACCGGGTCGCTCGCGACGTGGCGCGCGATGTCGCCGTTCTTCGGCACGAAGAAGTAGAGCGTGCCGGCCTCGTCGCCGTCCTTGTTCTGCGTGGTCAGCGGATGGCTGTGCAGCTGGCCGTCGCCGTGGCGGTGCGTGAGCATGCCGTAGCGCGTGTCCTTGATCAGGTCCCAGAGCTTGCTTTGATCGGTGGTGGTGGCGGTCATGGAGGTCTCCTTCAAGACGAAAGGGATGGAAGAAAAAAAGCGGGGGATCGACCGGCGAAGTGCCGATGTCTGAGGACTACCGTACGGTGCGAGCTCGGGCTGTCGCGCGGTCACACGGCGCACGGCCATGTCATCCGATGCCGACAGCGGGCGGGGTGCGATCGCGAGCCGGTGCGGCGCAGCCCTGCGCCGCGGGCCGCGCGAGCCCGCCGATCCAGGAAGAGAGAAGACGCAGCGCGCTCAGGCCGCGGCGGCCGCGCGCTGGCGTATTTCGCTGTGCAGCGCGCGCTCGCCGGTCGCGAGCGCCACTTCGTAGCTGTCGGCAGGGTCGAAGGCGCTGCGCAGCACGCGGGGATGACCCCCGCTGTCGTCGGTCTCGAGCAGGCGCCAGACAAAGGATCCGGGTGCCGGCTCGTCCACGATGAGTTCGATCGGATGTGTCATGGCCCGACCTTGATCCGATCGGCGGGCCCTGTCTGTAGGCCGTGGGCGACGAATCTTCCTCAGCTGCGCGCCGCGGCGCGGAACTCGCCGGGCGTCATGCCCTTGATGCGGCGGAAATGCCGGTTGAAGTTCGAGATGTTGTTGAAGCCCACCTCGTAGCAGATGCTGCTCACGTGCTGGCGCGTGGAGGCCAGCAGGCGGCAGGCGCGCGCCACGCGCAGGCCGATCACGAAATCGGTGAAGGTCTGGCCGGTGGCGCGGCGGAAGCTGCGCGAGAAGGCGTTCTCGCGCATGCCGACGATGGCGCCCACCTCGGCCAGCGACAGCCCCTCGGCATAGTTGTCGCGGATGTGGTCGAGCGCCTTGTGGATGCGCAGCGCGGCGCCATGCTCGCCGAGCGAATCGTCGGTGAAGGCGGCGTCGGCCAGCAGCCGGTACTCGGACCACTGCGAGAGCTCGTTGAGCAGCACCGTGAATTCGGCGAAGCGCGCCAGGCCCTGCAGCATCTCGATGCGCCGCAGCCGCGAGACGATGCCTTCGCCCAGGCCCACGAAATGCACGCCCTGCCGCGCGCGCGCCAGCAGCGGCGCGGCGTCGCGCAGTTCGGGAAACAGCTCCATGCCGCGGCGCAGCGGCTCGTCGCCGAAGCGCAGCACCAGGCCGCCCGCATTGCCGCCGCCGTGCAGCGGGTGGTGCTCGAACGCGAGGCTGTGCGGCAGCCGCGGTCCCAGCAGCACCAGGCTGCCGGGCGCGAAGCGATGGGTTTCCTCGTCGAGGCCCTGGCCCACGCGCAGGCGCGCGGGCGCGGCGCCGATCAGGTGCAGCTCGTGCTCGTGCAGGCAGTTCGTTTCCTGGCTGCGGGCCGACGAGGTGGGCGAGCTTTCGCAGTGGAGGGTGACGCGCGTGTCGGCCGGCTCGGGCGCGGCGGCGGCCGCGTTGCGTCGTGCATCGAGTGCGCGGGCGCGCGCGCCGCCGCGCGGGCGCGGTGCCACCGCGGGCAGCGGCAGCTTGGGGCGCGGCGCGCTGGGCGTGTGGGCGCGGGAGGCGGAGGCCGGGGGGATCGTGTTCAGCAAGACCGAATCTCCAACGGACGTTCGAGGGTGGGGCCGCGTCAACCGCGGCGCGGCGGCGGCGGCGCGGCCGTCTGCTGCTGGAACGCGGCCAGCAGCCGGTATTCCTCGCCGAGCTTGCGCGGCAGCGAGAGGTACACCGGCAGCAGCTGCCGGTAGAGCGCGGCGTTCTTCGCATTGGGCGTGTGGCGGTGCGTGGCGCCGACCATGCCCGCCACCACGTCGAGCGAATCGACATGGCCCAGCGCATAGAGGCCCAGCACCGCGGCGCCGAGGCAGGAGCTCTCGAAGCTCTCGGGCACCACCACCTCGCGGTCGAACACGTCGGCCATCATCTGGCGCCACATGCCCGAGCGCGCGAAGCCGCCCGTGGCCTTGATGTGGGCGCTGCGGCCCGCGATCGCCTCGACCGCCGGCAGGATGCTGTGCAGGTTGAAGATCACGCCCTCGAGCACCGCGCGGATCATGTGCTCCTTGCGGTGGTGGATGCCCAGGCCGAAGAAGGAGCCGCGCAGGTTGGCGTTCCAGTAGGGCGCGCGCTCGCCGGTGAGGAAGGGATGGAACACCAGTCCCTCGCTGCCGGCCGACACGCGCTCGGCGATGCGCGTGAGCACCTCGTAGGTGTCGATGCCCAGGCGCTTGGCGGTCTCGGCCTCGGCCGCGGCGAACTCGTCGCGCACCCAGCGCAGGATGATGCCGCCGTTGTTCACCGGACCGCCCACCACCCAGCGCCGCTCGGCCAGCGCATAGCAGAAGGTGCGGCCCTCGGGGTCGGTCATCGGATGGTCGACCACGGTGCGCATCGCGCCGCTGGTGCCGATGGTCACGGCCACCTCGCCGGGCGAGACCGCGTTGACGCCGAGGTTCGACAGCACGCCGTCGTTGGCGCCGATCACGAAGGGCGTGTGCTCGGCCAGGCCGAGCTTCGCCGCCACGTCGGCCGCCAGGCCCTCGATGTGCCAGGTGGTGGGCACCGGGCGCGAGAGCTGCTCGGCGCGCACGCCGGCCAGCGCGAGCGCGCCCTCGTCCCAGGCCAGCCGCTCGATGTTGAACAGGCCCGTGGCCGAGGCGATCGAGTGGTCGACCTGCCATTGGCCGAACAGCCGGAAGAACATGTACTCCTTGATGCCGACGAAGCGCTCGGCGCGCGCGAACAGCTCGGCGCGCTCGTGGCGCAGCCACACCAGCTTGGCCAGCGGCGACATCGGATGGATCGGCGTGCCGGTGCGGCGGTAGATCGCCAGGCCGTCCCATTCGTCGCGGATGCGCTCGGCCCAGGGCGCGGCGCGCTGGTCGGCCCAGGTGATGCTGGGCGTGAGCGGCGCGCCCGCGCCGTCGACCAGGATCAGGCTGTGCATGGCCGCGCTGAAGGACACGGCGAGCACGTCGGCGGGCGCGGCCTTGCTCTCCTGCACGCAGCCCGCGATGGCCGCGAGCACGGCCTGGAAGATCTGCTCGGGATCCTGCTCGGCGGCGCCGGCCTCGGGCTGCAGCAGCGGGTAGCCGACCGCGTGGTGGGCCAGCACGCGCCCCGCGGGCGTGAAGGCCACGGCCTTGGTGCTGGTGGTTCCGATGTCGACGCCGATGACGGTGCGGCCCATGGGTGCTTCCTCCTCAGACCACCATGCTCAGCAGCATGATGAAGACGATGGCCACGACCGAGATCAGCGTTTCCATCACGGTCCAGGTCTTGAAGGTCTCGGCCACCGTCATGTTGAAGTACTGCTTGACCAGCCAGAAGCCCGCGTCGTTGACGTGCGACAGGATCAGCGAACCCGCGCCCGTGGCCAGCACCAGCAGCTCGCGGTTCACGCCCGGCACCATGGTGGCCAGCGGCGCGACGATGCCCGCGCCCGTGATGGTGGCGACCGTGGCCGAGCCGGTGGCGATGCGGATCAGGCCCGCGACCAGCCAGGCCAGCAGGATCGGCGAGACCTGCGCGTTCAGCGCCATGTGGCCGATCGCGTTGCCCACGCCGCTGGCCACCAGCATCTGCTTGAAGCCGCCGCCCGCGCCGATGATCAGCACGATGGCCGCCGTGGGCGCCAGGCTGTCGTCGACGAACTTCATGATCTGCTTGCTCGTGAAGCCGCGTGCGAAGCCGAAGGTGTAGAGCGACAGCAGCAGCGCCGCCAGCAGCGCGGTGATCGGGTGGCCGATGAAGTCCATCCACTGGCGCACGATGTTCTTCTCGTCCAGCGCCACGTCGGCGAAGGTCTTCAGCAGCATCAGGCCCACGGGCAGCAGCACCGTCAGCAGCGTGACGCCGAAGCCCGGCAGCTCGCGCGCCTCGGGCTCGCGCGCCAGCTGCTCGAGCAGCTCGGGCGAGGCCTCGCCGGGCACGTACTTCGAGATGAACTTGCCGAAGATCGGGCCCGCGATCATCGCGGTGGGCAGGCCGACGATCAGGCCGTAGAAGATGGTCTTGCCGATGTCGGCGCCGAACACGCCGATGGCCAGCAGCGGCCCCGGATGCGGCGGCACCAGGCCGTGCACCACCGACAGGCCTGCCAACAGCGGAATGCCGATGCGGATCAGCGACACGCCGGTGCGCCGCGCCACGATGAACACCAGCGGGATCAGCAGCACGAAGCCGATCTCGAAGAACAGCGGGATGCCGACCAGGAAGGCCGCGAACATCATCGCCCAGTGCACGCGCTCCTTGCCGAAGGCGTCGATCAGCGTGCGCGCGATGCGGTCGGCGCCGCCCGACTCGGCCATCATCTTGCCGAGCATGGTGCCCAGGCCGAGCACGATGCCCACGAAGCCCAGCACGCCGCCGAAGCCGTCCTGGAAGGACTTCATCACCAGGTCCACCGGCATGCCCGAGGTCAGGCCGAGGAAGCCCGCGGCCAGGGTCAGCGCGATGAAGGGGTGCACGCGCCAGCGCGTGATCAGAAGGATGAGCCCGAGGATCGCCACCAGGGCGTCGACGAGCAGGAACACCTCTTTGCTCATTCCGAACATGTCTGTCTCCTGAAGCCGGGCGCTGCAAAGGCGGCCGGCGGGGTCGGGATAGCGCTATCCTGCACAACCCAAAAAAACCAGCCTGTGAAGCATCCTCGGGTTTTTCCGAGGCGGCAAGGGCCGGGACAGCGCTATCCTAGGACAGCGCTGTCCAATCCCGGACTGGTAGTAACCCTAGATTTCGCCATGGCCGATGCCCCCGAGCGCCCGCGCTCCCGTTCTTCCAGCCGCGTGACCCTCGACGACGTGGCGCGCGTCTCGGGCGTGAGCCCGATCACCGTCTCGCGCGCGCTGCGCGGCGCGCGCAACGTGGCGCCCGACCTGAAGGCGCGGGTGCAGGCCGCGGTCGACGCGCTCGGCTACGTGCCCAACGTGGCAGCGCGCGCGCTGGCCTCGGCGCGCAGCTCGCACGTGGCGGTGCTGATCCCGTCGCTGACCAACCAGCTGTTCGTGGAGCTGCTCGAGGCGGTGCAGGACACGCTGGCGCCGCACGGCTTCCAGTCGCTGATCGGCGTGACCCACTACGACCCCGCGCAGGAGGAGGCGCTGCTGCGCAGCTACCTCTCGCAGCGGCCCGCTGGCCTCTTGCTGACCGGCTTCGACCGCAGCGCGGGCGCCACGCGCCTGCTCGAGGCCAGCGACGCGCCCTGCGTGCACCTGATGGAGACCTCGGAGGCGCCCGGCATCCACAGCGTGGGCTTCTCGCAGCAGGACGCGGGCCGCGCCATCGTCGAGCACCTGCTCGCGCGCGGCCGCCGCCGCATCGCCTATGCCGCGGGCCAGCTCGATCCGCGCGTGCTGCAGCGCCTGGCCGGCTACCGCGAGGCGCTGCGCGCGGCCGGCTGCCACGACCCGGCGCTCGAGCTGCTGACGCCCGGGCCCACCTCGCTCGCGCTCGGCGGGCGCCAGTTCGAGGAACTGCTGGCGCGCCATCCGGACCTCGACGCGATCTTCTATTGCAACGACGACCTCGCCCAGGGTGGGCTGCTGGCCGCGCTGCGCACCGGTGTGCCGGTGCCGCAACGCGTGGCGATCGCGGGCTTCAACGACCTCGGCGGCAGCGACCAGATGCTGCCGCCGCTGACCACCGTGCGCACGCCGCGCCGCGAGATCGGCGAGCGCGCGGCCGGCATGCTGCTCGCGCTGATGCGCGACGAGCCCCTGGCGGACGCACGCACCGTGGACCTGGGCTTCGAGCTCGTGGTGCGGCAGAGCAGCTGAGCCGCCGCGCCGTGTCGCTCACTGCCCGTAGAGGCCCACCACGCTCTGGCCCATCAGCGTGCGGCCCTTGAGCGCCGCCAGCAGTTCGTCGCGCGTCAGGCCCTCGGGCAGCGAGCCCGGTTCGGCCTCGGTGGCGATCACCGTCAGCACGTAGTGGTGCGGCAGGTCGCCGGCCGGCGGGCACATGCCGCGGTAGGCGAGGGCGCCGGCCACGTTCTTGCCGACGCTGAACTCGGTGTTCGCCACCTGGCCCTCGCCCTGCCGCAACTGGCCCTTGGCGGCCGGGATGTTGTAGGCCACCCAGTGCGAGACGCCGAGGCCCTTGCCGCCATCGGGATCGCTCATCAGCACCGCGACCGAGCGCGTGCCCGCGGGCAGGTCGCTCCAGGCCACGGGCGGCGATACGCCCTGGCCGCCGCAGCCCGGTGCGTCGCCCGCGTGGATCTTCGGCATGGTCGCGCCGTCGGCGAAGGCGCTCGACGTGACCTTCATGCCCGCGGCCTGGGCGCCGAGCGCGAGGACGGCCAGCAGGGCCGTGCAGAGGATGCGTGTGTTCTTCATGGCTTCAGACCACCTTGACCGACAGGTTCGGCAGCCCGTCGATGTGGATCTCGATCAGGTCGCCGCGCACCACCGGGCCCACGTTCTCGGGCGTGCCCGCGTAGATGATGTCGCCGGGCTGCAGCTCGAAGGCCTGCGACAACCGGCTGATCTGCTCGGCCACCGACCAGATCATGTGCTTGAGCGTGGCGCTCTGCTTCGTCTCGCCGTTGACCTTGAGCCAGATCGCGCCGTCGCTGAAGTGGCCGACCTGCGCCACCGGATGGATCGGGCCCACGGGCGCCGAATGGTCGAAGCTCTTGCCGATCTCCCAGGGCTTCTTCTGGTCGCCCATGCCGCGCTGCAGGTCGCGCCGCGTCATGTCCAGGCCCAGCGAGTAGCCGTAGACCAGGCCGAGCGCATCGTCGATCGAGACGTCGCGCCCGCCCTTGCCGAGCGCCACCACGAGCTCGGCCTCGTAGTGGTAGTTCTTCGTCAGCGTGGGATAGGGGTGGTCGGCCACGGTGCCGGGCAGCACCACCTGCACCGCGTCGGCCGGCTTCTGGAAGAAGAAGGGCGGCTCGCGCGTCGGGTCGGAGCCCATCTCGCGCGCATGCGCGGCGTAGTTGCGGCCGATGCAGTAGATGCGGCGCACCGGAAACACCTGGTCGCTGCCGGCGATCGGGATGGTCGCGGCGGGCACGTCGAACGGCGTCTTCGCGTTGCGCGCGGCGCCCGCGGGCAGCGCGCAGCCGGCGATGGCGCCGGTGGCCATGGCGGCGCCGGCCAGCAGGCCGCGGCGGGAGGAATTGCTCATGCAGGGGTCTCCTTCGGTAGTAGCCAGACGATTCTGGGAGAGCGCATGCGCGCGCTTGCGCACGCATCTACGCAAAAGCAGGACGCAGGCAACACCCGGGGCCCGGGCGTACCATCGCGCGATGCCCGCTTCGACCTCGAGCCATCGCCTCTACGGCATGCAGGAGCGCGCCGACCACCTCGATTTCGACATCCGCTTCGAGGGCGCGCGCGACGTGCTCGCGCGCCCGCACCGCCACGAGTACTTCCAGATCCAGGTCGGCATCGAGGGCGAGTCGCAGCAATTGATCGGCGGCGCCGCGCGGCCCTTCGGCGCGGGCTGCCTGAGCTTCGTGCTGCCGTACCGGCTGCACGTGGTGCCGCATCCGCCGGGCGCGCGCTACGCCATCGTCAACTTCGACCAGTCCTTCCTCTGGCCCGAGCTGGCGGTCGAGCCGCTCGATCTCGAGGAGGTGCCGATCGCGCGCCATCCCGAGCTCGCGCCCTTCCTGTTCCAGGAGTACGTGGACTTCCGCTTCGAGGCCGAGGACTTCGCGCGCATCCTCGGCTGGCTCGAGGAGCTGTCGGCGCTCAACCGCGAAGGGCGCTTCGCGGCCGGCGGCGCGATCCGCGGCATCCTGCTGCAGCTGCTCTCGCTGGCCTGCCGAAGGCACGAGGCGGCGCTGCACGAGCAGGCGGCGCGCCATCGCGGCCACAGCTCGCGGCGCGATGCGCTGCAGCGCGTGCTGCACTACGTGCGCGAGCACCTGGGCGAGGAGATGTCGCTCAACGACGCGGCCGCGGCCGCGATGCTGTCGCCGAACTACCTCGCGCACCTGCTGAAGAAGCAGACCCAGCGCACCTTCACCGAGCTCGTGACCGAGCGGCGGCTGGAACGCGCGCGCGAGCTGCTGCTGGCCTCGGACGGCCGCATCGCCGACATCGCGCGGCAATGCGGCTTCGCCGACGCGGTCTATTTCAGCCGGCGCTTCCGGCAGCACATGGGGCTGACGCCGCGCGAGTTCCGCGCGCAGTCGCCGGCGCGGCCCGGGCCGTAGCTCAGGCCGCCGGTGGCTCGACCGGCAGCGCGCGCTTGTGCGCGCTCTTGCGGTGCGTCGACAGGATGACCTCGCGCGCCGCGGCCGACACCGGCTTGCCTTCGAGGAAGTCGTCGATCTGCTCGTAGGTCACGCCGAAGGCGTCCTCGTCGGGCTTGCCCGGCACCAGCGACTCGAGGTCGGCCGTGGGCACCTTGTAGACCAGCGCATCGGGCGCGCCGAGCAGCTGCGCCACCGCGCGCACGCGGCGCTTGTTGAGGCCGGTCAGCGGCGTGATGTCGGCCGCGCCGTCGCCGAACTTGGTGAAGAAGCCCATCAGCGCCTCGGCCGCGTGGTCGGTGCCGATCACGATGCCGTTGTGCGCGCCCGCCACCGCGAACTGCGCGATCATGCGCTGGCGCGCCTTGATGTTGCCGAGCACGAAGTCCTCGTGCGCCGCGTCGCGGAAGGCGAGGTCGCCGGCCTTGAGCGCCGCGAGCATCGCGTCGGCCGCGGGCCGTACGTCCACCGTCAGCAGGCGGTCGGGGCGGATCACGGCCAGCGAGGCCTGCGCCTCGGCCTCGTCCTTCTGCACGCCGTAGGGCAGGCGCATCGCGATGAAGGTGGCCGCGCGGCCCTCGGCGCGCAGCCGCTCGACCGCGCGCTGCGCGAGGCAGCCGGCGGTCAGCGAATCCACGCCGCCGCTGATGCCCAGCACGTAGGTCGACAGACCGGTGCGGCGCAGGTAGGCGGCGAGGAATTCGACGCGCCGCTCGAGCTCGGCGGCGGCGTCGAACACGGGGGCGACGGACAGCGCCGCGATGATCTCGCGCTGGGTGGCGTCGACGGGGGACAGTTCGGTGCTCATGGACAAGGTCTCCGTGGGTTCGCGGACATCAGAAGTCGACCAGGCTCAGGCCGATGCTCAACACCGTGCGCTTGCGGTTGTAGTCCACCAGCGTGTCGCCGTAGCCGTGGAACAGCTGCGTGTGGAAGCGCAGGTTGCTCTTGGTCGGGTCGCCGATCGCCTTGAGCCATTCGAGCCGCACCGAGCCGCGTCCGCTGTCGCGCAGGTTGTTGCGCACCGTGATGCCCAGCGTGTTGTTGCGGTCGAGGTTCCAGCGGCCGGTGACCTCGGCGCGGCCGATGTAGTCGGCGATGTCGGGGTTGTCGTCCTTGGTCGGGTTCTCCGACAGGCGCTTCCAGATCCGGCCCGTGATGCTGAAGCGGTCGTCGAGCTCGGCGCCGGCCATCAGGTAGACGCGGTTCCAGCTGCGCGACAGCGGCAGGCTCTGGCCGTTCGACTGGTGCACGATGCCCAGCCCGGTGTAGCGCCAGCGCCAGCCGCCCGGCAGCTTGAAGTCGGTCGGGTAGACATACATCAGCTCGGGCTCGTGGTCGGTGGTGCGGAAGGGCCGCGAGATCGCGCCGTTGAACAGCTGCCAGGTCGACTGCTGGGTGTAGGCGAACCACAGCGAGTCCTTCTTGATCGGGTCGTTCTGCGTCAGCAGGCCCTGCGCGAGCTTGGTGCGCACCGACAGGCCGATGCGCATCTCGTTGGCCTGGTAGGCCACCGGGTCGCCGGTGTGGTCCGGCGACGGCGAGGTCGGCGTGTCGGGCTTGTGGGTGGCGGCCGAGACCGAGACGTTGAGCGGCCGGTAGCCGCGGAAGCCGAAGGTGCCGCAGTCGGTGGCGTTCTCGAGTTCCCAGAAGCGCGACAGCGCCGAGTACTGGCGGTCGCGGCAGCCCTCGGTGGTGGCGACCGAGACCACGCGCGTGGCCGGGATCGAGCCGTCGACCGGCGGCGCGGGCTGGGTGTTGGCGAGCACCGGCGGCGCGACCGGCACCGACACCGAGGGCAGCGTCTGCTGCTGTGACCAGCGGTCGTAGCAGGCCAGCCGCGCGGCGTTGTCGGTGCCGAGCGCGGCGCAGCTCTGCCAGGTGAGCTGGTTGTCGGCCAGCGGGCTCTTGGGCTGGTCGACGGCCTGCGCCTGCGCGGCGCCGGTCAGCAGCAGCGCCGCGGTGGCCAGCACCGCGCGCAGGCGGCCTTGCATGGTGGTGTTCATTTCCCTGACCCTTCCTTCTTCGTCAGCACGAAGGGATGCGTGCTCTCATCGGTGGCATCGCGCCAGGTGCCGCGGAATTCGCGGCCGCAGCCGCCGGGCGCCATCGCGCCGACCCAGACGCCGCTGATGCTGCGGCCGTCGAGCGATTCGTCGATGGCCAGCGTGCCGTCGTCGCCGATGTCGCCCGCCAGTTGCGATACCGCGGCCGGCCGGCCGGTGGCGGCGGGGCGTGCGATGGTGCCGCGCACGCCGGCGTATTCGGGATGCCGGGCCAGTTGCACGACGGCCACGGCCGGCAGGCCGTCGAAGCGCGCTTCCCAGCGGCCGTAGAGCGCCTCGGGCGGCAGGTCCTGCACGCTGTCGGGGCAGGCGCTGCCCTGCGCGAGCGCGCCGGCCGAAGCCAGCAGGGCGAGGGTCGCGAGGGCCAGGCCTCGAGCGAAGCGCTTCATGGCGCGGCCGACGAAGCCGCCGCGGCGGCCGCGCCTTCCTGGGCCTTGCGCGCGAACTCGGCGCGCAGGGCCTTGAGCTTCTCGCGCGGGTCCTCGCGCGTGGTGCTCTTGTCGAGCGCCATCTCGGCGATGAAGCGGCTGGGCTGCGCGAGCACCATCTCGCGGCCCTTCTTGCGGCGCTTGGTCCAGCTCACCGCGAGGCTGCGCTGCGCGCGCGTGATGCCCACGTACATCAGCCGGCGCTCTTCCTGCAGCCGCTCGAGCGTGCTCTCGCTGACCTGCTGCTGGCGGCCGTCGTCGTCGTCGAGCTTGAAGGGCAGCAGGCCCTCGTTGCAGCCGATCAGCATCACGTGCGGCCACTCGAGGCCCTTGGAGGCGTGCAGCGTCGAGAGCGTGACCACGTTCTGGTCCTGCTCGCGCTCGCTGATGGTCGACAGCAGCGAGATCGTCTGCGCCACCTCGAGCAGGCTCTTGGGCTCGCTGGTGTTGTTGACGCCGGCCGCGTCGTCGAGCTCGCCGCCGCAGCGCTGCGCCATCCAGTCGCAGAACTCCATCACGTTGGTCCAGCGCGAGGCCGCGGCCTGCTCGCTGTCCTCGCCGTCGTAGATGTGCTTCTCGTACTCGATCTCCTTGAGCCAGGTGTCGAGGAAGGCCCGCGCGTTCTCTGCGCCCATGGTCTGGCGCGCGCGGTATTCGAGGTCGTTGATGTAGCGGCCGAACTCGTGCAGGCTTTCGAGCGCGCGCTTGGGCATCACGCTGGGCAGCGAGGAGGAGAACAGCGCCTCGAACAGGCTCAGCTTGTACTGGCTGCCGAAGGTGCCCAGCGCCGCCAGCGTGGTGTGGCCGATGCCGCGCTTGGGCGTGGTGATGGCGCGCAGGAACGCGGGATCGTCGTCGTTGTTGACCCACAGGCGGAACCAGCCGCAAAGGTCCTTGATCTCGGCGCGGTCGAAGAAGCTCTGGCCGCCCGAGACCTTGTAGGGCACCTGCGCGCGCCGCAGCGCCTGCTCGAACACGCGCGCTTGGTGGTTGGCGCGGTAGAGGATCGCGAAGTCGCGGAATTCCTTGTGGCTCGAGGTCTCGCGCAGGCTCACGAGGCGCGCCACCGTGCGCTCGGCCTCGTGCATCTCGCTGTCGCAGTCGACCACGCGCACCGGCTCGCCTTCGCCGAGCTCGGAGAACAGCGTCTTCGGAAACAGCTTGGGGTTGGGGCCGATCACGTTGTTGGCCGCGCGCAGGATGGCGCTGGTCGAGCGGTAGTTCTGCTCGAGCTTGATGACCTTGAGCGTGGGATAGTCGACCGGCAGCTTGCGCAGGTTGTCGAGCGTGGCGCCGCGCCAGCCGTAGATCGACTGGTCGTCGTCGCCCACCGCGGTGAAGTGGCCGCGCGTGCCCGACAGCGCCTTGAGCACCTCGTACTGGGTGGCGTTGGTGTCCTGGTATTCGTCCACCAGGATGTGGCCCAGCGTGGACTGCCACTTGCTGCGCACCTCCTCGAAGTCGCGCAGCAGCTTGAGCGGCATGCCGATCAGGTCGTCGAAGTCCACGCTCTGGTAGGCGGTCAGGCGTTCCTCGTAGCGCGCCATGATGGTGGCCGTGATGCGCTCGTTGTCGTCGGCCGCGATGGCCTCGGCCTGGGCCGCGTTCAGGCCCATGTTCTTCCACTTGCTGATGGTCCACTGCCAGATGCGCGCGGTCGCCAGGTCGCTGGTGCCGCCCGCGTCCTTGAGGATCTTGGTCACGTCGTCGGCATCGAGGATGCTGAACTGCGACTTCAGGCCCAGCACCGCGCCGTCCTCGCGCATCATGCGCACGCCCAGCGCGTGGAAGGTGCAGATCACCACCTTCTTGGCATCGCGCCCGATCAGTCCCTTGGCGCGCTCGCGCATCTCGGCGGCGGCCTTGTTGGTGAAGGTGATGGCCGCGATCCGCTTGGGCTCGAGCCCGGCCTGGATCAGGCGCGCGATCTTGTGCGTGATCACCCGCGTCTTGCCCGAGCCCGCGCCCGCCAGCACGAGGCAGGGGCCGTGCATGTAGTTGACCGCTTCTTGTTGCGCGAGGTTGAGACCGTGAGACATGGAAAGGGGGAGGGGAGCCGGCAGGGGCCGCAGGGCGCGGCGGGCGCGAAAGCGGGCAATGATACGGGGGCCGCAGGGGCCGCGGCGTCGGCCGATACCGCGATGTGGGAAGCGCGGTAAACGCACCGTAAAGGGGCATCGGCAGCCTGCTGCGAAGGGCCGGGGCCGGCGGCGACAATCGAGCCGTGCTGCCCGTCTTTCTCGTTACCTTTCCCTTCTTCGCGTTGATCGCCGCCGGCTACGGCGCCGCCCGTGCCCGCATCCTCCCGCTCGATGCGATCCCCGGCCTCAACAGCTTCGTCCTCTACTTCGCGCTGCCCTGCATGCTGCTGCGCTTCGGCGCCGGCACGCCGATCGGGCAACTGCTCGACGGCAGCGTCGCGCTGGTCTGGGGCCTGAGCGCGCTGGCGGTGGTGGGCGGCGTGGTGGCATTCACGCGCAACGCGCGCATCGGCTGGAACGACGCCGCCTTCGGCGCGCTGGTAGCGGCCTTCCCCAACACCGGCTTCATGGGCGTGCCGCTGCTGGTGGCCATCCTCGGCGCGCAGGCGGCCGGGCCGATGATCATCACCATCGCCTTCGACCTCGTGGTCACCTCCTCGCTGTGCATCGCGCTGTCGCGGCTCGACGGCGCGGGCCCGGGCGCGGCGCACCACGGGCCGCGGCAGGCCGCGCGCCAGGCGCTGCGCGGCATCCTGGTCAATCCGATGCCGTGGTCGATCCTGCTCGGCGTGCTGCTGTCGGCCGCGCGCTGGAAGCTGCCGGGCCCGGTGGAGCGCACCGTGGCGATGCTGGCCGACGCCGCCTCGCCGGTGGCCCTGTTCACCATCGGCGCGGTGCTCGCGCGCTCGGCGCTGGTGGCGCGCGAGCACGGCGCGAGCGCGGCCGTGGCCCAGGCCATGGGCAGCGGCGCGCGGCCCCTGCCGAAGGCGCCGCTGGCCGACGTGCTGCCGGTGGTGCTGGTGAAGCTGCTCGCGCACCCGCTGCTGGTGTGGGGCCTGGGGCTCGCGGCGATCGCGCTGGGCCTGCCGCTGTCGTGGCCGGCGCTGGTGGCGATCGTGCTGGTGGCGGCGTTGCCGAGCGCGAGCAACGTGTCGATGCTGGCCGAGCGCTTCGGCGCCGACAACGGGCGCATCGCGCGGATCATCCTGTGGACGACGGTGGCGGCCTTCTTCAGCTTCCCGCTGGCGGTGGGGCTGCTGAAGTGACGCTTGCTACGGCGTCAGCACGCCGAGCTTGAACGGATCGGCATCGGGCAGGCGCTCGCACTTCGAGAAATCGCGGCCCTGCGTGCCGTCGCAATAGAAGGCGTTGTAGATGCGGCCGAACAGCGAGGGGCTGGCGGTGAACAGCACGCCGTGCTCGGGCTGCCAGTTGTCGTGCGCGCCGCGACCGTCGGCCGAGGCCTCGATCACCTTGGGCGCCGCCGCGGCGCCGGGCGTGAAGTCGGCCAGCGTCCGGTGCGCGTCGTCGCGCCAGCGCACCGCGAGCTCGGCGGCCGTGGGCCGTGCCGCCACCGGCAGCATCACGCCGTTGACCTGGAAGCCGTCGCCGAAGCGGTGCGTCTTGCCCGCCAGGAAGGCGTAGGCGCAGGCCGCCATGCACTGGCCGCGCACCTCGGTCTCGACGCCGCTCGCGCGGATCGCATCGGCGAAGGCACCGGCGGCCTCGGCGGTGCCGCCGAAGGAATCTTCCAGCACCACGGTGCGCACCGTGCCGCTGCTCAGGTGGTCGATGAAGCTGGCGATCTCGCTGCCGTCGAGCATGCCCGAGACCAGCAGCAGCCGACCCTGGCGCTCGATCTCGGCGGCGTGCGTGGCGACGGGTGCGAGCACCAGGAAGCAGGCCCAAGCGGAGGCCGCGAAAGACAGAATCCCACTTGCGAAATGGAGCGGTTTCACGAGCGACCTTTGCCTTCAGGAGAGCGGGCTGGAGGGGCGCGGAGGGCCCGGAGGATCGCCCCGTTGCGGACTCCTCCACGGAGTCTTTTGCAGCGGCGCGCGCGTGGCGTCAACCCCTTTTGCAGAATTTTTCCCCTGCACCGTGCCGGCCGTAAGACATAGCTATCCGATACCACTTCGGATGAATGCTTGAGTTCACATGTCCGCTGCTAAAGTGGGCCGCAGACCGGAAGATGGCATGGGAGCTCGCACGATGATGGCAACACTGTTCCGAATTCTTTTATGGCTGGCGTGGCTCGCCGGCGCGGCCTGGCTCTGGCAGGCCGGCAAGCTCGGCACGGCCTCGGCGCTGGCGCTCGGCGCGCTGAGCCTGGTGGTGTTCGCCTGGCCCGGCAGCGTCGCGCGGCGGCGCCATGCGGACCGCGAACTGCGCTACGTCGAGATGGGCAAGGAGCCGATGAGCCTGCACTGAGCGCGGGCTCATGGCGACGAGGTTCAGATCCCCTGCGGATCGACGTCGACCAGCCAGCGGATCACGCCCTTGCCCTCGGGCGTGCGCCGCAACGCATGCAACTGCGGCTGCCACAGCGCGAGCATGCGCTGCAGCGCGGCGCGCGAATGGCTCTCCAGCAGCATCTGCGCGCGCTCCACGTTGGCCACGCGCTGGATCGCCAGCGGCACGGCCGGATAGCGCATCACCTGCGCCGCACCTTCCAGTCCATCGGCCGCGGCGCTCGCCGCATTGAGGAACGCCTGCGCCGCCTCCTGCGTGCGCGCATCGGCGCGCACCAGCGCCTGGTAGGCGAAGGGCGGCATCGCGGCGGCCTGCCGCTCCTCGAGCTGCTGCGCCGCGAAGGCCGGGTAGTCGTGCCGGCGCAGCGCCTGGAACAGCGGATGCTCCGCGTGGTGCGTCTGGATCCACATCTCGGCCGTGCTGCCCTGCGTGGCCAGGTAGGCGGCGTCGCGGCCCGCGCGGCCGGCCGACTGCATCAGCAGGCTGAACAGCCGCTCGGGCGCGCGGAAGTCGCTCGAGAACAGCGCGCCGTCGGGGTTGACCGCGGCCACCAGCGTGATGCGGCGGAAGTCGTGGCCTTTGGCGATCATCTGCGTGCCGACCAGCACGTCGACCTCGCCCGCGTGCACGGCCGCGAGCTGCGACTCGAGCGCACCCTGCTTCTTCGTGCTGTCGGCATCGATGCGCGCGATGCTCACCGCGCTGCCGTCGGGCCGCTTCACGGCCGAGAACAGCTCGGCCAGGTGTTCCTCGAGCCGCTCGGTGCCGCGGCCCACGGGCGCGATGTCGAGGTTGCCGCAGACCGGACAGGCGCGCGGCACGCGCTCGGTGTGGCCGCAGTGGTGGCAGCGCAGCGTGCGGTCGATCTTGTGGAACACGCGGTAGGCGCTGCAGTGCGGGCACTCGCTCTTCCAACCGCAGTCGCCGCAGGCCAGCACCGGCGCATAGCCGCGCCGGTTGAGGAAGATCATGCTCTGCTCGCCGCGCGCGATGCGCTGGCCGATGGCGTCGAGCAGCTTGGCCGACAGCACGGTCTTCGCGGGCTGCAGCGTCATGTCGACCAGCCGCACCGTGGGCAGCTCGCCCGCGCCGATGCGCGAGGGCATGGCCAGCCGCACGTAGCGCCCGCCGGGGTCGCCGTCGGCGGCCGGGCGGCTCTGGTGCCAGCTCTCGAGCGAGGGCGTGGCCGAGCCCAGGATCACCTTGGCCTTCTCGCGGTGGCCGCGCCACACGGCGAGGTCGCGCGCCGAATAGCGCGCGCCTTCCTGCTGCTTGTAGCTCGGGTCGTGCTCCTCGTCGACCACGATCAGCGCCAGGCCCGGCATCGAGGCGAACACCGCCATGCGCGTGCCCAGCACGATGCGCGCGGCGCCCGCATGCGCGGCCAGCCAGCTCGCGAGGCGCTGCGGATTGGTCATGCCGCTGTGCAGCGACACCACCGCCTGCGCACCGAAGCGCGCCTTGAAGCGGGCCTCGAGCTGCGGCGTGAGGTTGATCTCGGGCACCATCACCAGCGCCTGCGCCTCGGGCGAGCGCGCGAGCAGCGCGGCCACGCAGCGCAGGTAGACCTCGGTCTTGCCGCTGCCGGTGCTGCCGGCCAGCAGGAACGGGCCTTCCTCGGCCTCGATGCGCGCGAGCGCGGCGGCCTGCTCGGGGCTGGGCTCGACCGGGGAGGGCGTGCCGGTGTCGGCCGCGGCCTCGTCGTCGGCCGCCTTGCGCTTGAGCCGGCGCGCGAGTTGCACCGTGCTCAGGTCGCGCAGTTGCGGCGGCAGCGCGGCCAGCGCGATCTCGCCGATCGAGCGCTGGTAGTAGCGCCCGGCGAAGGCCACCAGGTCGCGCCAGGCCGGGCCCAGCGGCGCGAGCGCATCGAGCGCGGCGGCCACCGGCTTGAGCGCCAGGTCGGGCGCGGCCAGCTCCTCGGCCGTGCGCGCCTCGGCATGCCAGACCACCCCGAGCACCTCGCGCCGGCCCAGCGGCACCCGCACCAGCGTGCCGGCCGGCAGCGGCGCGTCGCCGCCGTAGCTCAGCACGTCGCCCAGCGCGCTGTGCGCGGGCGTCTGCACCGCCACGTCGATGCGCCAGGGCAAGGCGGCGCCGGACGTCCCCGGACTGCCGTTCGTCGGCTCGCCGAGCAGGTCTTCGGGGGGAATGGGGCGGTTCGGGATGGTGTCCTCGTTGGCAGGGTTTGTTAAAGCAGTGTTGAGCAAAGTCACTTAAGTCATTGATTTTTCAGTGCTTTGCGGTCCGTCCAGAGTTTCTGTGGATAACTTTGTTGAAAACCGGGCTGGACTCGCCGCCAAGCCTTGAAAATCAAGGCTCTGGCTGGAATGCCCGTAAAAAGGGCAAAGTTCAAACTCCATATAAATCAATGACTTAGCTTCGCTATTGCTTTGGTAGCGGTGCCAGGACCGCCTAACGCAATCTTGCGCACTGCAACACGCGTTTTGTGCATAAGTCGGTCGCCGAAGCCCGTTTTGGGCCTTGACAAAGCCGCCGCGCCGCATTTTGGCCATCTTCTTTTCCACATCCGCCATGCCGGCGGGCGGCTGCGGCCGGCGGCCTGCGGGCCGCGTCAGGCCGGCTGCCGCAGCTGGCGCGATTGGGTGTGCACCGCCTGCACCAGCGCCGACACGTGCTCGGGCGGCGTGAACTGGCTGATGCCGTGGCCCAGGTTGAAGATGTGGGTCGGCCCGGCCGTCGTGCGGTCGGTGTGCGGCGCGCCGAAGGCCTGCAGCACCTTCGCCACCTCGGCCTCGATGCGCGCGGGCGGCGCGAACAGCACGTTGGGGTCGATGTTGCCCTGCAGCGCCTTGGCCTGGCCATCGCTGCCCTCGGCCACGCGGCGGCGCGCGGCGCCGAGGTTCACGGTCCAGTCCACGCCCAGCACCTGGCAGTCGAGCGCGCGCATGTCCTCGAGCCAGAGCCCGCCGCCCTTGGTGAAGACGATGCGCGGCACCGGCTGGCCGTCGGGGCCGTGGCGCTTGAGGCCCGCGAGCACGCGCGCGGTGTAGGCCAGGCTGAATTCCTGGAACGCGCCGTCGGCCAGCACGCCGCCCCAGCTGTCGAACACCATCACGGCCTGCGCGCCGGCGTCGATCTGGGCATTGAGGTAGGCGGCCACGGCGTCGGCGTTGACCGCGAGCACGCGGTGCATCAGGTCGGGGCGGCCGTAGAGCATGCTCTTCACGAGCCGGTAGTCGCTCGAGCCCGCGCCCTCGACCATGTAGCAGGCCAGCGTCCACGGACTGCCCGAGAAGCCGATCAGCGGCACGCGGCCGTCGAGCGCCTTGCGGATCGAGGCCACGGCGTCGAAGACGTAGCGCAGCTTGTCCATGTCGGGCACCTCGAGCGCGGCCACGGCGGCCTCGTCGCGCAGCGGGCGCGCGAAGCGCGGGCCCTCGCCGGCCTCGAACGAGAGGCCCAGGCCCATCGCGTCGGGCACGGTGAGGATGTCGGAGAACAGGATCGCCGCGTCGAGCGGATAGCGCGCCAGCGGCTGCAGCGTGACCTCGGTCGCGTAGTCGACGTTGGTGGCCAGTCCCATGAAGCTGCCCGCCTGTGCGCGGGTGGCGACGTACTCGGGCAGGTAGCGGCCGGCCTGGCGCATCAGCCAGACGGGCGTGTGGTCGGTGGCCTGGCGCCAGCAGGCTCGCAGGAAGGTGTCGTTTTGCAGGGGGGCGAAGGGCATCGGGCGATTGTCGCAGGGCCCTTCGCACCGGGCGCGGGGCCGCCGGTTCCGCGTCAGCCGGCCTGCACGATCCCCGACACGTCGAGGAGGTACATCTGCCGCTGCGACTCGTGTACCGAGTCGATGCAGACCTGCCGGCCATCGCGGCTCCAGCGCGGATGCAGGTCGCAGCGGTTCTCCTTGCCCAGCGCGGGCGTGGCGTAGAAGCTGCCCAGCGCATGGCGCCGGCCGGTCTGCATGTCGAACAGGAACAGCACGCGCTCGTGCGTGCGCGCATCGGGGTAGGTGTCGCTCAGCAGCCAGCGCCGGTCCACGGGCGAGAAGCTCATGTGGCCGTTTTCCACCAGCACGCCTTCGCCGATCGCCTCGACCGAACCGCCGACGCTGTCGTGGTACAGGTGGTAGCGGATCCTGCCCGCGTGCGGGCTCCAGACGACGATGTGCTCGTCGTCGCGCCACAGCGGGTGCGAGATCTGGTACTCGGACTTCTCGTAGTCGAAGGTGCCGACGGCATCGGGGTCGAAGTCCTGCGCGAGCTGCGGCAGCGGATGGTCCGAGCACTCGAGCAGGCGCAGGTCGGAGCCGTCGGGGTTCATCGTGAGCAACCGGTGCAGGAAGCAGGTCTCGTCCTCGACGCGCTCGGTCCAGCGGTGCAGGAACAGCACGCGCGAGGACGCCGGGTTGATCTCGATGTGGCTGACCCAGTGGATCGCCCGGTCCATCGAGGCGCGGGGGTGGAAGCGGCGCAGGTCCTGGTAGCTCAGGACCAGCCGCGTGCCGCCCGTGGCCAGGTCGATCGCATGGATGCCGTCGCCCTCCGGCGCGAGCGGCAGCTCGAAGGGGCCGCCGGCCTCGCTGTAGCCGATCGTCCGGTGCGTGACGTACAGGCGCCGGTAGTCCACGCTCAGGGCGTAGCGGCTGTCGGGCGCGACCACGTAGACGGGCATCGGCAGCACGCGCCTGGCGCCGCTGTCGAGGTCGACGATCGTGGACCCGAAGCCCGGATAGAACGCGCCGGCATCGTCCGTGCGGCAGTTGTAGATCAGCTGGCGGCCCGGTGCCCCGTCCAGCCATTGCAGCTGGCTGCCCATCTGCCAGTTCCAGGCCGTGGTCTCGCCGAGCACATGGAAACGGTCGCCGTCCTGCAGGTCGAAGCAGCCGATGCGGGCGCTGGAGTCCGGCTGCAGTTCGGTGTCCATCCAGGGCACCTGCTGCGCCAGCAGGTAGCGCCCGCTGCGGTCCCAGGCGCTCTTGTCGTAGTAGCCGAAGAAGTGGTGTCGGCCATCGTCCGTTCCGACGCGGCGGCAGGCGGCGGGTGCGAAGCCCGTGAAAAGCGGATCGGTCATCGCGTCCTCATTCCGCGGCGATGCGGCCTTGCTGGATCACCTTGTCCCAGCGCAGCTTCTCGGCCGCGACGAAGCGGGTCGCGGCCTCGCGCGTGCTGGCCACCGGGGTCATGCCCTGCTCGGCCAGTCCCTGGGCGAACTCGCTCGACGAGACGATGCGGCGGATGTCGGCGTTGAGCCTGTCGGCGATGGCGTCCGGCAGCCTGGCGCTGGCCGCCACGGTGGTCCACGAGGTGGCCTCGAAGGCCGGGAAGCCGGCCTCGATCGCGGTCGGCACCTCGGGCAGGGCCGGCAGGCGGGTCTTGCCCGTCACGGCCAGGGCCTTGAGCTTGCCGCCGCGGATGTGGGCCAGGGTGGTCGGCGGGTTCTCGAACATCAGCTGGATCTGGCCGGCCAGCAGGTCGTTCAGCGCGGCCGAGCTGCCCTTGTAGGGCACGTGCACGATCGGCGCGTCGGCGGTGATCCGGAACAGCTCGCCGATCATGTGCACCGACGAGCCCACGCCCGCGGAGCCGAAGTTGAGGGTGTCGGGCGCCTTGCGCGCCAGCGCCACCAGCTGCTTCAGGTCGCCCGCGGGCAGGGAGGGCGTGGCCACCACCACGTGCGGCATCTCGGCCAGCACCGTGATCACCTTCAGGTCCTTCGCGGGGTCGTAGCTGAGTTTCTTGAAGACGCCATAGGTCGCGTGCAGCCCGACCGACCCGAGCAGCAGCGTGTAGCCGTCGGTCGGCGCATCGGCCACGAACTTGCCGCCGATGTGGCCGCCGGCGCCGGGTCGGTTCTCGACCACCACCGGCTGCTTGTAGAGCTTGCCCAGCCGGTCGGCGAGCATGCGGGCCTGCACGTCGGAGCTGCCGCCGGCGGTGAAGGGCACCACGAGCCGGATCATCTGGTCCGGATAGGTCTTCGGCTCCGCGGCCTGCGATGCCGCCGCGGCGAGGCCGAGGGCGGCTGCGAGAAGGCCGAGGCCGACGGCCCGGCGCGGCCATTGCTGTGTCATGCGTGTTCCTTGCTGCGCGCCGCGTGGGGCGCGATGAATGGTGGGAATGGGCGCAGTCTAGGAACGCGGCATCATTCTGGAAAATTCAATCTTGTCGCCGGGCTATGCAGAAAAGATATGCCCTCGCGAACGCGCCCACGGCGCCGTCCCAGGAGTCCTTGCATGTCGCGACCATTGAACTTCCGCCAGATCGAGGCCTTCCGCGCGGTCATGCAGACCGGCACCACCACGGCGGCCGCGGCCATGCTCCACACCACGCAGCCCTCGGTGAGCCGCCTGCTCGCGCAGATCCAGAACGCCACGCAGCTCAAGCTGTTCGACATCCACAAGGGGCGGCTGCGGCCCACGCACGAGGCGCGGCAGCTGTTCGAGACGGTGCAGCGCCATTTCCTCGGGCTCGACCGCATCGAGCAGAGCGTGGCCGTCATGCGCAAGTCGGGCGCGGGCTCGCTGCGCGTGGGCTGCACGCCGGCGCTGGGCCTGAGCGTCATGCCGCCGGTCATCCACGCCTTCTCGCGGCGCTACCCGCAGGTGCACGTGAACCTGCAGACCGTCGGCTCGCACGCGCTGCGCGAAGGGCTGCTCTACGGCCTGTACGACGTCGCGCTGACCACCTCGGGAATCAGCGACCCGCAGATCGAGGCCGTGCCGCTGCACCGCAGCGACGCGGTGTGCGTGCTGCATCCGGGCCATCCGCTCGCGAGCCGCGCCAGCCTGCACGTGCGCGACCTGAAGGACCAGGTGCTGCTCACCCTCAATGCCGACGACGAGATCCACCAGCAGTTCCTCGGCACCCTGCAGCAGCACCGCGTGGAGGCGGCGGCGACGGTGGAGACGACCTACTCGGTCACGATCTGCATGATGGCCGCGCAGGGCACGGGCATCGGCATCGTCAATCCCTATGTCGCCTCGGTGTTCGCGCGCGACCTGAAGGTGCTGCCCCTGCGGCCGCGCTGCCCGGTCGAGGCCTCGATGGCCCTGTCGCCGCAGTCGGCGCCCTCGGCCATCGCCGAGGACTTCGTCGGGCTGCTGAAGGCCTACTTCCGCGACTTCGGGAAAGGCAAGGCGCTCTAGCGCGGGTGTATCAGACCGCCGGCACGCGCCGCGCGTCGGCCGGGCTCACGTTGCGCCGGTAGAGCACCAGCGTCGCGACCAGCCCGCAGACCGCGGCCGCCGTCATCCACAGGCCCGGCGCGCCCTTGTCGCCGGTCATCTCGATCAGGCCGGTGGCCACGGCCGGCGTGAAGCCGCCGAACAGCGCGGTCGCGAGGCTGTAGGCCAGCGAGAAGCCGGCGGTGCGCACGCTGACCGGCATCACCTCGGTCAGCGCCACCACCATCGCGCCGTTGTAGCTCGCGTAGAGGAACGAGAGCCACAGCTCGACCTCGAGCATGCGCGCGAAGCTCGGCGCGCCGACCAGCCACTTGAGCGACGGATAGGCCGTGAGGATGGTCAGCACGGTGAACGCGATCAGGAGGGGCTTGCGGCCCACGCGGTCCGACAGCGCGCCCATGATCGGCAGCCAGATGAAGTTGGAGACTGCCACGCACAGCGTGACGACCAGCGCGTCGGTGGTGCTCAGGTGCAGCACGGCCTTGCCGAAGGTCGGCGTGTAGACCGTGATCAGGTAGAAGGACACGGTGGTCATCGACACCAGCATCATCCCGGCGATCACCAGGCCCCAGTTGGCGACCATCGAGCGGAAGATCTCGCGCGCGTCGGGGCGGTGCTTGCGCGCCATGAACTCCTCGGTCTCCTGCAGCGAGCGGCGGATCACGAACAGCACCGGCACGATCAGGCAGCCGACGAAGAAGGGCACGCGCCAGTAGAAGTCGCCGATCTCCTGCGCGCTGAAAGTCACGTTGAGCCAGTAGCCCAGCGCGGCCGCCACCACGATGGCGACCTGCTGGCTGGCCGATTGCCAGCTCACGTAGAAGCCCTTGCGGCCCGGCGTGGCCATCTCCGACAGGTAGACCGACACGCCGCCGAGCTCCACGCCGGCCGAGAAGCCCTGCAGCAGGCGCCCGATCAGCACCAAAAGCGGCGCGGCGAAGCCGATGGTGGCGTAGGAGGGCACGCAGGCGATCAGCAGCGTGCCCAGCGCCATCAGCGCGAGCGTGACGATCAGGCCCTTGCGGCGGCCCACGCGGTCGACGTAGGCACCGAGGAAGATCGCGCCCAGCGGCCGCATCAGGAAGCCGGCGCCGAAGGTCATGAAGGTCAGCATCAGCGAGGCGAACTCGTCGCCGGCCGGGAAGAAGGCCTTCGAGATCTGCGTGGCGTAGAAGCCGAACAGGAAGAAGTCGAACATCTCCATGAAGTTGCCGCCGGTCACGCGCAGGACGGTGGCGAACTTGGAACTGGAGGCGGTGCTGGCCGCGCCTTTGGACGCTGTGGTCATGTGTGGAGTCCCCTGGGTTGTGCGTGCGCGATGTGTGCACCCCGAGGGTAGGAAGCATTGCCCGACGGCAAGCTGACGCGCGTGGTCAGGTACCTGTCAAAGCAGGCCCCCAAAGAAAAGAGGCGCCGCGGCGCCTCCTGGTGAGTGACGGGCCCGGGGACGGGCTCAGGTCTTGTACTTGATCGAGCAGCCGTAGGGCCGCGTGCTCGCCGCCGTGATCGGCTTGTTGCCGAAGGCCTCGCCGAGCGCCTGGTTCACGTAGTTGACGGCGGTCTTGATGTCGTCCACGCGCGCCGAGGCGATGGAGTCGATGCCGCCCGCATACACCAGCGTGCCCTTGGGATCGATGATGAAGATGTGCGGCGTGGTGCGCGCGCCGTAGGCCTGGCCGATCATGCCGTCCTCGTCCATCAGCACCGCGGTGGGCGCGGCCGACTGCGACTTCATCCAGTCGGCCAGCGCGGCCGGCTTCAGGTAGTCGCTGGCGGCGCGCTCGGTGGAGTTGATGGCCAGCCAGACCACGCCCTTGTCGGTGGCGGCCTTCTGGGTGGCGGGCATGTTGCCGCTGCCGTAGTGCTTGCGCACGAAGGGGCAGCCGGGATTGGTCCATTCGAGCACCACGAACTTGCCCGCGAAGTCGGACAGCTTGTGCTTGGCACCGCTGGTGTCGACGGCGACGAAGTCGGGCGCCTGCTGGCCCACGGCGGGCGCGGCGAAGGCGTTGTTGCTCACGAGGAAGGTGGCGCCCAGCGCGACGGCGGCGGCCATGACGGCGCGGCGCGAGGCACGGCTGAGAGCGGCGCGGGCTCGGCGCGCGGCGCGCACCGAGCGCGAGTCGGGGCGCAGCTCGGTGGAGGGGGGAAGGGACATGGGCTGATCGAACTCCATGGAGATATTTCCGAATGACGGCGACAGCTTAGAGCGGTTTTTTCATGTGCCTGTGACAACCCATGTCACAGCCGTGGTCAAAGCGCGGCGAGTGCCGCGCGGACCTCGTCCTTGCCCAGGATCTCGGTCAGCACCACGGGCGGCTTGCCCGGGGCCTGCAGCACGTAGACCGGCACGCCGCTGCGGCCGAGCGCGGTCAGCGCGGCGGTGATCGCGGGGTCGCGGCGGGTCCAGTCGGCGCGCAGCATCGCGACCTTCTTGTCGTCGAAGGCGGCCAGCAGCTCGGTGTCGGACAGCGTGGTCTTCTTGTTGTATTGGCAGGTCACGCACCAGGCGGCGGTGAAATCGATGAACACCGGGCGGCCGTCGCCGGCCAGCTCGGCCACGCGCTCGGCCGACCAGGGCTGCCAGCGCGCTTCCTTCGAGCCCGCGACGCTCGCGAGCTTCGCGGGCTCGACGGTGGTCAGCACGTTGCGGCCGATGGCGCTGGTGAGCACCACGGTGAAGCCGATCAACACGGTGGCGATCACCAGCCGCGAGCGGCCGCGCAGCGTGAGCGCCCAGACGATCGCCGACAGGCACACCAGCAGCGCCAGCAGGGTGCCGGCGCCGTCGATGCCGGTCTGCTGGCCGAGCACCCAGACCAGCCAGGCGACGGTGGCGAACATCGGGAAGGCCAGCAGCTTGCGCAGCGTGCTCATCCACGGGCCGGGCTTGGGCAGCAGCCAGGCGATGGCCGGCACGAAGCCCGCCACCAGGTAGGGCAGCGCGAGGCCGAAGCCCAGCGCGGCGAACAGCAGCAGTGCCTGGCCGGCCGGCAGGCCGATCGCGAAGCCCAGCGAGGCGCCCATGAACGGCGCCGTGCAGGGCGAGGCGATGACCACCGCGAGCACGCCCGAGAGGAAGTCGTTGGCGATCGGGTGCTTGGCCTGCGCGCTGCACACCGACGAGGGCACGGTGCGCATGAACTCGAACACGCCCACCAGGTTCAGGCCGATCAGCGTGAACAGCGCGGCCAGCACCGCCACCACCGCGGGCGACTGGAGCTGGAAGCCCCAGCCCAGGCCGGCGCCGGCCGCGCGCAGCGCGAGCATGGCGCCGCCGAGCGCGAGGAAGGACAGCATCACGCCGGCCGTGTAGGCCAGCCCGGCCTGCCGGTGCGCGCTGCGGTTGCCGGCCTGGCGCGCGAAGCCCAGCACCTTGATCGCGAGGATCGGGAACACGCAGGGCATGAGGTTGAGCAGCAGGCCGCCGAGGAAGGCGCCGAGCAGCGCGGCCAGCAGCGTGCCCATGGGCTGGGGCGCGATCTCGTTCGAGGCCGCGGCGGTCTTTACGGCATCGGCCGCGTTGGCGGCCAGTGCCGCCTGCAGCGCGGGCGAGACCTGGGCGGCGGGCGCGGCGGCGGCCGCGGGCCAGCTGCCGCTCACGGGCGGCTCGGCGCGCCAGGCGATCGGCTGGCCGGGCTGGCGGTCGGCCTCGGCCAGCGCCACCACCACCGGCATCGCCGTGGGGCTCGCGCTGCGCTGGTCGGCCAGCGGCAGCGTGGCGGTCCAGGTGCCGCCCTGCCAGGATTGGGTCCAGTCCTTGCCGGAGACGGCCGCGGTGCGGATCACCTCGGGGGTCTCGGGGAAGAAGGCCAGCGTCTTGCCCTGGGCGGCGGCCGGCAGGCCCTCGAGGCGCACCTGCAGGTTGTTGCCCTGCACCTCGATCGCGCCCGGCGCGGCGAGCTGTGCCGGCTGCGCGGCCTGGGCGGCGTCGAACTCGGCCTTGTGCAGCGCGGTCGAGCCCTGCACCGGCAGCGCCAGCGAGAACTCGCCTTCCTCGGGGATGCATTCCTTGCGGCAGACCAGCCACGAGGCCTTGAGCCGCACCTGGAGTTCGGCCGGCCCGCCCGCGCCCGTGAGGGCCAGCGGCGGCTTGAAGGTGCTCGCCACCTCGAGCGGCACCGGCAGCAGCACCGTGTTCTCGTAGCCGTAGTTGGCGAGGTTGCCGACCGGGATCTTCTTCGGCACCGGCCAGGCGATGTCGCCGGCCGCCACGCCGGGGGGCAGGGTCCAGCTGAGCTCGGTGGGCAGGCCGGAATCGCCGGCGTTCTTCCAGTAGGTGTGCCACTCGGGCTGGTGCGCGATCTGCAGGCCGACCCAGACCGGCGCGCCGGGCGCCACGCCGTCGGGCGCATGCGCCACCAGTTCGGCGCGCACATGCGGGGTGGTCACGACCGCGCCCGTCTTGGCTGGAGTCAATTGGGCCAGAGCCGGCATCCAGGCTGCGGATGCTGCTATGAGAAGCGTAGCGAATCGGAGGCGCGTGAAGGTCATGCCGACAGTCGGAGCATTCAGGGGGAGCGAAGTTCCGGGCGGGATCAGGCGGCGGCCGCCCAGCCCAGCACCACGCGCCGGCTGTTGGCGCTCTTCTTCTCGATCTTGGTGACCACCACGGCGCCGATCTCGGCGGTGTTGGCCACGTGCGTGCCGCCGCAGGGCTGGAAGTCGATCTGGGCTTCGCCCTCGCCGCCGATGCGGATGGTGCGCACCGTGCCCGTGCCGCGCGGCGGCTGCACGCTCATGCTCTTGACCAGCGCCGGGTTGGCGTCGAGCTCGGCGTCGGTGATGGCGCCGACGGTCAGCGGATGGGCCGCGCCCACCAGCGCCGCGAGGCCGTGGGTCAGCGCTTCCTTGTCGAGCGGGTCGGTCATGTGGAAGTCGAGCCGTGCGTAGTCGGGCGTGATCGAGCAGCCGTTGACCGGCTGCGGCACCAGGTAACAGAGCAGGTGGGTGGCGGTGTGGAAGCGCATCAGCCGGTGGCGGCGCTCCCAGTCGATGCTCGCGGTGACGGTGTCGCCGGTCTTCAGCGCGGCCAGCAGGGTCTCCTGGCCCGGCGCGGGCACGTGCACGATCTCGTCGGTGGCGCGGCCCTCGGCGTCCTTGCCCTTGCGCGTGTCGGCGATCGCGAGCTCGCCGCCGCCGGCCAGCGCCAGCACGCCGCTGTCTCCGGCCTGTCCGCCGCCCAGCGGGTAGAACACGGTGCGGTCCAGCACGATGCCGGTCTCGTCGATGCGCTCGACGCGCGCTTCGCAGGAGCGCAGATAGGCGTCGGCACGGAACAGGTCGTGGGTCATCCCGGCGATGGTAGCGGCGATGCGCGAACGGGGTGCGCCCACGCCGGAAAGCGCCCACGACCGACAGCCCCCGGGGCGCCGCCAGCCCGAAGATCGCCCGATGCGCGGCACCGGGCCGCGCCGCAACGCACGAAGGACGGCGCATGAAGACACGGCAGCAAGCACCCACCCCCAAGACGGCCGCGGCCCTGCTGGCGGCGGTTCTGGTCCCGCTGGTGCTGGCGGGCTGCGGCGAGGCGGCCAAGCTCACGCCCGAACTGACCACCGGCCCGCGGCCGCAGCTGGTCGAGCCCAACAAGACCCTGATCCCCACTGTCAACGTCGCGCCCGTGGTCGGCTGGAACGACACCGCCGCGCCCACGCCGGCCGACGGCCTCAAGGTGGCGGCGCTGGCGCGCGGGCTCGACCATCCGCGCTGGGTCTACACCCTGCCCAACGGCGACGTGCTGGTGGCCGAGAGCAACAAGCCGCCCAAGCCCGAGGGCACGACCGACGGCGGCAGCGGCCTGATGGCCAAGGCGCGCAACTTCGTGATGAACAAGCTGATGGCGCGCGCCGGCGCCGGCGTGCCCAGCGCCAACCGCATCACCCTGCTGCGCGATGCCGACGGCGACGGCGCGGCCGAGGTCAAGCAGGTGTTCCTCTCCAACCTCACCTCGCCCTACGGCATGGCCTTGGTGGGCAACGAGCTCTTCATCGCCAACGCCGACGCGCTCGTGAAGGTGCCCTACACCGAGGGCCAGACTTCGATCGATGCCAAGCCCACCGTGGTGACGCCGCTGCCCGCGGGCATCAACCACCACTGGACCAAGAACGTGATCGCCAACGCCGATGGCAGCAAGCTCTACGTGACCGTGGGCTCGAACAGCAACATCGGCGAGAACGGCCTGGCCGCCGAGGAGGGCCGCGCCGCCATCTGGGAGGTCGACACCAAGAGTGGCGAGAAGCGCCTGTTCGCGAGCGGCCTGCGCAACCCCAACGGCCTGGGCTGGGACCCCGACACCCAGGCGCTGTGGACCGTGGTCAACGAGCGCGACGAGATCGGCAGCGACCTCGTGCCCGACTACCTGACCTCGGTGAAGGACGGCGCCTTCTACGGCTGGCCCTGGAGCTACTACGGCGGCGTGGTCGACGTGCGCGTGCAGCCGCAGAACCCCGAGATGGTGGCCAAGTCCATCGCGCCCGACTATGCGCTGGGCTCGCACGTCGCGCCGCTGGGCCTGGCGTTCTCGCGCCCGGGCGGCATGCCCGAGCAGTTCGCCAGCGGCGTCTTCATCGGCGAGCACGGCTCGTGGAACCGCAAGCCCAAGTCGGGCTACAAGGTGGTGTTCGTGCCCTTCATCGGCGGCAAGCCCAGCGGCCCGCCGGTCGACGTGCTCACGGGCTTCCTCGATGCCCAGGAGAAGGCGCAGGGCCGGCCGGTGGGCGTGGCGCTCGACAAGAGCGGCGCGCTGCTGGTGGCCGACGACGTGGGCAACGTCGTGTGGCGGGTGTCGCGCGCCAAGCAGAACTGAAGAAGCTCAGCCGCCGCGCACCGACGAGGGCCGCGCCACCAGCTGCGCGGCCGGGCCCTCGACCCGATGCCGCGAGACATCGCCGCGCAGGTGGTCGAACAGCAGCGCGATCGCCTGCTGCGCCACCTCCTCCAGGTGCAGGTCGACCGCGGTGAGCGGCGGCACGCTGGTGCGCGCGCGCAGGCCGTCGTAGCGGGTCGCGACCATCACGTCGTCGGGCACGCGGCGCCCGCTCTGCACGATCGCCGCCAGCGCGCCGGTGGCGAAGGCATCGACCGGCACGCAGAAGGCGTCGATGCCGGGATGGGCCGCGAGCAGCGCCTGCGCCGCCTCGTGGCCGCCGGCCTCGCCGCGCACCTCCTCGACCAGCGACAGCAGCGGCGGCTGACCGCGCGCGGCCATCGCTTCTTCATAGGCCGTACGCGCCTCGAGGTAGGAGTTGCGCTGCGCCGCGCCCAGGATCATCGCGACCTGGCGCGCGCCCTGGCCGTGCAGGTGCTCGAGCAGCAGCCGCGTGGTGCGGCCCGAATGGATGTCGACGTAGGGCGGCATCACCGGCCCCTCGGCCGGCTTGCCGATGGCCACCACCGGCAGGCCGCGGCGCAGCAGGTTCGCGAGGTTGGGATCGCCGGCCGAAGGCTCGATGACCAGCGCGCCGTCGACGTCGAGCAGCTCCATCGGCACCAGGCCGTTCTCCATCGCGGGCGCCAGCACCAGCGCGAGGCCGCGGTCGAGCGCCGCCGCCGCGGCCACCGCCGCCACCTCCATCAGGAAGCCCAGCCGCGAGGGCCCGCCCGCCACCGCGAGCGGCATCGAGGACAGCAGGGCGATCATGTGCGCCTGCCCGGTGCGCAGCCGCTGCGCATTGCGGTTCGGCCGGTAGCCGAGCTTGGCGGCCGCGCGCTCGACGCGCGCGCGGGTCTCGGCATCGACCTGCCCGCGCGCGTTGAGGGCGTGCGACACGGTGGTCGGCGACACGCCGGCCTCGCGCGCCACGTCCTTGATGTTCGCCCGTGGCGCTCGCTCGGTGTTCATCCCGTATTGACCTTCCACGAAAGCGGTGCTTCAATTCCCAAATCGTTTTGGGCGTCTGCCCGGAATGTACTTCACCCGCTGCGGCGGATTTTTTTGCCAGTGCGCCCAAATCGATTTGGGCGCGGACCGATCCAAGGAAAAACGATCATGTCCCGTGCGAACGAGCCAGCGCCCGTCGATGCCGTGCTGCCCTTTTCCCAATTGCTGCTGTTCGGCCTGCAGCATGTGCTGGTGATGGCCGCGGTGCCGATCACCTCGGTGTTCCTGGTGGCCAAGGCGCTGGGCCTGTCGGCCGCGCTCACGGTCAACCTGATCAGCGCCACCTTCCTGCTGTGCGGGCTCGGCACCTTGCTGCAGTCCTTCGGGCCGTGGAAGTTCGGCGCGCGGCTGCCCTTCGTGATGGTGCCGGGCGGCGCGCCGATCGTGATGTTCGTGACCATCGCCCAGCAGCGCGACCTGCAGACCGCCTCGGGCGCGGTGATCCTCACGGCGCTGTTCTATTTCCTGATCCTGCCGGTGTTCGCGCGCTGCCTGCGCTTCTTCCCGAAGATCGTCATCGGCACGCTGCTGCTGCTGGTGTCGATCAACCTGGTGAAGGTCTATGGCGGCATCATCGCCGGCAAGGCCGGCACGCCGACCTTCGGCGACCCGGTGAACATCGGCCTGGCGCTCGCCACCATCGGCTTCACGCTGCTGTTCGCGCGCCTGTTCAAGGGCATGCTGGGCCAGCTCGCGGTGCTGCTGGGCCTGCTGGCCGGCACGCTGCTGGCGGCCGCCTTCGGATTGATGGATTTCTCGCCCGTGGCGGCCGGCCCGTTGTGGAGCAGCCCGACCCTGCTGCCCTTCGGCCTGCCGCATTTCGACCTCGTGGCCGCGGTGCCGCTGCTGATCTTCAGCGTGATCTCGATGGTCGAGGCCACCGGCCAGACGGTGGCCGTGGCCGAGGTGGTGGGCCGGCCCATCGACCCGCGCGACGCGGTGCCGCGCACCGTGCGCGGCGACGCGCTGGTGTCGCTGCTCGGCGGCCTGTTCGGCACCTCGATGATCATCACCAGCGGCGAGAACATCGGCATCGTGCGCGCCACCAACGTGCGCTCGCGCTACGTGACGGCCATGGCCGGCGCGATCCTGGTGCTGATCGCGCTGTCGGCGCCGCTGGGCCGGCTGGCCAGTGCGATCCCGGCCGCCGTGGTGGGCGGCACCGCGATGGTGGTGTTCGCGATCATCGGCACCATGGGCATCGACATGCTGCGCCGCACCGACCTGCACGAGCGCGGCAACATGTTCGTGCTGGCGGGCGCGCTGACCATGGGCCTGCTGCCGATCCTCGTGCCGGGGCTCTACAGCCGCTTTCCCGACACGCTGCAGCTGGTGCTGGGCAACGGCCTCGCGATGGGCTCGATCACCGCGGTGGTGCTCAACCTGCTGTTCAACCGGCCGCTGGCCGAACGCGCGGCGCCCCTGCCGTCGGCGGTGCCGCCGCCGGTCTCGCCGCGGTGAGCTTCTTCTCTTTCCTTTCTTTCGGATCCAGACATGTCCCCTGATCACGAGGCCGCGCCCTTCGCGGCCCCCGAGCTGCTGCTCGTGCCCGACCACCTGATGCTGCGCGACGGCCCGGCCACCGGCCACGCCGTGCACATCGCCGACGGCCGCTTCGCCGACATCGGCCCCGCCGAGCTGCTGGCCGCGCGCCACCCTCGACTGGTGCCGCAACGCCTGCCCGGCCGGGTGCTGATGCCCGGCCTGATCGACGCGCACCACCACCTCACGCAGTCCTTCGGCAAGTCGCTGGCCTACGGCGAGCCGTCGGAGATCTTCCGGCGCGTCTGGGTGCCGCTCGAATCCAGCCTCGACGACGAGTTCGTCTATCTCGCGACCAAGCTCGCGGCGCTCGAGTCGCTGCGCGGCGGCTTCACCACCGTGTGCGACGCCGGCACCCGCGCGCCGGGAGACATCGGCGCGATGGCGCGCGCGCTGCACGAGACCGGCCTGCGCTGCGTGCTCGGGCTGATCTGCAACGACGGCGGCAACGAGAGCAGCGATGCCGAGCGCCGCGCGCTGAAGGCGCAGGCAGAACGCTTCCTCGCGCGCTGGCAGGGCGATGCGCTGGTGCATCCCTCGCTCGCGATCTCGGTGCCCGAAGCGGCCTCCGACGAGATGCTGACGACCGTCTCCGCGCTGTGCGCCGAGGCCGGCACCGTGTTCCAGACCCACGTCAACGAGCACCTGGCCTCGGTCGAGCGCTCGGTGGTCGCGCGCGGCCGGCGCCCGCTGGAACTGCTCGCGCAGCTGGGCGCGCTCGGCCCGCAGGTGCTGATCGCGCACGGCACGCTGGTGACGCCGCCGGAGCTCATGCTGCTGCGCGACACCGACACCGCCGTCAGCTACAACCCGGTCGCGAGCCAGTGGAAGGGCAACGCGGTGGCGCCGGCCCATCTCATGGCCGCGCTGGGCATCCGCTTCGGCCTGGGCACCGATGCCACGCGCAGCGACGGCTTCCGCCTGATGGATGCGGCCGAGGCCGCGCAGAAGATCGCCTTCGGCCTGGCCGTGGGCGATGCCTCCAGCGGCGGCGGCTGGACCTGGTTCGACCATGCGACGCACGAGGGTGCGCGCGCCGCGGGCCTGGGCGCGCGCACCGGCGAGATCGCCGTCGGCAAGGCGGCCGACTTCCTGCTCGTCGACGTCGACACGCCCGAGATGTGCACTTCGGTCGACCTGACCTGGGACCTGGTGCGCCTGGGCAACCGCGACCAGATCGAGGCGGTGTTCGTTGATGGCCGGCTGCGGCTGTGGAAGGGCTGGCCCACCGACTGGGACGCGCGCGCGCTGCAACGGCAGCTCGCGCGCACCGCCCAGGCCGCGATCGCGCGCGCGCCGATCGTGCGGCTGCATCCCACGGCCGCCGAGCACCGGCGGCAGGTCGCCGGATGAGCGCGCAGCACCTCGTGCTGATGTCGCTGGCCGTGCTGGTCGCCGCCTTCGTGCAGGGCGCGACCGGCGTCGGCTTCGCGCTCATCGCCGCGCCGGTGATCGGCCTCGTGCGCCCCGAGCTGCTGCCGGTGTGCGTGCTGGTGCTGATGCTGCCGCTGAACCTCTACGTGGCCTGGCGCGAGCGCGGCGCGATCGACGCCACCGGCGCGCGCTGGATCACCGGCGGGCGCGTCGCGGGCACCGCGGGCGGCCTGTGGGTGCTCGCTGCGCTCAGCGCGGGCCAGCTCTCGCTGTTCGTCGGCGCCTCGACCGTCGCGGCCGCGCTGGTCACCCTGCTGATGCCGGCCTTCTCGCCGGGGCGCGGCGCCTTCGTCGGCGCCGGGCTGGTCACGGGCATCACCGAAACCGCCACCGGCATCGGCGGCCCGCCGCTGGCGCTGGTCTACCAGCACCAGCCGGCGCCCACCATGCGCTCGACCATCGCGCTGTGCTTCCTGCTCGGCGAGCTGGTCTCGCTGGCCGTGCTGCTGGCCACCGGCCGCGTCGGCCTGCCGCAACTGCAGGCCGCGGCGCTGCTGCTGCCGGCGCTGGTCGTGGGCGCGGTGCTCAGCCGCCTCGTGCATCGCCGCGTGAACGGGCGGCTGCTGCGCATCTTCGTGCAGGTGTTCGCGATCGTCTCGGGGCTGGTGCTGCTGGTGAAGGCCTTCTGACCTCAGGCGCCTTGTTGCGCCTGCCAGGTCGCGCGGTCGAGCCGGTAGAGGCAATGGCGGCGCAGCGGATGGCCCTCGGCCAGCAGCGGGTGGTCGAATTCACCGGCCGGGTCCTCGCGCATGCCCAGGCGCTGCATCACCGCGCTCGAGCGCCGGTTGGGCAGCGCGGTGAAGGACACGATCTCGTCCAGCCCGAGCCGCTCGAAGCCCACGGCCAATGAGGCGCGCGCCGCCTCGCTCGCGAGGCCCTGGCCCCACCACTTGCGCGCGAGCCGCCAGCCGATCTCCACGCAGGGCGAGAAGGGCAGGGCATAGGCCGGCGCATTGAGGCCGGTGAAGCCGATCAGCTCGCCCGACTCCTTGTGCTCGGCGGCCCAGAAGCCCCAGCCGTTCTGCGCGATGCGCTCGATGAAGCGCGCGACCAGCGCGTCGCTCTCCTCGCGCGACAACGTGGCGGGAAAGAACTCCATCACCTGCGGATCGGCGACCAGCGCGGCGAAGGGCGTGAGGTCGCTCTCGCGCCACTGGCGCAGGCGAAGACGGGGCGTTTCGGGTTCGATGAGCGTGCGGTCCATCGGGAGATTCTGGCGCAGACGCAAGGCGCCGCCGATCGCTCATTTATGTCATGGAGTGATATATTTGCGCGCTTTCGCGCCACCGGCTTCCGGCCCCTCCATGTCTACCTCCACCCATCGCCGCGGCGACTTCGCGCTCGATGCGCGCCTGCTGCGCATCGCCACCCTGGCGGCCGTCATCGGCGCCGCGAGCACCGTGGCCGCGCGCGTGCTGCTCGACCTGATCCGCTTCTTCACCAACCTGTTCTTCTTCCAGGACTTCTCGCTGGCCGACCGCTCGCCGGCGGGCCACACGATGGGCGCCTGGGTGATCGCGGTGCCGGTGCTCGGCGGGCTGGTGATCGGGCTGATCGCGCGCTACGGCTCCGAGAAGATCCGCGGCCATGGCATTCCCGAGGCCATCGAGGCGATCCTGTTCGGCCGCAGCAAGATGTCGCCGAAGGTGGCGGTGCTCAAGCCGCTGTCCTCGGGCATCGCGATCGGCAGCGGCGGGCCCTTCGGCGCCGAGGGGCCGATCATCATGACCGGCGGCGCCATCGGCTCGTTGATCGCGCAGCACTTCCACCTGTCGGCGGCCGAGCGCAAGGCGCTGCTGGTGGCCGGCGCCACCGCGGGCATGACGGCGGTGTTCGGCACGCCGGTGGCCGCGGTGCTGCTGGCGGTCGAGCTGCTGCTGTTCGAGCTGCGCCCGCGCAGCCTGCTGCCGGTCGCGATCGCCTGCGCGGTCGCGGGCTTCACGCGGCCGCTGCTGATGGAGGCCGGGCCGCTGTTCCCGCTGCAGACCGCGGCGCCGGGCCCGCTCGCGCTGCTGTCGTGCGTGGTGGCCGGACTGCTGTGCGGCGCGCTCTCGGCCAGCCTCTCGCTGTCGCTCTACAAGGTCGAGGACCTGTTCGGCAAGCTGCCGCTGCACTGGATGTGGTGGCCCGCGCTCGGCGGCCTCGCGGTGGGCATCGGCGGTTATTTCGAGCCGCGCGCGCTCGGCGTGGGCTACGACGTGATCGGCGACCTGCTGCACAACCAACTGGCCTGGCAGGCGGTGCTCGCGCTGATCGCGGTCAAGGCGATCATCTGGGTGATCGCGCTCGGCTCGGGCACCTCGGGCGGCGTGCTGGCGCCGCTCTTGATGATGGGGGCGGCGCTCGGCGCGGTGTTCTCGCACGTGCTGCCGGGCGGCGACCCGATGCTGTGGCCGCTGGTCTGCATGGCCGCCACGCTCGGCGGCACCATGCGCGCGCCGCTGATGGCCACCGTGTTCGCCTTCGGGCTCACGCACGACAGCAATGCGCTGCTGCCGCTGCTCGCCACCTCGGCCACCGCCTACGGCTTCACCGTGCTCACCATGCGGCGTTCGATCCTCACCGAGAAGATCGCGCGCCGCGGCCACCACATCTACCGCGAGTACGGCATCGATCCGCTCGAGCGCCAGTTCGTGGAAGAGGTGATGACGCGCGAGGTGCGCACCATCGACGCCGCCCTGCCGGTGGCCGAGGCGCTGGCCATGTACTTCGGCGAAGGCCAGGCGCACCGCGCGTTCCCGGTGCTGCGCGGGCGCGAGGTGATCGGCGTGGCCGACCGCGCCGTGCTCTCTGCCTGGAGCACCGGCACCGTGGGCGATGCGGTGGCCGGTACGCCGCCGGTGGTCGCGCTGCCCGGCGAGAACTGCCGCGCGGTCGCCACGCGGCTCGCGCGCCACGGGCTCGAGCGGCTGCCGGTGGTGCGCGATGCCGATTCGCGCCTGCTGGTCGGCATCGTGGCGCGCAGTGACCTCATCAAGCCCTCGCTCGCGCACTTCCACGAGGAAGAACAGCGCGAGCGGGTGCGCAGCCTGCGCTGGAGAAGCTGAGCTTCGTTCAGAACCCGGCCAGCACCACCTTGCCCTGCGCCTTGCCGCTTTCGATCAGCGCATGGGCGCGGCGCAGGTTGGCGGCGTTGATGGTGCCGAAGCTCGCGTTCGCGGTGGTGCGCACGCGGCCGGCGTCGACCAGCGCGGCCACCTCGGCCAGCAGCGCACCCTGTTCGGCGATGTCGGTCGTCTCGAAGCGCGAGCGCGCGAACATCATTTCCCAGTGCAGCGACAGGCTCTTGGTCTTCAGCGGCATCGCATCGAGCACCTTCATGTCGTCGATTACCGCGAGCTGGCCCTGGGGCTTGAGGCTCTCGATGATCTGCGCGTAGTGCTGCTCGGTCTGCGTGAGGCTCGCGACCATGTCGACCTCGGCAATGCCGGCCGCCTTGAGTTCGGCCGCGAGCGGCTTCGAATGGTCGATGACGAGGTGCGCGCCCAGTTCCAGGCACCAGGCGCGGGTCTCGGTGCGCGAGGCGGTGGCGACCACGCGCAGCTGCGTGAGCTGGCGCGCGAGCTGGATCAGGATCGAGCCCACGCCGCCGGCGCCGCCGGTGATCAGCAGGGTCTGGCCCGCGCCGCCGCCCTTGGGCACGCGCAGGCGGTCGAACAGCAGCTCGTAGGCGGTGATGGTGGTCAGCGGCAGCGCGGCGGCCTGGGCATCGTCGAGCGTGCCCGGCGCGATCGCGGCGATGCGCTCGTCGACCGCGTGCAGCTCCGAGTTGGCGCCGGGGCGCACGATCGAGCCCGCGTAGTAGACGCGGTCGCCGACCTTGAAGCCCGTCACGCCCGCACCGATGGCCTCGACCGTGCCGACCGCGTCCCAGCCCAGCACCTTGGCCTGGCCGGCCTCGGGCGCGGCGTTCCTGCGCACCTTGGTGTCGACCGGATTGACCGACACCGCCTTCACGCGCACCAGCAGGTCGCGCGCGCCGGGCTGGGGCGCGGGCAGCTCGATGTCCTGCAGCGCTTCGGGGTGGTCGATGGGGAGGGGCTGGTAGTAGCCGACGGCTTTCATGGCGGTTCCTTTGTGGCGGATCTGGAGATGGATCGAATGTAGGGTGACAATCCCGATTTGATAAGAATGGCTAGGCGAGCAACACTTTCAAATGAAGATTGAAAATACCTCGGACCTGCGCGTGCTGGTGCAGACCGCGCGCGCCGGCACGCTGACGGCCGCGGCCCATGCGCTGGGCATCACGCCGGCGGCCGCCAGCGCCACGCTCAAGCGGCTCGAGACGCAGCTCGGCGCGCGGCTGTTCGAGCGCTCCACGCGCGCCATGCGCCTCACGCCGCAGGGCCAGACCCTGCTCGACTACGCGGTGCGCGCCTTCGAGCTGCTGGCCGAGGGCGAATCGCTGGTCACGGCCGACCGCGGCGAGCTGGTCGGCACGCTGCGCGTGGCCGCGCCCTCGGACCTCACGCGCAGCACCCTGCTGCCCTGGTTCGACGAGTTCCTCGCGCTGCACACGGGCGTGCAGCTGTCGCTGTCGGTCGGCGACCGGCCGCTGGACGTGATGCGCGACGAGGTCGACGTGGCGCTGCGCTACGGCGCGCTGGCCGATTCGCGGCTGGTGGCGCGGCCGTTCGCGATGACCAACCCCTTGTTGACTGCCTCGCCCGATTACCTGCGGCGGCATCCGGCGCCGAAGGTGCCGCAGGACCTGGTGCATCACAACTGCCTGATCTTCAACCGCGGGGGGCGGCTGCATCGGGTCTGGCGATTTGCGCAGAACGGGCAGTGGACGGAGGTGCGGGTCGATGGGAATCGCAGCGTGGACGATGCTTCGTTGGCGCGCGAATGGGCGGTGGCGGGGTATGGAGTGACCTTGAAGTCGGCGCTCGATGTGCGCGGGGATATCGAAGCCGGGCGGCTGGTGCATCTGATGACGGATTGGGAGACGGAGCCTTATCCGTTGCATGCGTTGTTGCCTAGTGGGAGGTTTGTTGCGGCTCGGGTTCGGGCTTTGGTTGATTTCCTGGCTTTGAAGTTTGATGTGTTGGGGCGGGGTGTTTACTCTGGGTAGGCTGTTGGCCGGGTCTCGCCCCGGCGGGCGAGTCACTTTCTTTTGCTTCGCCAAAAGAAAGTAACCAAAGAAAA
>NZ_JBWKMZ010000017.1:139971-140343 GCF_059415325.1 Variovorax sp. GW821-FHT10D07 | reverse complement strand
AGGCTATCGATGCTGCTCGTGGCGGTGCTCAGGCCCGTCGAGGTCGAGGTGGACAAGCTACCGATCGAACTCGTTGCGGTGCTCAAACCAGTCGACGTCGAAGTCGAGAGACTGTCGATGCCGCTCGTGGCCGTGCTCAGGCCCGTCGAAGTCGACGTGGACAAGCTGTCGATGGAGCTCGTTGCCGTGCTGAGGCCAGTGGACGTCGAGGTCGACAGGCTGCCAATGCTGCTCGTGGCCGTGCTCAGACCGGTCGAGGTCGATGTGGACAGGCTACCGATCGAGCTCGTTGCCGTGCTCAGGCCAGTCGACGTCGAAGTCGAGAGGCTGTCGATGCTGCTGGTCGCCGTGCTCAGACCCGTCGAGGTCGAC
>NZ_JBWKMZ010000017.1:136241-139872 GCF_059415325.1 Variovorax sp. GW821-FHT10D07 | reverse complement strand
CGTGGACAGGCTGCCAATGGAGCTCGTTGCCGTGCTGAGGCCAGTCGACGTCGAAGTCGACAGGCTATCGATGCTGCTGGTTGCGGTGCTCAGGCCCGTCGAGGTGGACGTGGACAAGCTGCCGATGGAGCTCGTTGCCGTGCTCAAACCGGTCGACGTGGACGTCGACAGGCTATCGATGCTGCTGGTCGCAGTGCTCAGCCCCGTCGAGGTCGACGTGGACAGGCTGCCAATGGAGCTCGTTGCCGTGCTGAGGCCAGTCGACGTCGAAGTCGACAGGCTATCGATGCTGCTAGTCGCGGTGCTCAGCCCAGTCGAGGTCGACGTGGACAGGCTGCCAATGGAGCTCGTTGCCGTGCTGAGACCAGTCGACGTGGAAGTCGACAGGCTGCCGATGGAGCTTGTTGCCGTGCTGAGGCCAGTAGACGTCGAGGTCGAGAGACTGTCGATGCTGCTCGTCGCAGTGCTCAGACCCGTGGAGGTTGAGGTGGACAAGCTACCAATGGAGCTTGTCGCTGTGCTCAAGCCCGTAGAGGTCGAAGTCGACAAACTGTCAATAGAGCTCGTTGCCGTGCTCAGGCCAGTGGACGTCGAGGTCGAGAGGCTGCCAATGCTGCTTGTGGCCGTGCTGAGGCCGGTCGACGTCGAGGTCGACAAGCTGTCGATACTGCTCGTCGCAGTGCTCAGGCCGGTGGATGTCGAGGTCGACAAGCTACCGATGGAGCTCGTTGCGGTGCTCAGCCCAGTCGACGTCGAAGTAGAGAGGCTATCGATGCTGCTCGTCGCGGTGCTCAGGCCCGTAGAGGTCGAGGTGGACAGGCTGCCGATCGAACTCGTTGCCGTGCTCAGGCCAGTCGACGTCGAAGTCGACAGGCTATCGATGCTGCTCGTCGCGGTGCTCAGACCCGTCGAAGTCGACGTGGACAGGCTGCCGATCGAACTCGTTGCCGTGCTCAAGCCGGTTGACGTCGAGGTCGACAAGCTGTCGATACTGCTGGTCGCGGTGCTCAGACCCGTGGAGGTCGAGGTGGACAGGCTACCGATGGAACTCGTGGCCGTGCTCAAGCCCGTCGAGGTCGACGTCGACAAGCTGCCGATGGAGCTTGTCGCCGTGCTCAACCCGGTCGACGTGGAGGTCGACAGGCTGTCAATAGAGCTCGTTGCCGTGCTCAAGCCAGTCGATGTCGAGGTCGACAAGCTACCGATGCTGCTGGTCGCCGTGCTCAGACCGGTCGACGTGGACGTCGACAGGCTACCGATCGAACTCGTCGCGGTGCTCAAGCCAGTGGAGGTCGAGGTCGACAGGCTGTCGATACTGCTGGTCGCAGTGCTCAGGCCCGTGGAGGTGGAGGTGGACAGGCTACCGATGGAGCTCGTCGCAGTGCTCAGACCGGTCGACGTCGAGGTCGACAGGCTGTCGATGCTGCTGGTCGCCGTGCTCAAGCCGGTCGACGTCGATGTGGACAGGCTACCAATCGAGCTCGTTGCCGTACTCAGACCAGTCGACGTCGAGGTCGACAAGCTGTCGATGCTGCTCGTCGCGGTGCTCAGACCCGTAGAGGTCGAAGTGGACAGGCTACCGATAGAACTCGTCGCCGTGCTGAGCCCGGTCGACGTCGAAGTCGAGAGGCTGTCAATGCTGCTCGTGGTGGTGCTCAGACCGGTAGAGGTGGAGGTAGACAGGCTGCCGATGGAACTCGTTGCCGTGCTCAGGCCCGTCGAGGTCGACGTCGACAAGCTGCCGATCGAGCTTGTCGCCGTGCTCAACCCGGTCGAGGTGGAAGTCGACAGACTGTCAATAGAGCTCGTTGCTGTGCTCAAGCCGGTGGACGTCGAGGTCGAGAGGCTGCCGATGCTGCTTGTGGCAGTGCTCAGACCCGTGGAGGTCGAGGTCGACAAGCTTCCGATGGAGCTCGTTGCCGTGCTCAAGCCGGTGGACGTCGAAGTCGAGAGGCTGCCGATGCTGCTGGTCGCCGTGCTCAGACCCGTCGAAGTGGACGTGGACAGACTACCGATCGAGCTCGTTGCCGTGCTCAACCCGGTCGATGTCGAGGTCGACAAGCTACCGATGCTGCTGGTCGCCGTGCTCAGACCCGTGGAGGTCGACGTGGACAAGCTGCCAATGGAGCTCGTCGCGGTGCTCAGGCCGGTCGACGTGGAAGTCGAGAGACTGTCGATGCTGCTGGTCGCCGTGCTCAAACCGGTCGAAGTCGACGTAGACAGGCTGCCAATCGAACTCGTCGCAGTGCTCAGGCCCGTGGAGGTCGAGGTGGACAAACTACCGATGGAACTCGTGGCCGTGCTCAAGCCAGTCGATGTCGAAGTCGACAGGCTATCGATGCTGCTCGTGGCAGTGCTCAGCCCCGTCGACGTGGAAGTCGACAGGCTGCCGATGCTGCTGGTCGCGGTGCTCAAGCCCGTGGAGGTCGAAGTCGACAAGCTGCCGATGGAGCTCGTGGCCGTGCTCAAACCGGTCGACGTGGAAGTCGACAGGCTGCCGATGGAGCTTATTGCCGTGCTCAGACCCGTCGACGTGGAAGTCGACAGGCTACCGATCGAGCTGGTTGCCGTGCTGAGGCCAGTAGACGTCGAGGTCGACAAGCTATCGATGCTGCTCGTCGCAGTGCTCAGACCCGTGGAGGTCGACGTGGACAGGCTGCCGATGGAACTCGTTGCTGTGCTGAGGCCAGTCGACGTCGAAGTCGAGAGGCTGTCAATGCTGCTGGTTGCAGTGCTCAGGCCCGTCGAAGTCGACGTGGACAAACTGCCAATGGAGCTCGTTGCAGTGCTGAGGCCAGTCGACGTCGAGGTCGACAGACTGTCGATACTGCTGGTCGCGGTGCTCAGGCCCGTGGAGGTGGAGGTCGACAGGCTACCGATGGAGCTTGTCGCAGTGCTCAGACCGGTCGACGTCGACGTGGACAGGCTACTGATCGAGCTCGTTGCCGTGCTCAGACCCGTCGAAGTCGACGTGGACAGGCTACCGATCGAACTCGTTGCCGTGCTCAGGCCAGTCGATGTCGAAGTCGAAAGGCTATCGATGCTGCTCGTCGCGGTGCTCAGACCGGTCGAGGTCGATGTGGACAGGCTGCCAATCGAACTTGTCGCAGTGCTCAGACCAGTGGACGTCGACGTCGACAGGCTGCCGATACTGCTGGTCGCGGTACTCAGGCCCGTAGATGTCGAGGTGGACAGGCTACCGATGGAACTCGTGGCCGTGCTCAAGCCCGTCGAGGTCGAGGTCGACAAGCTGCCGATCGAACTCGTTGCCGTGCTGAGGCCCGTCGACGTCGAAGTCGAGAGACTGTCGATGCTGCTCGTCGCGGTGCTCAGACCCGTCGAGGTCGACGTGGATAGGCTGCCGATAGAACTCGTCGCCGTGCTCAAGCCGGTCGACGTAGAAGTCGAGAGGCTGCCGATGCTGCTCGTCGCGGTGCTCAGACCCGTGGAGGTCGAAGTCGACAAGCTGCCAATGGAGCTCGTTGCCGTGCTCAGACCCGTCGACGTCGAGGTCGAAAGGCTGCCGATGGAACTCGTTGCCGTGCTCAAGCCTGTCGACGTAGAAGTCGAGAGGCTGCCGATGCTGCTCGTCGCGGTGCTCAGACCCGTGGAGGTCGAAGTCGACAAGCTG
>NZ_JBWKMZ010000017.1:133306-136142 GCF_059415325.1 Variovorax sp. GW821-FHT10D07 | reverse complement strand
GCCGATGGAGCTCGTGGCCGTGCTCAAACCGGTCGACGTCGAGGTCGACAGGCTGTCGATGCTGCTCGTAGCCGTGCTCAGGCCCGTGGACGTCGAAGTCGAGAGACTGCCGATGCTGCTGGTCGCCGTGCTCAGACCCGTCGAAGCGGATGTGGACAGGCTACCGATCGAGCTCGTCGCCGTGCTCAAACCGGTCGATGTCGAGGTCGACAAGCTACCGATGCTGCTGGTCGCCGTGCTCAGACCCGTGGAGGTAGACGTGGACAAGCTGCCAATGGAGCTCGTCGCGGTGCTCAGGCCGGTCGAGGTCGAGGTTGACAGGCTACCGATCGAGCTCGTTGCGGTGCTCAAGCCGGTCGAAGTCGACGTGGACAGGCTGCCGATCGAACTCGTTGCAGTGCTCAGGCCGGTCGACGTCGAGGTCGAAAGGCTGTCGATGCTGCTGGTCGCGGTACTCAGGCCCGTGGAGGTCGAAGTCGACAAGCTGCCGATGGAGCTCGTTGCAGTGCTCAAGCCGGTGGAGCTGGAAGTCGACAAACTCGACACGCTGCTGTTCGTCGTGCTCAGGCCCGACGACAGACTGCCGATGCTGCTGGTTGTGGTGCTCAGTCCGGTCGACAGGCCATCGATACGGCTGTTCGCCGTGCTCAGACCTGTGGAGGTCGAGGTCGAAAGGCTTCCGATCGAGCTGGTCGCAGTGCTCAGGCCAGTCGACGTCGAAGTCGAGAGGCTGCCGATGCTGCTGGTCGCCGTGCTCAAGCCGGTCGACGTCGATGTGGACAGGCTGCCGATCGAACTCGTTGCCGTGCTCAGGCCAGTGGACGTCGAGGTCGACAAACTGCCGATGGAGCTCGTTGCAGTGCTCAGACCGGTCGAGGTGGAGGTCGAGAGGCTGCCGATGGAGCTCGTTGCGGTGCTGAGACCCGTGGACGTCGAGGTCGACAGGCTCGACACACTGCTGTTCGTCGTGCTCAGACCCGAAGACAAGCTGCCAATCGAGCTGGTTGCGGTGCTCAGCCCCGTCGAGGTCGACGTGGACAAGCTACCGATGCTGCTCGTAGCCGTGCTCAAGCCAGTGGACGTGGAAGTCGACAAGCTGCCGATGGAGCTCGTCGCGGTACTCAGACCCGTGGAAGTCGAAGTCGAGAGGCTGCCGATCGAACTGGTGGCGGTGCTCAACCCCGTGGACGTCGAGGTCGACAGACTCGACACGCTGCTGTTGGTCGTGCTCAGCCCCGACGACAAGCTGCCGATGCTGCTGGTCGCGGTGCTCAAGCCAGTCGACGTCGAGGTCGACAGGCTGCTGATGCTGCTTGTGGCCGTGCTCAAGCCCGTGGACAGCGAGCCCGCCGTCGTGGACAGCTGCGACACGTTCACCGCGTCCAGCGCCTGGCTGCCCGCGGCCACGCCCGTGATCTGCCGGTTGCCGACGTTCACCTCGCCGCTGGAAGTCTGCGGAGCCGCCAGGCCGTAGGCGCTGTAGCCCGCCTGGGCCCCGCGGCTGGCCGTGGAGCCGCCTCCCAGCGCCACGCTGTCGGCAACGCTCGCCGTCGCGCCGGCGCCGATGGCGACGGTGTTGTCGGCACTGGCATTGGCCGTGTTGCCGAGAGAGATCGTGTTGCTGGCCGTGACGCCCTGCCCCGCACGACGCCCCATCGCGATGTTGTTGTTGCCGGTGACCCTTTGGCCCGCCTGGAAACCCGCGGCCAGGTTGTTGGCGCCCACGACGTCGGTGCCCGCGCTGCTGCCCGCGGCGAAGTTGTTGTCACCACCCGAGACATTGGTGCCGCTGGCATCGCCGAGCGCCACGTTGTGGCTGGTGCTGACGTTGGTGCCCGAGGCCGTACCGACGGCCGTGTTGTTGATCGCCTTCGTGGTGGCCGATCCCACGCCGGCGCCGGCGCCGGCGCCGATGGCGGTGTTGTTCGAACCGAAGACGTTGCCGCCCGCGTTGAAGCCGAAGGCGGCGTTCAACGCACCCGTCACGTTCTGGCCGGCCAGGGAACCCACGGCGGCGTTGTTGCTGCCGTTCACGTTCGTGCCGGCCGAAATGCCGATGCCGATGTTGCCCAGGTTGCCCGACTGGCCGCCCGCGCCCGCGCCCTGGCCGATGGCCACGGTGCTCAGGCCGCTGGCCTGCGCGCCGTTGCCGATGGCCAGGCTGCTGTCTCCGAGAGCGTTGGAGTTCGGCCCGATGGCCACGCTGTCGGTGCCCACGGCCTGGCTGTCCGCAGCCGTGCTGTTGGCATGGAAATACTTGGTGCCGGTGTTGTAGATCGAACTGATCGACGAGCTCAGCGTGCCGATACTGCTGTTGGCGGTGCTCAGGCCCGTGGACAGCGAACCCACGCCGGTGGACAGGCTGCCGATGCTGCTGGTCGCGGTGCTCAACCCGGTCGACGTGGAGGTGGACAGGCTGCTGACACCGCTGATGGCCGTGCTCAATCCGGTCGACGTCGAAGTCGAGAGGCTCGACACGCTGCTGCTCGTCGTGCTCAGGCCCGACGACAGGCTGGTGATGCCGCTCGTCGCCGTGCTCAGACCCGTCGACGTAGACGTGGACAGGCTGCCGATGGAACTCGTCGCGGTGCTCAGCCCCGTCGAGGTGGAGGCCGATAAGCTGCGGATGGAACTCGTTGCAGTGCTCAACCCCGTGGAGGTCGACGTGGAGAGGCTGCCGATGCTGCTAGTGGCCGTGCTCAAACCGGTCGACGTCGAGGTCGACAGGCTGCCGATGGAGCTGGTCGCCGTGCTCAACCCCGTCGACGTCGAAGTCGACAAGCTCGACACGCTGCTGTTCGTCGTGCTCAAACCCGACGACAGGCTGCCGATGCTG
>NZ_JBWKMZ010000017.1:0-133211 GCF_059415325.1 Variovorax sp. GW821-FHT10D07 | reverse complement strand
CGTCGACGTCGAAGTCGACAAGCTCGACACGCTGCTGTTCGTCGTGCTCAAACCCGACGACAGGCTGCCGATGCTGCTCGTGGCCGTGCTCAAGCCGGTCGACGTCGAAGTAGAAAGGCTGCTGATGGAACTGGTCGCCGTGCTCAACCCCGTCGAGGTCGACGTCGACAGACTCGACACCCGGCTGTTCGTCGTACTGAGTCCCGAGGACAGGCTGCCGATGCTGCTGGTCGCGGTGCTCAGGCCGGTCGAGGTCGACGTCGAGAGGCTGCTGATGCTGCTCGCGGTCGTGCTCATGCCCGTGCTCAGCTGCGCCACCGTCACGGCGTCCTGCAGCGCCGCGCCATCGGCCACGTTGGTGATGCGCCGCAGGGCGGACGACGAGCCCACCGAGACTTCGGAGGCGGGTGCATTGGTACCGGTGAGGAAGCCGTTGCCGGTCGGTCCCTTGGCGCCCGTCACGCTGCCCGCGCCCAACGCGACGCTGTTGGCATAGGCGGCGTTGGCGCCGGTGCCCATCGACACCGCGTTCGAGCCCAACGACACGGCGTTGGCGCCGAAGGCGATCGCGGCATCGGTCACCGACAGGTCGGCCGACTTGACGACGGCGCCATTGCCGATCGCGATGCTGCGGGTGGTCCGGTCATCGGTCGTGGCATTGCCGCCGATCGCGATCGAGGCGTTCTGGGGTGCCACACCGATCTGGTCGGCGGATGCGCCGGTGCCCAGCGCGATGCTCCCGCCCCAGCTGTTCGCGTTGGTCCCGATCGCGATGGTGTTGACATCGGTGTTCGAGCCGATGGTGGCGTTCTTGCCGATGGCGATGGCGCCATCCGCGATCGAGCGTGCGCCGGAACCCAGCGCAACGCTGGCGTTGCCCGAGGCCAGGGTGCTTTGTCCGATGGCGACAGCGGCCGCGGCTGCGGCGTTCGCGCCGGTGCCGAAACCGATGGCGTTGGCGGAAGATGCGCTGGCCGCGTCGCCGAAGGCGAGCGTGCCGGCCGCAGTGGCGTTGGACTTGTTGCCCAGCGCGACCGAGCCCTGCCCGATCGCATTGTTGGAATTGCCGATGGCCACCGCGCCGCTCGCCGCGGTCGTGCCGTCCAGGCTGCCGGCGGCGGTGTTGTTGGCACCCATCGTCACGGCACCGGTGCCGTTCGAGACGTTGGGATCGCCGATGGCGACCGCGCCGTCGCCCGTGGCCTTCTGGCCGCGGCCGATGGCCACCGCGCCACCCGCGGCGGTGCTGGAGTTCGCGGTCGTGCCCGACGAACCGATGGCGACGTTCTGCCCCGTGGCGCCACTGACGACGCCGTCGCCCTGGGCAATGCCGAAGGCGCCGTTGACGATCGCGCCGCGACCGAGCGCGATGCCGGAGGTTGCCGCCGCCACGACGCTGGACTGGCCGCCGATGGCGATCGAATCGGCCGCGGCGGCGGATGCGCCGCCCACGGAATTCGTTCCGAGCGCCAGGGTGCCGGCGGCGGTCGCGCTCGCCGTGCGGCCCAGGGCCGAGGAGAAATCGCCCGTGGCCGTGGCCCCGGCACCGATGGCGGTGCTGCGATTGCCGAAGGCGTTCGCCAGCGTGCCGACCGCCAGGGCATTCTCCGCGCCGGCGTTCGAGGAATAGCCGAACGCCACCGAGGTCTTGCCCCAGGCCTGCGCGAACACGCCGAAGGCCGTGGAACTGCCACCCCAGGCATTGGCGTTGTTGCCGAAGGCCGTGGAAGGCGCCAGGGAACTCGCGTCGCCGCGGGCCGTCGCATTCGTGCCGAAGGCCATGTCGTTGCCGAAGGCGGCATTGGCGCCGGCGCCGATGGCCGTCGCGCCGCCGCCGTTCGCCTTGGCGCCGGCACCGATCGCGAGGTTGTTCGTCTTGCTGGTCGCGCTCGCATTCGCGCCGATGGCGATGCTCGAATCCGCGCCGGCTCCGACGTTCGCACCGCTTCCCAGGGCGATGGTGCTGTTCGACTGCGCATTGGCGTTGAGGCCGATGGCGATACCCGAATCGGCCGCGCTGCCGACGACCGACTGGCCGCCGATCGCGACCGAGTTGGCGCCCAGGGCACGGGCCGCCGCGGTGCCGCTGGCACCGATGGCCGTTGCGCCGGTGCCGCTCGCGGTCGCGCCGGCGCCCACCGCCGTCGCGTAGTTGCTGGTTGCGTTGGCGCCCACGCCGATCGCCGACGCATTGGTGCCGCTCGCGCCACCGTCGTTGCCACCGATGGCCAGGGCATTGGTGCCGCTCGCGTTGGCCTGGCCGCCGATCGCCACCGCGTCCTGCGCCGTGGCCTTGGCGCCGGTGCCGATGGCCAGCGAATCGCCGACCGTGGTGTTGGACGAGGCGACGGAGTTGGCACCGATCGCGATGGCCGTGCCCGCGCTGATCGCCGCCGCGTTCGCGCCCGCGCCGATGGCGATGTTGTTGTTGCTCGCGGCGAGGGCGTTCTGGCCCATCGCGATGCTGGCGATGCCGAAGGCATTGGCCTGGAGACCGAAGGCCGAGGCGTACTGCCCGGCGGTCGACCCCATGCCGAACATGCTGGAGCCCTTGCCGCGCGCCGTCGTGAACGACCCGAACATCGTGACGCCGAGGAAGCCGCCGCCATTGGCCGAGCACCCGCCGACCACGGTCGAGTACACGCCGGAACCGTCGACCGGATCGACCGTCGCCGGGTAGGCCTTGCCGTCGGGACCGGTGTTCGCGCCCGTGTTGCAGGCGCCGTTGGGCGGTCCGACGATGTAGGCGTTCGCGCTCTCCATCAAGCCGAAGGACGCCAGCGCGACGCTCAGCGCGGCACCCGCGATCACCGCAGCCGAACTGCTGCGCTTGCCTCGGGCGGAAGTGATTTCCGAAGCGGCCACCCATGCACCGAGCGACTCATTCCAGATACTTCTATATGACTTGTTCATTGACTGCCAACTGCGTGTGGAATCTCAGGACCCGCGCGGTAGGTCCCAGGAAAAATGTGAAGGGTCGTGCTTGGCGCTCGTCGTCGAGATCCCAATCACCGCGCTGTTCACAAGAGCGGTGGAATGTACATACTTGTTTACATTCAGAACGCAAAAGACCAAATCGCTCAAAAAGCTTCGATGATTTAGTTCACAAAAAAGGACACAAATTAGCATTCACATTGATTAACAATTGTCTCCTGAAGGTGAAAGCGCCGCGAAAACATAGAATCCCCTCACCGTTCGAAACGGGGCAGAAGATTCGATGCAAGCCCTTGTTTCATAAGGACTTTTTCTTCGATCACGTGGAATTAATTCACATTGAGGCTTGCGAACGCCAACTTTGGCAGGTGAGTAAAAAAGCACACTCGATGCGCTCCAATCTGGAACTTGTTCACGGATCCATTTATTCATCCGTGATTTATTTCTCGCCATAAAGCGCAGATGACGCCAATTAACAATTGGGCAACAAAAGTGAATTCAAACAACTCCCTTCGCATCGGCATCACCATCGGTCTTCACCACGAAGCCGAAACACTCTGGAACAACGGCATCAAGCAGAACGCCGTGTTCCTGGCCGAGGCGCTCAAGCACTGCCCCGGCGTGGCGTCGGTGGTGCTGGTCAACACCACGGCCACGCCGATCACGCCGGCCCTGCCCTGGGACCAGGCGCGCTGGCCCACGACGAACTTCGAGGGCGCCAAGGACAAGGTCGACGTGCTGATCGAGCTGGGCGGCCAGATCGACCACCTGCAGACCGACTACCTCAAGCAGCGCGGCGCCCGGCTGGTGTCGTACTGCTGCGGCTTCGAGTACGTGCATGCGATGGAGTCGATGCTGTTCAACAAGCCGCTGTGGGGCCGGAACCTGTTCGTCAACCAGCGCTACGACGACATCTGGATGGTTCCGCAGGTGGCGCACATCAGCCAGCCCTACTTCGAGGTGCTGCGCCGGATCGAGGCACGCGCCGTGCCCTTCGTCTGGAGCCCGGTGTTCCTCGAGGAGCGCACGCGCGGGCTGCCCGAGAACGGCGTCTACCAGCCGCGCGTCGGCCCGCGGCGCCTCAGCGTGATGGAGCCGAACATCAACGTGGTGAAGTTCTGCCTCTACCCGATCCTAGTCGCCGAACTGGCCTACCGCGCACGGCGCGAGGCGATCGCGCTGCTGCAGGTGGCCAACGCCGAGAAGATGGCGCGCGAGAACATGGAATTCATCACCCTGATGAACCAGCTCGACCTGGTGCGCGAGCACAAGGCCGTGTTCCTGGGCCGGCACGACACGCCGACCTTCCTGGCGCAGAACACCGACATCGTGATCTCGCACCAGTGGGAGAACCCGCTCAACTACTTCTACCTCGAGACCTGCTGGCAGGGCTATCCGCTGGTGCACAACGCCCACCTCTGCGCGGACCTCGGCTACTACTACGAAGCCAACGACGTGGCCGCGGGCAGCGCGCGCGTGCTCGAGGCGATCGACGCGCACGATGCTCAGTCGCTCGCCTACCGCGAGCGCCAGCGCGGTCTCATCGACCGCTACCTGCCCGGCAACGCGGCCGCCACCGAGGTGTACAACACGCTGCTGCTCGGCCTGATGCAGCGCCCCGCCCGATAACCGGAGCCGCCATGCTCGAACCTTCCGCTCTCCAACGCTTCTTCCCCGTGGTCGTCACGCCGAGCCACGACGGCAAGTTCTTCCAGAACTACGTGATGTCGATGATGAACTTCGCCATCGAGGCCGAGCGCGCCGGCATGCGGATGCAGGTGCTGTTCCACCAGGGCGAAAGCCTCGTGACCCGGGCGCGCAACAACTGCGTGGCCCAGTTCCTCGCCAACCCCGAATGGACGCACCTGTTCTGGATCGACGCCGACATCGGCTTCTCGCCGCAGGCGGCGTTCCGGCTGCTGCTCTCGGACTACGAGATCGCCGCTGGCGTCTACCCGCTCAAGCGCGAGGACTGGCCCGAGGAAGGCGTCGCGGCCGGCACCACGCGCGCGCAGTTCGATGCCACCTTCACGCGCTACACGGTCAATGCGAGCGCCTCGGAAGCCAGCGGCAAGGTCGAGCTCGAGGTACAGCCCGACGGCTTCATGAAGATGACCGAGGCGCCCACCGGCTTCATGGCGATCAAGCGCGGCGTGTTTGAGCGGCTGATGGCGAGCTACCCCGAGCTCAACTATGTGCCCGACAGCATCGGCGAGGCCGACCGCGGCCTGCACTACCGTTTCTTCGACGTGATGGTCGACCCCGTGACGCGCCGCTATCTCTCGGAGGACTACGGCTTCTGCCGCCTCTGGTCGGGCCTGGGCGAATCGATCCACATCGATGCCAACTCCAACCTCACGCACCAGGGCGCCAAGCTCTACCGCGGCGACTTCGCGACCTCGCTGCTGACCTCGCTGCCGCATGCGGTGGGCGGCCCCGCGGGGGTGTCCATGGAATTGACGGGCACGCAGTACCTGCATCCGAACCACCCGCCGACGCTCTGAACGCCGGCGCCAGCGCCATGAAAAAAGCCCCGCAGATGCGGGGCTTTGTCGATGCGGGCCGGGCCGGCCCGGGGACCGTCCGGCCTGTCTTCAGGCTCAGGCCGTGACCGAATCGGCCACGTTCTTGTAGTCCTCGATCTTGTCGAAGTTCAGGTACTGGTAGATCTGCGCGCTGGACGCATCGAGCACGCCGGTGCTGGCCATGTACTCTTCCCGGGTCGGGATGCGGCCAAGGCGCGAGCAGATGGCGGCCAGTTCGGCCGAGCCCAGGTACACGTTGGTGTTCTTGCCCAGGCGGTTCGGGAAGTTGCGCGTGCTGGTCGACATGACCGTGGCGCCTTCGCGCACCTGCGCCTGGTTGCCCATGCACAGCGAGCAGCCCGGCATCTCGGTGCGGGCACCCGCATTGCCGAACACGCCGTAGTGGCCTTCCTCGGTCAGCTGCTGCGCGTCCATCTTGGTCGGCGGCGCGATCCACAGCTTGACCGGGATGTCGCGCTTGCCTTCGAGCAGCTTCGACGCGGCACGGAAGTGACCGATGTTGGTCATGCACGAGCCGATGAACACTTCGTCGATCACGGCACCCGCCACGTCGCTCAGCGTCTTCACGTCGTCGGGGTCGTTCGGGCAGGCCACGATGGGCTCGTGGATCTCGGCCAGGTCGATCTCGATCACGGCCGCGTAGTCGGCGTCGTCGTCGCCCTTGAGCAGTTGCGGGTCCTTGAGCCAGGCTTCCTGCGCGGCGATGCGGCGCTGCAGCGTGCGCGCGTCGGCATAGCCCTCGGCGATCATCCACTTCATCAGCGTGATGTTGCTGTTGATGTATTCGATGATCGGTTCCTTGTTCAGGTGCACCGTGCAGCCGGCGGCCGAGCGTTCGGCCGAGGCGTCGCTCAGTTCGAAGGCTTGTTCGACCTTGAGGTCGGGCAGGCCCTCGATCTCGAGGATGCGGCCCGAGAAGATGTTCTTCTTGCCCTTCTTCTCGACCGTCAGCAGGCCGCTCTTGATGGCGTACAGCGGGATCGCGTTGACCAGGTCGCGCAGCGTGACGCCGGGCTGCATCTTGCCCTTGAAGCGCACCAGCACCGACTCGGGCATGTCCAGCGGCATCACGCCGGTGGCGGCCGCGAAGGCCACGAGGCCCGAGCCCGCCGGGAAGCTGATGCCGATCGGGAAGCGGGTGTGGCTGTCGCCGCCGGTGCCCACGGTGTCGGGCGTCAGCAGGCGGTTGAGCCAGCTGTGGATCACGCCGTCGCCCGGGCGCAGCGAAACGCCGCCGCGGTTGGCCATGAACTCGGGGAGTTCATGGTGCATCTTGACGTCGACCTTCTTCGGGTAGGCCGCCGTGTGGCAGAACGACTGCATCACGAGGTCGGCCGAGAAGCCCAGGCAGGCCAGGTCCTTGAGCTCGTCGCGCGTCATCGGGCCGGTGGTGTCCTGCGAGCCGACCGAGGTCATCTTGGGTTCGCAGTAGGTACCCGGGCGCACGCCCTGGCCTTCGGGCAGGCCGCAGGCGCGGCCGACCATCTTCTGCGCCAGCGAGAAGCCCTTCTTGGTGTCGACCGGGCTTTGCGGCAGGCGGAACAGCGTGGAGACCGGCAGGCCCAGCGCTTCGCGCGCCTTGGCCGTGAGGCCGCGGCCGATGATCAGCGGAATGCGGCCGCCGGCGCGCACTTCGTCGAACAGCACGTCGCTCTTCACGGTGAATTCGGCGATGACCTGGCCGTCCTTCAGGGCCTTGCCTTCATAGGGACGCAGCTCGACCACGTCGCCCATGTTCATCTGCGTCACGTCGAGCTCGATCGGCAGCGCGCCCGAGTCTTCCATCGTGTTGTAGAAGATCGGCGCGATCTTGCCGCCGAGGCAGACGCCGCCGAAGCGCTTGTTGGGCACGAACGGGATGTCCTCGCCGGTGAACCACAGCACCGAGTTGGTGGCGCTCTTGCGCGACGAACCCGTGCCGACCACGTCGCCGGCATAGGCCACGAGGTGGCCGCGCGCGCGCAGGTCCTCGATGAACTTCACCGGGCCGCGCTTGCCGTCTTCCTCGGGAACGATGCCGGGGCGCGCGTTCTTGTGCATCGCCAAGGCGTGCATCGGGATGTCGGGACGCGTGGTCGCGTCGGGTGCGGGCGACAGGTCGTCGGTGTTGATTTCGCCAGCCACCTTGAAGATGCTGACGGTGATGCTCTGGGGCACTTCGGGACGGCTGGTGAACCACTCGGCATCGGCCCAGCTCTGCAGCACGCCCTTGGCGTTGGCATTGCCCTTGTCGGCCTTTTCCTTGACGTCGTGGAACTGGTCGAACATCAACAGCGTCTTCTTGAGGCCCTCGGCCGCGACGGCGCCGACTTCGGCGTCGTCCAGCAGATCGATCATGGGGCTGATGTTGTAGCCGCCGAGCATCGTGCCGAGCAGTTCGGTGGCACGGGCGCGCGTGATGAACGCGCTCTTCTCGGTGCCATGCGCCACGGCCGCGAGATAGCTGGCCTTGACCTTGGCGGCGTCGTCCACGCCCGCGGGCACGCGGTGGGTCAGCAGGTCGAGCAGGAAGGCACCGTCCTTGTCGTTCGCGCTCTTGAGGAGCTCGATCGCTTCAGAGGTCTGCTTCGCGCTCAGGGGCAGCGGCGGGATACCGAGCGCGGCGCGTTCGGCGACATGGTCAACGTAGGCTTGCAACATCTTCTTTTCTCCGGAAACTTGGGGCTGGAGGGCATGCGGCGCGGTGTTCGACCCGCCGTCCGGCTTTCGCCGGTCGGCAAGCAAGAGCCGCGCCGCCCCTCGTGGGGTCGACTTACTTCTTGTCGCCGTCAGCGCCTTCGAAAAGGCTCTTCGGCGGGTTCTTCTTCATTTCTTCGGCAAAGGCCACCTGGGCCGGCGTCTGGCATTCGTCGGCGATGCGCAGGCCGGCCTTCTGGTTCATCAGCATCGACTTGTTGCCCAGCTGCAGCCACATGGCGCCGGCGCGGGGGTCTTCGAGGCGGATGGCGCCGGTGCGGCTTTCGACCGGGTGCATGCGGTAGCGCAGGCCCTTGGTGGTCACGGTGAAGAAGCCGGGCTTCTTCTCGTCCTCGGTCACGGTCACGTCGGCGCCGAGCTCGCACTGGGCCTTGCCGGTCGACACGCGCTTGGCGACCTCGAGGTCGGAGTCGGTGAGCACGACGTTGGTGTCGTCGCTGATCGGCGTGACTTCCTCGACGGCCTTGGCGGCCTTGCGGGTGACCTGGCGCTTGGGCGGGGCCTTCTTGGCTTCGGTGGACTTGGCGGCGGGCTTGGCAGCGGCCGGCTTGGCGGGCGTGCTGCTCTGCGCCAGGGCACCGAACGGCAGAGCCAGGGCCACTGCGGCGATCAGGGCGATTTTCTTCATGTGAGGGTTTCCTTGAGGCTGGTTCGGAGGTTTCAGGAGACCGCGGGCGTCAGCCAGGCCTTGGCCTCTGGCGGCAACGCGCGCCCTGTTGCGTGGGCACGCGTCAGCACCTGCCAGAAATGGCGGTAGCTCGCGCGGTCGTGCAATGTGCCATCAATTTGTGTCGGCGCCCAATCCGCGGCCGCTGCCTTGAGCAGGATATTTGTGGCAATTTGAATCTGCGCCTCGTCGGGCGCGAAGGCCTCGAGGATCGGCCGGATCTGGTTCGGATGGATGCTCCACATGCGCGTGTAGCCGAATTCGCGGGCCGCCTTGCGGGCCGCGGTGCGCATGGCGTCCATGTCGTTGAACTCGGTCACCACGCAGTGCGAGGGCACCTTGCCGTGCGCATGCGCGGCCGAGGCGATCGCCAGCTTGGCGCGCACCACCAGCGGATGGGTGAACTGGCCCGCGGCGCCCATGCCCTCGGCGGGGATGGCGCCGGCGTGGGCCGAGACGAAGTCCATCAGGCCGAAGCTCAGCGACTGCACGCGCGGATGGGCCGCGATGTCGAAGGCGTTGTGCACGGCAAAAGGCGATTCGATCAGCACGTGCAGCGGCAGCGTTTCGGCATCGGCGGCGTCGAGCGCGGCCACGGCCTGCTCGACGTCGGCCACCGATTCGACCTTCGGCACCATCAGGTGACTGAGCCGCTGGCCGGCACGGCCCGCGATGGTGACCACGTCGCCCGCGAAGGCCGGGTGGTCGACCGGGTGCACGCGCACGCCGACGCGCATGCCGGGCCTGGCGGCCAGCGCCAGCTCGGTGACCAGCGCGGCATGCTCGGCCTCGCCGCCCACCGGGGCGCCGTCCTCGCAGTCGAGCGTGACGTCGAACACGCAGGCGCCGAACTCCTCGGCCATCTCGGCCTGGAGCGCGAGGCTCTTCTTCATGCGCGCCTCGACGCCGCTGTAGTGATCGCACACCGGCAGGCTGACGGCGCCGGCCTGCGCGCCGAGCAGCACGGCAGCGGGATGGGCGGGGGCGCGTTCGCTCATGGTGGTCACGCCTTCTTCTGCGCCACGATGAACATGCGCGGGAAGGCCAGCAGCCGCTTGCCGTCGGTGCGTGCCGGGTAGGCCTCGTTCACGCGGCGCTCGTATTCGGCCAGGTAACTGGCCTGCAGGTCGGGCGGCAGCCGATCGACGAAGGGCTTCAGGCCCGTGCCGCGCACCCATTCGACGATGGAGGCGGCATCGGCCATGCGGTGCTGGTAGGTCGTGTGCCAGACATCGACGTTGGCCGCGCGCGGCGCCAGCAGGTCGTAGTAGCCGCCCAGCGGCAGCAGCTTGGTGCGCAGCCGGTCGGCATCGCCGATGGGCTCGGCCCAGGGCGCTTCGGCCGCGAGCGCGCGCATCAGGCGGTGCGTGGGTTCCTGGCGGTTGTCGGGCATCTGGATGGCCAGCACGCCGCCGGGGGCGAGCGCGTCGAACAGGCGCGGGATCAGCGTTTCGTGATCGGGCACCCATTGCAGCGACGCGTTCGCATAGATGAGGTCGGGCGCCGCTTCCGCGGAAGGCGCCCAGGTCGCGATGTCGCTCAGCTCGAAGCGCGCGCCGGGCAGGCGCTCGCGCGCGCTGACAAGCATGGCTTCGGAGTTGTCGGTCCCGAGGGCCTCGGCCTTCGGGAACCGATGGACCAGCAGCTCGGTGGAGTTGCCCGGACCGCAGCCGAGGTCGACCACGCGGGCCGCCTCCGCCAGAGGCACCCGCGCCAGGAGCTCCTGTGCGGGGCGGGTGCGCTCGTCCTCGTAGCGACGATAGAGCGCGGGGTTCCAGTCGAGCATGCCGGCAGGCCTTGCTTAGATCAGGTGAGCAACGCCGGCTTGTTCGCCTTGCAGCTCTTCCAGGGTCTTGTTGATGCGTTCCTGGCTGAATGCGTCGATCTCGAGGCCTTCGACCAGCTTGTACTCACCGTTTTCGCAGGTGACCGGGAAGCCGAACATCGTGTCCTTCGGAATGCCGTACTGGCCGTCCGACGGGATGCCCATCGTGACCCACTTGCCGTTGGTGCCCAGGGCCCAATCGCGCATGTGGTCGATGGCGGCGTTGGCGGCCGAGGCAGCCGACGACAGGCCGCGTGCTTCGATGATGGCGGCGCCGCGCTTGCCGACGGTCGGCAAGAAGGTGTTGGCGTTCCATTCCTGGTCGTTGATCATCTTGGCGACGCTTTCGCCGTTGATGGTGGCGAAGCGGTAGTCGGCGTACATCGTGGGCGAGTGGTTGCCCCAGACGGTGAGCTTTTCGATGTCGGCCACGGCCTTGCCGGTCTTGGCGGCGATCTGGCTGGCAGCGCGGTTGTGGTCCAGGCGCAGCATGGCGGTGAAGTTCTTGCGCGGCAGGTCCGGTGCGCTCTTCATGGCGATGTAGGCATTGGTGTTGGCGGGGTTGCCGACCACCAGCACCTTGACGTTGCGGCTGGCAACGGCATTCAGTGCCTTGCCTTGCGCCGTGAAGATGGCGCCGTTGACGGCCAGCAGCTCGGCACGCTCCATGCCCGGGCCGCGGGGACGCGAGCCGACCAGCAGTGCGTAGTCGGCGTCCTTGAAGGCGGTCATCGGGTCGCCGTGGGCTTCCATGCCGGCCAGCAGCGGGAACGCGCAGTCGTCGAGTTCCATCATCACGCCCTTGAGCGCCTTCTGGGCCTTCTCGTCAGGGATTTCGAGCAATTGCAGGATGACCGGCTGGTCCTTGCCGAGCATTTCGCCGGACGCGATACGGAACAACAGGGCATAACCGATTTGACCGGCGGCACCGGTGACGGCAACGCGGACGGGCTTTTTGCTCATGGGAAGACTCCAGAAGTGATGTGACGGTGTCGGCGCACGCGCGAAACGCGGCGGCGGAAGTCTCGCGGGGCGGTCGGGAGGTCCGAAAAGGGCCGGACGGCCGCGGCGCGGGAACGGCCGGCATTTTAAGCCGATTCGATGAGGCCCGTCTTATGTCTTATATAAGATATCCTCCGGGTTCCGCCACGGCGCTTACCCACGCCCTGCCATGAACAGCCCCACCACCACCCTCGACGAGCCCACGACGCCCTCGTTCAGCCCGCTCTACCAGCAGATCAAGACCCTGATCCTGCAGAGCCTGCAGGCGGGCGAGTGGAAGCCGGGCGAGCCGATCCCCAGCGAGATGGACCTGGCCGTGCGTTTTCGCGTCAGCCAGGGCACGGTGCGCAAGGCGATCGACGAGCTTGCGGCCGAGAACCTCGTGGTGCGGCGCCAGGGCAAGGGCACCTTCGTCGCGACGCATGCCGAGCAGCATGTGCAGTACCGTTTCCTGAAGCTGGTGCCCGACGGCGGCCTGCCGAGCGCCGAAGGCCCGGCCGAGCGCACCATCGTCGACTGCAAGCGCCTGCGTGCCTCGGCCGACGTGGCGCGCGCACTGGGCCTGCGCACCGGCGATGCCGTGCTGCAGGTGCGGCGTGTGCTCGCCTATGGCGGCGTGCCGACCATCCTCGAGGACCTCTGGCTGCCGGGCACGCCGTTCAAGGGCCTCACGGCCGAGCGGCTGCGCGCCTGGCCGGGCCCGATGTACGCGCTGTTCGAAACCGAGTTCGGCGTGCGCATGGTGCGCGCCGAAGAAAAAATTCGCGCGGTGCTGCCCGATCCCGAGCAGGCCCAGCTGCTCGATGTCACGCCGCAGATGCCGCTGCTGAGCGTCGAACGCGTGGCCCACACCTACCACGACATGCCGATGGAACTGCGCCGCGGCCTCTATCGCACCGACACGCACCACTATCGCAACCAGCTCGGCTGAATGCGCCTCACGATGGACCACGTAACGAATACGCTTCAAGCCGCCGCGCGGCGCGCGCAAGACGCTATGAAGTCAAGAGCATCCGACTGCCGCGGTGCGTCGACGCGAGCGCGACCGATGCGCGATGGTGCATTGCAATAGAATTTTGCGTTGTTTGCATTTCCCGAAGAGAAAACAAAAGCGTTCGCTCTCAGAACAAGTCAATCAACAAGCCACGAAAGCCCCTCCATGACAGAGCTTGCATCCTCCTCCACACCACGGCGTCGCGAATTCCGCAACATCAACGCCTTCACCGATCTCACGACCTACCGCCTGCCGCCTGCCGGCATCGTGTCGATCCTGCACCGCGTCAGCGGCGCGCTGATGTTCCTGCTGCTGCCGTTCATCATCTGGATGTTCGACACCTCGCTCTCGTCCGACTATTCGTTCGCCAAGTTCAAGGCCGCCTTCAACAGCGGCCTTGGTTTCGTTCCGGGCTGGTTTTTCAAGCTCGTCGTGCTCGCGCTGATCTGGGCCTACCTGCACCACTTCATCGCCGGCGTGCGCCACCTCTGGATGGACGTGAGCCACAAGGCCGTGACCAAGGAGTTCGGCAAGAGCTCGGCCATCTTCACGCTGGCCGCGAGCGTCCTGCTGACCATCGTGCTCGGCGCCAAGCTGTTCGGCCTGTACTGAGAAGGAGCCTCAAATGTCTGTGAACTACGGCTCCAAGCGCATCGTCGTCGGCGCGCATTACGGCATGCGCGACTGGCTCAGCCAGCGCGTCACGGGCGCCCTGATGGCGCTCTTCACGATCATCCTGCTGGCGCAGCTGATCTTCACGCGCGGCCCGATCGGCTACGACCTGTGGGCCGGCATCTTCGCCGCGCAGTGGATGAAGGTCCTGACCTTCTGCGTCATCGTGTCCCTGCTCTATCACGTGTGGGTCGGCATGCGCGACATCTGGATGGACTACGTCCAGCCCGTCGCGATCCGCCTCGTGCTCCAGATCTTCACCATCGTCTGGCTGGTCGGTTGTGCGGGTTGGGCCATTCAAGTGCTTTGGAAAATCTGACGACCCCATCCCCACCATGACCTACACAAAAGAACAAATCACCAAGCGCAAGTTCGACGTCGTGATCGTCGGTGCCGGCGGTTCCGGCATGCGCGCCTCGCTGCAACTGGCGCGTGCGGGCCTCAACGTGGCCGTGCTCTCCAAGGTGTTCCCCACCCGTTCGCACACGGTCGCCGCGCAAGGCGGCGTGGGCGCGTCGCTCGGCAACATGAGCGAGGACAACTGGCACTACCACTTCTACGACACGATCAAGGGTTCCGACTGGCTCGGCGACCAGGACGCGATCGAGTTCATGTGCCGCGAAGCACCGAAGGTCGTGTACGAGCTCGAGCACTTCGGCATGCCCTTCGACCGCAACCCCGACGGCACGATCTACCAGCGTCCGTTCGGCGGCCACACGGCCAACTACGGAGAGAAGCCCGTGCAGCGCGCCTGCGCCGCGGCCGACCGTACCGGCCACGCGATGCTGCACACGCTCTACCAGAAGAACGTGGAAGCGCGCACCCAGTTCTTCGTCGAATGGATGGCGCTCGATCTGATCCGCGACGACGAAGGCGACGTGGTCGGCGTGACCGCGCTCGAGATGGAAACCGGCGACCTGCACATCCTGCAGGCCAAGACCGTGCTGCTGGCCACCGGCGGCGCGGGCCGCATCTTCCAGGCCTCGACCAACGCCTTCATCAACACCGGCGACGGCCTCGGCATGGCCGCGCGCTCGGGCATCCCGCTGCAGGACATGGAGTTCTGGCAGTTCCATCCGACCGGCGTGGCCGGCGCGGGCGTGCTGCTGACCGAAGGCTGCCGCGGCGAAGGCGCGATCCTGCTCAACAGCAACGGCGAACGCTTCATGGAGCGCTATGCGCCCACGCTGAAGGACCTGGCGCCGCGCGACTTCGTGTCGCGCTCGATGGACCAGGAAATCAAGGAAGGCCGCGGCTGCGGTCCCAACAAGGACTACGTGCTGCTGAAGCTCGACCACCTCGGTGCCGAGACCATCCACAAGCGCCTGCCTTCGGTGTACGAGATCGGCATCAACTTCGCCAACGTCGACATCACCAAGGAACCGATCCCCGTGGTGCCCACCATCCACTACCAGATGGGTGGCATCCCGACCAACATCAACGGCCAGGTCGTGATCCAGAAGGGCGAGGACAACAGCGCCGTCGTCAACGGCCTCTACGCCGTGGGCGAATGCTCGTGCGTGAGCGTGCACGGCGCGAACCGCCTGGGCACCAACTCGCTGCTCGACCTGCTGGTGTTCGGCCGCGCGGCCGGCAACCACATCGTCGAGTTCAACGACAAGCTCAAGGAACACAAGCCGCTGCCGGCCAACGCCGCCGACCGCACGCTCGAGCGCCTGAACGAGTTGCAGAACTCCACCGGCGGCGAGTACGCGCAGGACGTGGCCAACCAGATCCGCGTCACCATGCAGCAGCACGCCGCGGTGTTCCGCAAGCAGGCCTCGATGGACGAAGGCGTGGTCAAGATCGCCGAAGTGCGCGAGCGCGTGAAGGCCATCGGCCTGAAGGACAAGTCCAAGGTGTTCAACACCGCGCGCATCGAGGCGCTGGAAGTCGACAACCTGATCGAAGTGGCGCAGGCCACCATGGTCTCGGCCGCGGCCCGCAAGGAATGCCGCGGTGCCCACACCGTCGAGGACTACGAGCGCCCGGCCGACGATCCGGTCGCGCCGCTGGGCCGCGACGATGCCAACTGGATGAAGCACACGCTCTGGTACAGCGCCGACAACCGCCTCTCCTACAAGCCCGTCAAGCTGCAGCCGCTCACGGTCGCCTCGGTGCCGCCGAAGGTTCGCACCTTCTAAGCGCCAGCTAATGATCAGCCACGTAAAAGCATTCACAAGGTCACAACGATGAAGCGCACATTCCAGATCTACCGCTACGACCCGGACAAGGACGCGAAGCCCTACATGCAGACCGTCGAGATCGAACTCGACGGCCACGAGCGCATGCTGCTCGACGCCCTGATGAAGCTCAAGGCGCAGGATCCCACGCTGTCGTTCCGCCGCTCGTGCCGCGAAGGCGTCTGCGGTTCCGATGCGATGAACATCAACGGCAAGAACGGTCTGGCCTGCCTGACCAACATGAACACGCTCAAGGGCACCGTGGTGCTCAAGCCGCTGCCCGGCCTGCCGGTGATCCGCGACCTGATCGTCGACATGACCCAGTTCTTCAAGCAGTACAACTCGATCAAGCCGTACCTGCAGAACGACACCGTGCCGCCCGAGAAGGAACGCCTGCAGTCGCCGGAAGAACGCGAGGAGCTCAACGGCCTGTACGAGTGCATCCTGTGCGCGAGCTGCTCGACGAGCTGCCCGAGCTTCTGGTGGAACCCCGACAAGTTCGTGGGCCCGGCCGGCCTGCTGCAGGCCTACCGCTTCATCGCCGACAGCCGCGACGAAGCCACCGCCGAGCGCCTCGACAACCTCGAGGACCCGTACCGCCTGTTCCGCTGCCATACGATCATGAACTGCGTCGACGTGTGCCCGAAGAGCCTGAACCCCACCATGGCCATCGGCAAGATCAAGGAACTGATGGTGCGTCGCGCCATCTGACCCGACATGGCTGCTTTGCCCGGCACCCCATCGCCCTCGGCGCCTCCTGCGGGAAGCGCGGCGGCCGAGCCGCTCGGAGAACGAGCGCTCAGCAAGCTCAAGTGGCGCTGCCGGCGCGGCCTGCTCGAAAACGATCTGTTCATCGCCCGCTTCTTCGAGCGGCACGAATCTCGCATCACCGTCGGCCAGGCCGGCGCGATGGAAGTTCTGATGGACCTCTCGGACAACGATTTGCTCGATCTTCTCCTTCGTAGAAAGGAGCCCGAGCCCGCATGGGCCGGGGCCGAGGTGGTCGAGCTTCTGCAGCTGATGCGCGCCGACGGCGCGCAGCGGCCTGCAACCTCCACGACCTCTCCCTCCTCGCCCTCTCGAACAATCCTCTGAAAGAAACCCGAAATGAAAGCCTCCGATACCAAGGCCACGCTATCGTTCAGCAACGGCGCCGACAAGGTCGAACTGCCGATCTACAAGGGCACCGTCGGTCCCGACGTGATCGACATCCGCAAGCTGTACGCGCAGACCGGCATGTTCACCTACGACCCGGGTTTCATGTCCACCGCGGCCTGCCAATCGGCCATCACCTACATCGACGGCGACAAGGGCGAACTGCTGTATCGCGGCTATCCCATCGAGCAGCTCGCCACCAACTGCGACTTCCTCGAGACCTGCCACCTGCTGCTGTACGGTGAACTGCCGGATACGGCCAAGAAGGCCAACTTCACCAAGCTCGTGACCAACCACACGATGGTCAACGAGCAGATGCAGTTCTTCCTGCGCGGCTTCCGCCGCGATGCGCACCCGATGGCCATCATGACCGGCCTGGTGGGCGCGCTGTCGGCCTTCTATCACGACAGCACGGACATCAACAATCCCGAGCACCGCGAGATCGCCGCGATCCGCCTGATCGCGAAGATGCCCACGCTCGTGGCCATGGCCTACAAGTACACGATCGGCCAGCCGTACATGTACCCGAAGAACGAACTCAGCTATGCGGGCAACTTCCTGCACATGATGTTCGCCACGCCCTGCGAGGAGTACAAGGTGAACCCGGTGCTCGAGCGCGCGCTCGACCGCATCTTCATCCTGCACGCCGACCACGAGCAGAACGCCTCGACCTCGACCGTGCGCCTGTGCGGCTCGTCGGGCACCAACCCCTTCGCGGCCATCGCGGCCGGCGTGGCCTGCCTCTGGGGCCCGGCCCACGGCGGCGCCAACGAAGCGGCGCTCAACATGCTCTACGACATCCAGAAGGAAGGTGGCGTGGAGAAGATCGGCGAGTTCATCAAGAAGGTCAAGGACAAGAACTCGAACGTCAAGCTGATGGGCTTCGGCCACCGCGTGTACAAGAACTACGACCCGCGCGCCAAGCTGATGCAGGAGACCTGCAACGAAGTGCTGACCGAGCTGGGCCTGGAAAACGACCCGCTGTTCAAGCTCGCCAAGGAACTGGAAAAGATCGCGCTCGAAGACGAGTACTTCGTGTCGCGCAAGCTGTACCCGAACGTCGACTTCTACTCGGGCATCGTGCAGCGCGCCATCGGCATCCCGGTGCCGCTGTTCACCGCGATCTTCGCGCTGGCCCGCACCGTTGGCTGGATTGCCCAGCTCAACGAAATGATCGGCGACCCCGAATACAAGATCGGCCGTCCGCGCCAGTTGTTCGAAGGCTCGCCCAAGCGCGACGTGAAGCCGATCTCGGCCCGCTGATCGGCTCTTCCGACCGCTCCCTGCAAAAGCTGCCTCCGGGCAGCTTTTTTATTGCCCGTTCGGCATGGCCCTCCTCGCGCCCGGGCAGCAAGGCCATCTCATATCACGATGGCAACCGCATGAAAACAGGAAGAAAATAGCCGACTCATCGCCAGATGCGATGCCCAAGCCCCCATGAGCACGTCCGAACGCAACTTTGCCCGCCGCATCGACCTCACGTCGCTGCAGCTGTTCGTGGCCGTATGCGAGCTGGGCAGCATCGGCCGCGCCGCGGAGCGCGAATTCATCGCCGCCTCGGCCATCAGCAAGCGGCTGTCGGACCTCGAGGCCACGCTCGGCACCACCCTGCTCTACCGCCATGCGCGCGGCGTCGACCTGACGCCGGCCGGCGAGAGCCTGCTGCACCACGCCCGCTCGGTGCTCTACAGCCTCGAGAAGATGCAGGGCGAGCTCAGCGAGTACGCCGACGGCGTGCGCGGCCACGTGCGGGTGCACGCCAACATCTCGGCGATCGTGCAGTTCCTGCCGGAAGACCTGGGCGTGTTCACGCGCGCCCACGAGGCGATCAAGATCGACCTCGAGGAGCACTTGAGCACCGAGGTGATCCGCGCGGTGCAGGAAGGCGCGGCCGACCTCGGCGTGTGCCACGTGGCCGGCGGCGCGGGCGAGCTGCAGAGCCTGCCCTACCGGCACGACCGCCTCGCGCTGATCGTGCCCGCGGGCCACGCGCTGGCCGATCAGGGCGCGATCGAGTTCATCGCCGCGCTCGACTACGACCACGTCGGCCTGCACACCAACAGCTCGATCTACGTGGCGATGCACGAGGCCGCGCTGCTCGCGGGCCGCAGCGTCAAGCTGCGCATCCACGTCACCGGCCTCGATGCGATGTGCCGGATGATCCAGAACGGCCTGGGCATCGGCGTGATGCCGCAGCGCGCCTTCGAGCTGATGCAGGACGGCATCGGCCGCGGGCTGGTCAGCGTGGCCCTGTCCGACGCCTGGGCCGCGCGCGAGATCCGGCTGGTGGCGCGCGATTTCTCCACGCTGCCGGTGGCGGCCCGCACGCTGGTGAACCACCTGCACGCGGCCTCCTCCACCGAGGCCGAGCCCGAAGCCGGCGCCGACCGGCTCGCGGCCTGAAACACAAGACAATCCATTTCCCCACGAAAGAGAAGAGACCGACATGGCACGCACGCTCTACGACAAGATCTGGGACGAACACGTCGTCCACACCGAGGAAGACGGCACCGCGATCCTCTACATCGACCGCCACCTGGTGCACGAAGTCACCAGCCCGCAGGCCTTCGAAGGGCTGCGCGAAGCCGGCCGCAAGCTGTGGCGCATCAGCTCGGTGGTGGCCACCGCCGACCACAACACGCCGACCACCGGCTGGGAGCGCGGCTACGAAGGCATCGCCGACCCGACCAGCAAGGAACAGGTCACCACGCTCGACCACAACATCGCCGAGTTCGGCGCGGCCGCGTTCTTCCCGTTCCTGAGCAAGCGCCAGGGCATCGTGCACGTGATCGGCCCCGAGACCGGCGCCACGCTGCCGGGCATGACGGTGGTCTGCGGCGACTCGCACACCTCCACGCACGGCGCCTTCGGCGCGCTCGCGCACGGCATCGGCACCAGCGAGGTCGAGCACGTGATGGCCACGCAGACGCTGCTGGGCAAGAAGGCCAAGAACATGCTCGTGAAGGTCGAGGGCAAGCTGCCCCTGGGCTGCACGGCCAAGGACATCGTGCTGGCCATCATCGGCAAGATCGGCACCGCCGGCGGCACCGGCTACACGATCGAGTTCGCCGGCTCGGCCATTCGCGACCTCAGCATGGAAGGCCGCATGACGGTGTGCAACATGGCGATCGAGGCCGGCGCGCGCGCGGGCCTGGTGGCGGTCGACGAGAAGACCGTCGCCTACATCAAGGGCCGCCCGCTGGCGCCCACCGGTGTCGAATGGGACCAGGCCGCGGCCTACTGGCGCACGCTGCAGTCCGACCCCGGCGCGAAGTTCGACACCGTGGTCGAGCTCGACGCGACCCAGGTCAAGCCGCAGGTCACCTGGGGCACCTCGCCCGAGATGGTGGTGGCGATCGACGGCCGCGTGCCCGATCCCGACAAGGAAAAGGACAGCAGCAAGCGCGGCGCCATCGAGCGCGCGCTGGTCTACATGGGCCTGGAGCCGAACAAGCAGATGAACGACATCTTCATCGACAAGGTGTTCATCGGCTCGTGCACCAACAGCCGCATCGAGGACATGCGCGAGGCCGCGGCCGTGGTGAAGAAGCTGGGCCAGAAGGTCGCGAAGAACGTGAAGCTGGCGCTCGTGGTGCCCGGCTCGGGCGTGGTGAAGGAACAGGCCGAGCGCGAAGGGCTCGACCAGATCTTCAAGGCCGCGGGCTTCGAATGGCGCGAGCCCGGCTGCTCGATGTGCCTGGCGATGAACGCCGACCGCCTCGAGCCCGGCGAGCGCTGCGCCTCGACCAGCAACCGCAACTTCGAAGGCCGCCAGGGCGCGGGCGGCCGCACCCACCTCGTGAGCCCGGCCATGGCCGCCGCGGCCGCCGTGCACGGCCATTTCGTCGACGTGCGCACCTTCGCCTGACCAGGAGACACCCCATGCAGAAATTCACCGTGCACAAGGGCCTCGTGGCCCCGATGGACCGCGAGAACGTCGACACCGACGCGATCATTCCGAAGCAGTTCCTCAAGTCGATCAAGCGCACCGGCTTCGGCGTGAACCTGTTCGACGAGTGGCGCTACCTCGATCCGGGCGAGCCCGGCCAGGACCCGGCCAGCCGCAAGCCGAACCCCGACTTCGTGCTGAACCAGCCGCGCTACGCGGGCGCCTCGGTGCTGCTGGCGCGCAAGAACTTCGGCTGCGGCTCGTCGCGCGAGCATGCGCCGTGGGCGCTCGACCAGTACGGCTTCCGCGCCATCATCGCGCCGAGCTATGCCGACATCTTCTTCAACAACAGCTTCAAGAACGGCCTGCTGCCGATCGTGCTGTCCGAGACGCAGGTGGCCCAGCTGTTCGACGAGACCTTCGCCTTCCCGGGCTATTCGCTGACCATCGACCTCGAGCGCCAGGTGGTGGTGAAGCCCGACGGCCAGGAGTTCGCCTTCGACGTGCAGGCCTTCCGCAAGTACTGCCTGATCAACGGCCTGGACGACATCGGCCTCACGCTGCGCCACAAGGACAAGATCAAGGCCTTCGAGGCCGAGCGGCTGGCGCAGAAGCCCTGGCTCGCGCACACGATGCTCGCCAACGCCTGAGCGTTCCCGTTTCACTTCCTTCGACAACCACCCAATGAAAATCGCAGTTCTCCCTGGTGACGGCATCGGCACCGAAATCGTGGCGGAAGCCGTCAAGGTGCTCCAGGTGCTCGACCTGAAGTTCGAGCTGGAGACCGCCCTGGTCGGCGGCGCCGCCTACGAGGCCCATGGCCACCCGCTGCCCGATTCGACGCTCAAGCTCGCCAAGGAGGCCGACGCGGTGCTGTTCGGCGCGGTGGGCGACTGGAAGTACGACAAGCTCGACCGGCCGCTGCGCCCCGAGCAGGCCATCCTGGGCCTGCGCAAGAACCTCGGCCTGTTCGCCAACTTCCGCCCAGCCATCTGCTACGAGCAGCTGGTGGGCGCCTCGAGCCTCAAGCCCGAGCTGATCGCGGGCCTGGACATCCTCATCATCCGCGAGCTGACCGGCGACATCTACTTCGGCCAGCCGCGCGGCCGCCGCACCGCGGTCGACGGCCACTTCCCGGGCGCCGAGGAAGCCTTCGACACGATGCGCTACTCGCGCCCCGAGATCGAGCGCATCGCGCGCGTGGCCTTCGAGGCCGCCCGCAAGCGCAGCAAGCGCGTGACCAGCGTCGACAAGGCCAACGTGCTCGAAACCTTCCAGTTCTGGAAGGACGTCGTGACCGAGGTCGGCAAGGACTATCCGGACGTCGAGCTCGACCACATGTACGTCGACAACGCCGCCATGCAGCTCGTGAAGGCGCCCAAGAAGTTCGACGTGGTGGTCACCGGCAACATGTTCGGCGACATCCTCTCGGACGAGGCCGCGATGCTCACGGGCTCGATCGGCATGCTGCCCTCGGCCTCGCTCAATGCCAGCAACCAGGGCCTGTACGAGCCCAGCCACGGCAGCGCGCCCGACATTGCCGGCAAAGGGGTCGCCAATCCCCTGGCTACAATACTGTCCGCTGCCATGATGCTCCGTTTCTCCCTCAACCAAGCCGAAGCTGCCGACCGGATCGAGTCGGCGGTCAAGCATGTGCTGGCCTCCGGCCTGCGCACGGGGGACATCTGGTCGGAGGGCACCCGCAAGGTCGGCACCATCGAGATGGGCGACGCCGTGGTGGCGGCACTCTCGGCCTCGATCACCAAAAAGACGATTACCGGCTAACCGCAGCCCGCTTCGTCACGCCCACCCGGCTCCTGACGAGTCGGGCGCAAAGAGAAACCAGCGACTTTCTTTTTTCTTAAAGGGCACACTCAAATGGCGAACGCATCTCAACCTCTGGTCGGCCTCGTGGGCTGGCGCGGCATGGTCGGCTCGGTCCTGATGGACCGCATGCAGGCCGAAAACGACTTCGGCCTCATCGAGCCGGTCTTCTTCTCGACCTCCAACGCCGGCGGCAAGGCCCCGGCGATGGCCAAGAACGAGACCGCCCTCAAGGACGCGCACGACATCGAGGCCCTGAAGAAGTGCGACATCGTCATCACCTGCCAGGGTGGCGACTACACGACCGAGGTGTTCCCCAAGCTGCGTGCCGCCGGCTGGAACGGCCACTGGATCGACGCCGCTTCCACGCTGCGCATGAAGGACGACGCGATCATCGTGCTCGACCCGGTCAATCTGCCCGTGATCCAGAACGCCCTGACCAATGGCGGCAAGAACTGGATCGGCGGCAACTGCACCGTGAGCTGCATGCTGATGGGCGTGGGCGCGCTCTACAAGGCCGGCCTGGTCGAGTGGATGACCAGCATGACCTACCAGGCCGCCTCGGGCGGCGGCGCGCAGCACATGCGCGAGCTGCTGACGCAGTTCGGCACGCTCAATGCCGAGGTCCGCTCGCTGCTCGACGACCCCAAGTCCGCCATCCTCGAGATCGACCGCAAGGTGCTGCACAAGCAGCAGAACCTGAGCGCGGCCGAGACCGCCAACTTCGGCGCCCCGCTCGGCGGCTCGCTGATCCCCTGGATCGACAAGGACCTGGGCGACGGCATGTCGAAGGAAGAGTGGAAGGGCGGCGCCGAGACCAACAAAATCCTCGGCCAGGGCGCGGGCTTCGGCACCGCGGCCACGCCGGTCGACGGCTTCTGCGTGCGCATCGGCGCCATGCGCTGCCACAGCCAGGCGCTGACCTTCAAGCTCAAGAAGGACGTGCCGGTGGCCGACATCGAAGCCATGATCGCCGCCGACAACGCCTGGGTGAAGGTGGTGCCGAACACCCGCGAAGCGACCCTGCAGGACCTGACGCCCGTGGCCGTGACCGGCACCATGGGCATCCCGGTCGGCCGCATCCGCAAGCTGGCGATGGGCCCGGAGTACGTCGGCGCCTTCACCATCGGCGACCAGCTCCTCTGGGGCGCCGCCGAACCGCTGCGCCGCATGCTGCGCATCCTGCTGGAAGCCTGATGGGGGCAGTTCGCGCCCGTTGCCTACCCCCTTGTTGTCGAAAGGCGACAGAAGATGTGTTCGTAAGTATGCGCGCACTGGGTAGAACGGGCGCACTGCCTTGTCAGTAGGGGGTGATGATGCTAACGTCCTCTTACAATTTCTGGGCCTGAGCCGCCCCCCTATCAGCATGACAAGACATCTGTTGCCCGCGGCCTGCCCATCGGCCGCTCGCTCCTCCCTTCCCCTGAACGGCGTTCGTCTGTCCGTCCTGAGTGCGGCGGTGGCCGTGGCGATGGGTCTGGCCAGCACCGATGCGAGCGCGTTGGCACTGGGTCCGCTGAAGGTGCAGTCGGCGCTGGGCGAACCGCTGCGGGCTGAGATCGACGTGACCGAGATCACGACCGCCGAAGCCGACAGCCTCAAGATCAACGTGGCCACCGCCGACGCCTTCAAGGCGGCCGGCGTGCCCTACAACCCGGCCCTCAGCGACGTGCGCGCGACGCTGCAGCGCCGCGCCGGCGGCCAGTACGTGGTGCGCCTCAACGGCAGTCGTCCGCTCAACGACCCCTTCATCGACCTGCTGCTCGAAGCCAACGGCAGCACCGGCCGCATCGTGCGCGACTACACCGTGCTGCTCGATCCGCCGGCCGCGCGCCCCGCAGCCGATGCCGGCACGCCGATCGCCCCCGTCTCGCCGCGGGTCGCGGCACCCGTCGAGCGCCCGGGCCCGGTCGTCGCGCGCACGCGCCGCGCACCGGCCGAGGCGCCCGCGCCGGTCACCGTGGCACCGGCACCGTCCGCGGCCTCCTCCACCGCACCCGTCGCTCCTTCGCCCCGTCCGGCGGGCAGCGGCGAACAGCTCACGGTGCAGCGCGGCGACACCGCCGGCAAGATCGCCGCGGCCAACAAGCCGGCCGACATCTCGCTCGACCAGATGCTGGTCGCGCTGCTGATGGCCAACCCCGATGCCTTCATCGGCGGCAACGTCAACCGCATCAAGGCCGGCGCCGTGCTCGACCTGCCGAGCGCCGCCGAAGCCGGCGCGGTGCCGGCCGCGGAAGCCCGCCGCACTGTCACGGCTCAGAGCCGCGACTTCGGCGCCTACCGCCAGCGGCTGGCCGAGAACGCCCCGACCTCGAACGTGGCCGGCGCCAGTCGCCGCGCCGGCGGCCGGGTGCAGGCCAATGTCGAGGACCGCAACGCAGCCGCCGCCGCGCCCGACAAGCTCACCATCTCGCAAGGCAGCGCCACCGCGCGTGCGGCCGAGGAAAAGGTCGCGCAGACCCGCCAGGCGCAGGATCGCAGCGCCCGCGCCGCCGAACTGTCGAAGAACATCGAGGAGCTCAACAAGCTCAAGGCCGCGGGTGGCTCGACCGCCGCGGCGCCTTCGGCCACGCCCACGCCCGCCGCTGCGGCCGCCCCAGCCGCCGCGCCCGCCACGACGCCGGGCATCCCGGTGCCGGTCGCCGGCCCGGCCGCCACCGCACCGAGCCCCGCTGCCGCGCCGGCACCGGCACCCGCTGCTGCAGCCACGCCGGCCCCGGCCGCAGCGACGCCCGCGGTCGAAGCTGCACCAGCGGCAGCACCCGCCGTAGCCGCCGCGGCCGCCACCCCCACCGAAGGCGCTGCAGCCACCGGCGCCCCCGCTCCGAGCCCCGCGGCCAGTGCCGCGGCACCCGCCCCCAAGCCCGCGCCCAAGAAGATCGTGGCGCCGCCGCCTCCGCCGCCCGAACGCAGCTTCCTCGACGAACTGCTCGACAACCCGCTGATGCTGGGCGGCATCGCGCTGATCGCGCTGCTGATCGGCTTCCTGCTCTACCGCGTGCTGGGTCGCCGGCGCGAGGAAATGAGCGAGAGCGTGTTCCTCGAGAGCCGCATCCCGAAGGACTCCTTCTTCGGCGCCAGCGGCGGCGAATCGGTCGACACCAAGAATCGCGGCGATTCCACCGTCTCCTCGCTGTCGTACTCGCCGAGCCAGCTCGACGCCGGCGACGTCGACCCGGTGGCCGAGGCCGACGTGTACCTGGCCTACGGCCGCGACCTGCAGGCCGAGGAAATCCTGCGCGAAGCGCTGCGCGTGAATCCCGACCGCACGGCGATCCACCTGAAGCTGCTCGAGATCCATGCCAAGCGCCGCGACCTGCGCGCCTACGAAGGCCTGGCCACCGAAGTGCACAAGCTCACCGGCGGCAACGGCGCCGACTGGACCCGCGTGGTCGACATGGGCAAGGAACTCGATCCGGGCAACCCGCTGTACGAATCGGGCACGCCGCGCAGCGCCACGCCCGCCGAGAGCGCCGCCCTCGCGACCGCGCTGGCCGCCGCATCGGCCCGCCCGCCGGCCGCCGCCAAGCCCGCGCCCGCGCCGGCCCCTGTGGCAGCCGCTCCGGCCTTCGTGCCCTCGGTGGCACCGCTCGACTTCGACCTGGACCTGAGCCAGCCGCCCGCACCGCCGCCGCTGGCACCGGTCGGCGCCAGCCTGCCGAAGTCGGCCTATGCACCCGCCCCGGCCGCGCGCCCGACGACGCCCCCGTCCGCCAGCCTGGCTGCGCAGCCGACGGTCGACCTCGAGAACGATTTCGACACCGCCCCCGGCGCGCTGCCGCTCGACACCCTGCCCGGCTCGCTCAACGACGCCGACAACACTCGCCCGGCCGTGCTGCGCGGCGGTGCCGGCCTGCCGGCCGACTCGGGCTTCATCGAGTTCGACATGAGCGCCCTGGCCGGCCTGCCCGCCCGCTCGGGCAACGGCGCCGACCATCCCGCGCCATCGGCGTCGGCCCATGAGGACGACGAGAGCCCGCATGCCGTCAAGCTGTCGCTGGCGCGCGAGCTGCAGGCCATCGGCGACGTCGAGGGCGCGCGCTCGCTGGTCGAGGAAGTCGAAGCCGAAAGCGCCGGCGAACTCAAGTCGCAGGCGCGGCAGCTGCTCGCCGAGCTGCGCTGAGCGCGCGGCGCCGGCCTCTTTGTTCCTGGTTTCGTGAGGCTGGCGCTCGGCATCCGCTACAACGGCCAGGCCTACGACGGCTGGCAGAGCCAGTCCTCGGGCCGCACGGTGCAGGACAAGCTCGAGAAGGCCCTGTCCCAGTTCGCCGCGCAACGCATCTCCACGCTGTGCGCCGGCCGCACCGACGCCGGCGTGCACGGGCTGATGCAGGTGGTGCACTTCGACACCGAGGTGCAGCGCGAACCCTTCTCCTGGATGCGCGGCACCAACCGCTACCTGCCCGACGACATCGCGGTGCAGTGGGCGCACCCGGTGCCGGCCGAATTCCATTGCCGCGCCAGCGCCCTCGCGCGGCGCTACGTCTACGTGCTCTCGCAGTCGCCGGTGCGCCCCAGCCTCGACGCGGGGCGGGTCGGCTGGTCGATGAACCTGCTCGACGGCGACGCGATGCGCGCCGCGGCCGCGCTGCTGATCGGCGAACACGATTTCAGCTCGTTCCGCGCCTCGGCCTGCCAGGCCCGCTCGCCGGTCAAGAACCTGCGGCGCATCGAGATCACGCGCCACGGCGAGGGCGAGCGCTGCCGCTGGCAGTTCGAGTTCGAGGCCGATGCCTTCCTGCACCACATGATCCGCAACCTGATGGGCTGCCTGGTGCGCGTGGGCCGGGGCGCCGAGTCGCCCGAGTGGATCAGCGAGGTGCTCGCCGCGCGCAGCCGCGACGCGGCGGCACCGACCTTCTCGCCCGACGGGCTGTACTTCCTCGGCCCGTTGTACGACGCCAAGTGGGGTCTGCCGGCCGAGGCCACCTTCCAGGCCGCCCGCGCGGCCTATGATGGCCCGCCATGAGCCTTCTCCCGCCGCGCACCCGCATCAAGATCTGCGGCCTCACGCGCGAGGCCGACCTCGATGCCGCCGTGGAAGCCGGCGCCGATGCCGTCGGCTTCGTGCTCTACCCCAAGAGCCCGCGCGCCATCGCGCCCGAACGCGCGGCCGCGCTGGCCACGCGCCTGCCGCCCTTCGTCACGCCGGTGCTGCTGTTCGTCGATGCGCAACCCGCCGAGGCCATCGCCGCCCTGGCCCGGGTGCCGGGCGCCATGGCCCAGTTCCATGGCGATGAAACGCCCGCCGACTGCCTCGCGGCGAGCGGAAACGGCCGCTTCCGCTTCATGAGGGCGGCCCGCATTCCCCTCGGCGAGGCCGGCGCCCGCTTCGACCTCGTAAAATACGCATCCGATTTCTCAAACGCCCAGGCCATCCTGCTCGACGCCCATGTCGACGGTTATGGTGGTGGCGGCAAGGCATTCGATTGGTCACTTCTTCCACCCGCCGTCGACGCTCACCTCGTCTTGAGTGGTGGACTCACACCTGCAAACGTGGGCGATGGCATTCGCACGCTGCGGACACGCTGCAAGACGCTGTCCGTTGATGTGAGCTCGGGCGTCGAAATCGACGGTCCCGGGAACAAGGGCCTGAAGGACGCCGGCAAGATCCGGCAATTCGTCGCCGCCGTGAGAGCGGCCGACGCCTCGTCCTTCTCCAGTTAGCCGCCGCACCCGGTTGTCGACCGGGCCGCGGCCCAACGATCGAGAACCATGCAAAGCACCTACCAGCAACCCGACGCCACCGGCCATTTCGGCAACTACGGCGGCACCTTCGCGAGCGAGACGCTCACCCACGCGATCAACGAGCTGCGCGACGCGTACGCGAAGTACAAGGAAGACCCGGCCTTCCTGGCCGAATTCCACTACGAGCTCAAGCACTTCGTCGGCCGGCCCTCGCCGATCTACCACGCCGCTCGCACCAGCCGCGAGATGGGCGGCGCGCAGATCTACCTCAAGCGCGAGGACCTCAATCACACCGGCGCCCACAAGATCAACAACGTGATCGGCCAGGCGATGCTCGCGCGCCGCATGGGCAAGCCGCGCGTGATCGCCGAGACCGGCGCCGGCCAGCACGGCGTGGCCACGGCCACCATCTGCGCGCGCTACGGCCTCGAATGCGTGGTCTACATGGGCAGCCAGGACGTGAAGCGCCAGAGCCCCAACGTCTACCGCATGAACCTGCTCGGCGCCACGGTGGTGCCGGTGGAGTCGGGCAGCAAGACGCTGAAGGACGCGCTCAACGAGGCGATGCGCGACTGGGTCACGAACGTGGAGAACACCTTCTACATCATCGGCACGGTCGCCGGCCCGCACCCCTACCCGATGATGGTGCGCGACTTCCAGAGCGTGATCGGCACCGAGTGCATCGAGCAGATGCCCGCGATGCTGGCGGCCGACGGCATCACCGGCGAGGCCGAGGGCAAGCAGCCCGATGCGGTGGTCGCCTGCGTGGGCGGCGGCAGCAATGCGATCGGCATCTTCCATCCCTACATCCCGTTCGCCGGCACACGGCTGATCGGTGTCGAGGCCGCCGGCGAAGGCCTGGACAGCGGCAAGCACGCCGCCTCGATCCTGCGCGGCAGCCCGGGCGTGCTGCACGGCAACCGCACCTACCTGCTGCAGAACGAGGACGGCCAGATCACCGAGACGCACAGCGTCAGCGCCGGCCTCGACTATCCCGGCGTGGGCCCCGAGCATGCGTACCTGGCCGACATCGGCCGCGCCGAGTACGTGGGAGTCACCGACATCGAGGCCCTCGAGGCCTTCCACTACCTGTGCCGCACGGAGGGCATCATTCCCGCGCTCGAATCCAGCCACGCCGTGGCCCACGCGCTGCAGCTCGCGAAGACCATGCGCCCCGACCAGTCGATCCTGGTCAACCTCTCGGGCCGCGGCGACAAGGACATCGGCACCGTCGCCGACCTCGCGGGCGTCGACTTCTACGACCGGCCGTCGATGCGCGGCCTGAGCGTGAAGGGAGGCAAGTGATGAGCCGCATTGCAGCCACCTTCGAAGCGCTGAAGAAGGACGGGCGCCGCGCGCTCATCCCCTACGTCACCGCCGGCTTCCCCTTCGCCGACATCACGCCCGAGCTCATGCACGGCATGGTCTCGGCCGGTGCCGACGTGATCGAGCTCGGCGTGCCCTTCTCCGACCCGATGGCCGACGGCCCGGTGATCCAGCAGGCCGGCGAAGCCGCGCTCGCGCTGGGCATCGGCATGAAGCAGGTGCTGGCGATGGTCGCGGCCTTCCGCGCGAAGGACACGGGCACGCCCGTGGTGCTGATGGGCTATGCCAACCCGGTCGAGCGCTACGACCTCGTGCACGGCAAGCACGCCTTCATCCGCGATGCGGCCGCGGCCGGCGTCGACGGCCTGCTGGTGGTCGATTACCCGCCCGAGGAGTGCGAGCAGTTCGCCGCCGATCTGCGCGAAGCCGGCATCGACCTGATCTTCCTGCTGGCGCCCACCAGCACCGACGAGCGCATGGCGCAGGTCGCGCGCATCGCGAGCGGCTACGTCTACTACGTGTCGCTCAAGGGCGTGACCGGCGCCGGCCACCTCGACACCGAGGCGGTCGGCCGCATGCTCCCGCGCATCCGCCAGCACGTGGGCATCCCGGTCGGCGTGGGCTTCGGCATCCGCGACGCCAGCACCGCGCAGGCGGTGGGCTCGGCGGCCGACGCGGTCGTGATCGGCACCAAGATCATCCAGTTGATCGACGGCCAGCCGCGCGAGAAGGTGGTGCCCGCGGTGCATGAATTCCTCGCGGGCATCCGCGAGGCGCTCGATGCCTTGCCGGCGGCTACCGCGAAGAATGCGGCTGGCCGATAATCGCCGCTGCCCTTGTCAGGCCCCTTTCGTCATGCGAAAAAGCACGGAAGGGGCACTGACGGCCCCGAAGGCTCTCCCGCCTTCGCGCGAACCTAGGAATGCCCATGAGCTGGCTTGAAAAACTGCTACCCGCCAAGATCGCCCAGACCGACCCCGCCGAGCGCCGCCAGGTGCCCGAGGGCCTGTGGATCAAGTGCCCGGCCTGCGAGACGGTGCTCTACAAGACCGACCTCGAGCACAACCAGAACGTCTGCCCGAGCTGCAGCCACCACCACCGCATCGGCGCGCGTCCGCGCCTCGACGCTTTTCTCGATGCCGAGGGCCGCTACGAGATCGGCCAGGAAGTGCTGCCGGTCGACGCGCTCAAGTTCAAGGACAGCCGCAAGTACCCCGAGCGCCTCAAGGAAGCGCTGGAGAACACCGGCGAGACCGACGCGCTGGTCGTGATGGGCGGCTCGGTCCACAGCATCAGCGTGGTGGTCGCCTGCTTCGAGTTCGAATTCATGGGCGGCAGCATGGGCAGCGTGGTCGGCGAGCGCTTCGTGCGCGGCGTCGAGACCGCGATCGAGCAAAAGGTGCCGTTCATCTGCTTCACCGCCACCGGCGGCGCGCGCATGCAGGAAGGCCTGCTGTCGCTGATGCAGATGGCCAAGACCAATGCCGCGCTCACGCGCCTCGCGAAGAAGGGCCTGCCCTACATCAGCGTGCTGACCGACCCGACCATGGGCGGCGTGTCGGCGGGCTTCGCCTTCATGGGCGACGTGGTGATCGCCGAGCCCAAGGCGCTGATCGGCTTCGCCGGCCCGCGCGTGATCGAATCGACCGTGCGCGTGACCTTGCCCGAAGGCTTCCAGCGCGCCGAGTTCCTGCAGACCAAGGGCGCGATCGACTTCATCAGCGACCGCCGCGAACTGCGCAAGACCATTGCCAGCACGCTCGCGATGCTGCTGCGCCAGCCGGCGGATGCGGTGAGCTGATTCGGAGCCTCTCGAAAGACGAAGCGCCCGGAACCTCGCGGTTCCGGGCGCTTTTTTCATGGGGCCTGCAAACGGTCAGAGCCGGTAGGCCAGCACCAGCAGGTTGTTCAGCACGATCGCGATCACCTGCAGCACGACGATCGCGGCCAGCGGCGACAGGTCGACGCCGCCGAGCAGCGGAATGACGCGGCGGAACGGCCGCACCAGCGGCTCGGCCAGGCGCGAGATCAGGTCGAGCAGCATCGGCGAGGCGCCCGGCACCCACGAGAGCACCGCGTACACCACCAGCAGCGCGGTCAGTCCCGACACGGCGAGCTGCAGCAGGCCGATGAACGACACCAGCGGCAGCGCGCCGATGCGCCCGAGGTTGCCGATGAGCAGCCACAGCACGAGGAACTTGGCGATCACCAGCAGCCAGGCGGCCACGGCGCTCGCGAGGTCCCACTTCTTGACGGCCGGCAGCAGCCGCCGCAGCGGCAGCACGATCCAGTCGGTGATGGCGAAGATGAAGCGGCCCAGCGGATTGCCGAAGGGCACGCGGTGGTACTGCATGTAGAGCCGCAGCAGGCAGGCGCCGCCGAGCAGGCCGACGATCACGTCGAGGAGGAACGATGGGATCTGATAGAGCATGGCGCGCGAGGTGAAGCGGAGTGCGATGATAGCCACGCAAGGCTCTTCGATGACGACACAACCCCTTCTGAACTCCCTGCCTTTGTTCCCGCTCGGCACGGTCCTCTTCCCCGGCGGCCTGCTGCCGCTGCGCATCTTCGAGGTGCGCTACCTCGACATGATCGGCAAGTGCCGCAAGGGCGGCGTGCCCTTCGGCGTGGTGAACCTCACGAGCGGCACCGAGGTGCGCAAGGCCGGCGCGCAGGCCGAGCGCTTCGCCGAGGTCGGCACGCTGGCCGTGATCCGCGAATTCGAATCGCCGCAAAGCGGCCTGCTGCAGATCGAGTGCGTGGGCACGCAGCGCTTTCGCGTGCGCCACAGCGAACTGCAGAAGCACGGCCTGTGGATCGCCGACGTCGCGATCCTCCCCGACGACGTCGCGCTCGAGATCCCCGAGGACCTGCAGCACACCGCCACCGCGCTGCGCCGCCTGGTCGACACGCTCGAGGAGCGCAAGCGCGCGCAGGACGCCACCGGCTCGCCGCCGGTGCGCCTGCCGATCGGCGCGCCCTACCGCTACGACGACTGCGGCTGGGTCGCCAACCGCTGGTGCGAGCTGGTGCCGATGCAGCTCGAGCTGCGGCAGCGGCTGATGGAGCTCGAGAGCCCGCTGATGCGGCTCGAACTGGTCGGCGATCTGCTGGCGCGCACCGGCATCGCCTGAGCGCTCGGGTGACACGGCGGAAGCGCCCGCCCCGCTTCGTTTCGCGCTTCGAATTTGATAGCTGATACCGCAAGGCCGGCGACGGGTTCGCCGGAATTCGCGCGCCATCGCCTGGGCTAAAATCCCGCCTTTCGCGCCGAATTTCCCAGCGCGCGCCTCCCCCACCGCCTCCCCATGTCCGAACAACAGCCGCCCACCCCTGCTCCGGCCGCGACCACGCCCGCCGTCGACGACAACCAGCTCATCGCCGAACGCCGCGAGAAGCTCAAGCTGCTGCGCACCGCGCAGACCGAAGGCAAGGGCGTCGCGTTCCCCAACGACTTCAAGCCGGGCCACCGCGCCGCCACGCTCGTCGAGGCGCATGGTGCCGTCGAAGCCGAAGCGCTCGAGGCGCAGAACGTCGCCGTGAGCGTGGGCGGCCGCATGATGCTCAAGCGCGTGATGGGCAAGGCCAGCTTCGCGACCCTGCAGGACGCCACCGGCCGCATCCAGCTCTACGTCACGCGCGACGCGGTCGGCGAAGAGGTCTATGCCGAGTTCAAGCGCTGGGACCTCGGCGACATCCTCGGCGCCGAAGGCACGCTGATGAAGACCAAGACCGGCGAGCTGTCGATCAAGGTCACCACGCTGCGCCTGCTGACCAAGAGCCTGCGCCCGCTGCCCGACAAGTTCCACGGCATGGCCGACCAGGAGCAGAAGTACCGCCAGCGCTACGTCGACCTGATCACCGACGAGTCGGCGCGCGTGCGCTTCACGGCGCGCAGCAAGGCCGTGAGCGCGCTGCGCGAATTCATGGTGGCCAACGACTTCCTCGAGGTCGAGACGCCGATGCTGCATCCGATCCCGGGCGGCGCCAACGCCAAGCCCTTCAAGACGCACCACAACGCGCTCGACCAGGAGATGTTCCTGCGCATCGCGCCCGAGCTCTACCTCAAGCGCCTGATCGTCGGCGGCTTCGAGCGCGTGTTCGAGATCAACCGGAGCTACCGCAACGAGGGCATCTCGGTGCGGCACAACCCCGAGTTCACGATGATGGAGTTCTACGCGGCCTACTGGAACTACCGCGACCTGATGGACTTCACCGAGACGCTGATCCGCACCATCGCCGACAAGGCCGTGGGCACGCAGCAGCTCACCTACCAGGGCAAGCCGGTCGACCTGACGCAGCCCTTCGAGCGCCTGACGATCCGCGAGGCGATCCTCAAGCACACCGATGCGGGCGATGGCGTCGACGACAGCGCCTGGCTCGTCAACGCCCTGCGCAAGATCGGCTTGAGCGAGGAGAAGGACAAGCTCTCGCAGCGCAGCCTGGCCAGCCTGCAAGTGATGTACTTCGAGGAGACCGTCGAAGAGAAGCTCTGGCAGCCGACCTTCATCATGGAACACCCGACCGAGATCTCGCCGCTGGCGCGCGCCAACGACGAGCGCCCCGAGGTCACCGAGCGCTTCGAGCTCTACATCACCGGCCGCGAGTTCGGCAACGGTTTCAGCGAGCTCAACGACGCCGAGGACCAGGCCGCGCGCTTCAACGCGCAGGTGGCGGCCAAGGACGGCGGCGACGACGAGGCCATGTACTACGACCACGATTTCGTGCGCGCGCTCGAGTACGGCATGCCGCCCACCGGCGGCTGCGGCATCGGCATCGACCGGCTGATGATGCTGCTGACCGACTCGCCGAGCATCCGCGACGTGATCCTGTTCCCCGCGCTGCGCAGGGAATCTTGAGCACCGCGACCGCGAACGCCACCGCGATCGGCATCGACTTCGGAACCTCGAATTCGGCCGTCGCCTGCCGCATCGCGGGCGCCACCCGGCTGCTGCCGATCGAAGGCGCGGCCACCACCCTGCCCACCGCGATCTTCTACAACGCCGAGGACCGCAGCACGCACTTCGGCCGCGACGCGATCGCGCTCTACCTGGCCGGCGTCGAAGGCCGGCTGATGCGCTCGCTCAAGAGCCTGCTGGGCAGCCCGCTGATGCAGGAGAAGACCGCGATCTTCGACGGCCTCGTGAGCTTCGAGGACATCATCGCGCGCTTCCTGCGCGAGATGGCCGAGCGTGCCGCGCGCGAGATGGGCCGCCTGCCCGAGCGCGTGGTGATCGGCCGGCCGGTGCACTTCGTCGACGACGACAGCAAGCGCGACGAGCGCGCCGAGCAGAGCCTGCGCGCCGCCGCGCGCGCCGCGGGCTTCCGCGACATCGCCTTCCAGCTCGAGCCGATCGCGGCCGCCTTCGACTACGAGCAGCGCGTGCGCAAGGAATCGCTGGTGCTGATCGTCGACATCGGCGGCGGCACCTCCGACTTCACCGTGGTGCGCCTGGGCCCCGAGCGCGCCGTGCGCGAGGAGCGTGGCGACGACGTGCTGGCCACCACCGGCGTGCACATCGGCGGTACCGACTACGACCAGCGGCTCAATCTCGACCGCGTGATGCCGCTACTGGGCTTCGGTCACCACGGGCCGCAGGGCCGCGAGGTGCCGAGCAAGGTGTTCTTCGACCTCTCGTCGTGGCACCTTATCAACTGGCTGTACCTCGCCAAGGCCACCCGGCAGGCGCGCGAACTGCGCACCAGCTATGCCGACACCCGGCTGCACGACCGGCTCATGGCGGTGCTCGACGAGCGCCACGGCCATCGCGTGCTCGGCGCGGTGGAGCAGGCCAAGATCGACGCCTCGGTCAGCGACGCACCCGCCGTCATCGACCTCGACTGCGCCGAGCCCGGCCTCACGAGCACCCTGTCGCCGGCCGACATGGCGCAGCAGCTCGCGGCGCAGTTCGAGGCGGTGATCGCCTGCGCCCATGCCTGCGTCAAGCGCGCCGGCCTGCGCAGCAACGAGCTCGACGCCATCTACCTCACAGGCGGCTCCTCGGCGCTGCGGCCCTTCCAGCAGGCGCTGCGCAAGAGCTTCGCGGGCGTGCCGCTGGTCGAGGGCGACCTGTTCGGCGGCGTGGCATCGGGACTGGCCTTCGCGGCGCGCTGAGCGGCGGGCTCCGCGTCATCGGTCGCGCCATCGCGCATGAAGTACCTCTCGGCCTATCCGACGACACTGCAGGCGCAGGTGCGCCGGCTGCTCGACGAAGAGCGCCTGGGCACCTGGCTGCGCGAGCGCTACCCCGAGGGCGCGCATGCCGTGCAGACCGACCAGGCGCTCTACCTCTACACGACCGGGCTCAAGAACGAGTTCATGCGCAAGGCCGGACCGCTGTCGAAGGTGATCTTCGACAGCAAGCTGCACGTGATCCGCCATGCGCTGGGCACCCACACCACCGTGTCGCGCGTGCAGGGCAGCAAGCTCAAGACCAAGCAGGAGATCCGCGTCGCGAACCTGTTCAAGGCCGTGCCGGCCCCCTGGCTGCGCATGATCGTCGTGCACGAGCTCGCGCACATGAAGGAGCGCGACCACGACAAGGCCTTCTATGCGCTGTGCACGCACATGGAGCCGGACTACCACCAGCTGGAGTTCGATCTGCGGCTGTACCTGACGCACATCGAGGCGGGCGGGATGCGCCTGTGGGAATCGGCGACCACGCCGCCCGCCGCATCCTGAGCAGGCGCGGCGGCTTGCATGGGGCCGCGGCCGTGCACACAATCGCCCTCGCATGGCGCGCGATTAGGGAGGCGCGCCCCCAAGAGAAAGAGGGAGCCCATGAAACATCCACTGCACCTGACATCGGCGGGCGATCCGCAGTTCATCGGAGAGATCGTCGAGGGCTTCAGGCTCGGGCTCCTCGAACTCGGCTACGACGTCAACTGGCAGCAGGCGCAGGTCGACGCGAGCCGCGTCAACATCGTCATGTTCGCGGCCGGGCTGACCTGGAACCAGCTGGCGCACCTCGGGCCCGACTGCATCGTCGTCAACATCGAGCAGCTGGTCGAAGGCGGCAATGCCTTCACGCCGGCCTATCTGGAGATCCTGCGCAACAGCTACGTGTGGGAATACAGCGCGCTGAACTTCCGGCGCTACGCGGAGCTCGGCATCGCCCGCGCGGACCTGGTGCCCTACGGCTACCAGGCCGGCGCCATCCTGCCGCCGCCGGCGTCCGACCCGCCCGTGGCCGAAGACATCGACGTCCTCTTCTTCGGCAGCCTCAACGATCGGCGCATGCGCCTGCTGGAGACGCTGCGCGCGCGCGGAATGACCGTCGTGGCACACCATTCGATCCCCGTGGCGGAGCGCGCCGCCCTGCTGGCACGCAGCCGCCTGCTGCTCAACGTGAGCTTCCTCGACGCCACGCGCACGGTGGAGATTCCGCGGCTGGCAGTCGGTTTCGTCGCGAAGAAGCCGATCCTGACGGAGATCTACGACGACAGCGAGCTGCGGACCGAGCTGCGCGAGGGGGTCTTCGGCGAGCCCTATGAGCGGCTCGCGGACACGGCCGAGCGGCTGCTGTCGGCACCGGAAGAACGCCGGGCACGCGCCGAGCGGGGCCACCGGCTCTTCACGGCCACGTCGCAAGCGATGTTCATCCAGCCCGCGATCGAGCGCTTCTTCGCGTGGCGCTCGCAACAAGCCGGCGGCTGAGCCGACCGCGAGTGCGCAGGCCGGCGCCCCGGTTCAGCGAAAGAAGGCCGACAGCTCGACGGCCAGCGCCTCGACCTCTTCCTGCGACATGTCGGCAATCGCCTCCGGCGCACGCGCATTCTCGGTATCGCGAATCCGCTCGATGTGCTCGCCGCGCGAGACCGAGTCATGGTGCAGATGGAACATCGGCACGTTCATCGAGTGCCAGCGCACGCCGAGCCGCGAAGCGCGGCGCAGCAGTTCGTCGTCCTCGCCGCCCCAGCCCTCGAGCCGCGCGTTGTAGCCGCCCACGCGGATGTACTCGCTGCGCTTGAACAGCACGATGCCGCCGTTGGCATTGGGGTACAGCACGATCGCGTCCTCGGGCAATCGCTGCGGATCGATGGTGGCCAGGCGGCCATAGTCCGGGTCGGCCATGAAGCCCTGCTTGAGCGCGCCGGCGACGTTGATCACCGACCAGTAGGGGCACAGCGCATCGCTGTCCTGCCCTTCCATCAGGGCGTCGATGCAGGCCCGCAGCGACTGCGGCTGGGCGATCGAGTCGGCATCGTGGAAGCAGATCACCGGGCTGCGCGCGAGCCGCACGCCGGTGTTGTAGAGCATCGACTTGGGGAACGGACCGTCGTGCGGCACGAAGACATGCCGGATGTGCGGATCATCAAGCCGGCGCCAGTCAAAGCTCGGCGTGGCCGCGGCCTCGAGCAGCCACAGCCGGTAGTCGGTGTAGGTGCGCCCGAGGTGCGCGAGCACGGTGTAGAGGTTCTCGCGCCGCTCCTCGTTGGCCTCGCGATACGACACGATGATGTCGATGTCGCGCAGGGAGGTCTTGTTCGCTTCGGCCATGGCACTGCGGCTCTAGAAAGGCCGGTAGAGGATGAAGTTGTCGTCGCCCGCGGGCTGCTTGAAGCGGGTGTCCCGGATCTCGAGCTGCACTGGCTGGGTCTTCTCGTCCTGGTAGCGGTTGAAGATGCCCGCGCCGTTCACCTTCTCGACCACTTCCGCCAGGCCGGGGCCGGCCCAGTTGTCGTGGCCGCGCAGCAGGTAGAAATGCATCACGCCGCACTGCTGGTGCGCCCAGTAGTCGTGCCACGAGAAGGAATCGGGCCGCCAGAGCGAGTTGTGGCCCTCGAAGAAGACGGGGCGGCTCATCGGCATGCACTCGGGCGTGGAGATGAGGATGTAGCGCGAGCGGTAGTTGAGGAACTCCAGCAGGTCCCGGCCCTGCGAATGCAGCATGTGCTCGATCACGTCGCCGAGGATGACGACGTCGTAGAGGTCGCTGCTCTGCTTGTACAGCCCGTCGGCGGTGATCGGCAGGATGTGGTGGTAGCCCGTTTCGCGCAGGCCCGGAAAGGCCGCTTCGTCGCATTCGAGCGCGGTGAGCTCGCAGCGCGGAACGATGCCCTTGAGCAGCGCGCCGTACTTGCCGCCCCCGGCGCCGATGTCGAGGATGCGCTGCGGGTCGATCGCACGGACGATCTCCTGCGTCAGGACGTCGAAGGTGGGCCAGGAATAGCCTATGTGTGCCATGGGAATCCCTCTGCTCTCGCTGCTGTTCTGGGGCGTACGACTGTACAGGAGCGCCCTGGCGCGGCGGGCGCCGCGGTGTCAGGTTCTGCACGGTTGCGCGGGCTTTGATCGCCCACGGCCCGCGGCTAGCGGCTCTTCTGCGAGGCCGCGTCCATGGCGGCCATGTACACCGACCGGTAGGGCTCGGACAGGCTCACGAAATGGACCAGCAGCGTGTCCGCGTCGGCCAGCAGCGGCGGCGTGTTGAGGCTGAGGTTGTCCAGCACGCTGTGCTCGCCGAGCAGCCCCTCCTCCTTCAGCACCTCGTTGGTGTAGTGCTGGTCGCCCAGGCTGCTGTAGACCTGGGACTTGTCGGCCACCTCGCCGATGCGCGCCCAGATGCGTTCCAGCAGCGCGAGGTTGGCCGGCGTGTTGCGAAAACCCATGACGCCCGAATTGAAGCGCCAGGCACCGACGTCCTTGGCGAGCAGCAGGTCGCGGCCCTGCAGCAGCGGCTCGAAGGAGCGCGCCTGGTTGCGGAAGACCACGTCGGCGTCGACCCAGATCACCCAGTCGTGCTGCGCCAGGTGCTGCTGCAGCAGCCAGGTGCGCACCCACGAGCCGTTGATGCCGGGCCCGATCGCCTCGGGCAGCGCCCGGTACACGTGGTACGCGTGGCCATGGCGCTCGCAGTAGCGGCGCACGTTGTGTTCCGACACGCGCGCATAGGTGGCGATGTGGTGGGTGTAGAGCGTGAGGAAGGCGATGCGCGCCTGCGGATTGACGCTGGTGCACGCCTCCTCGGACAGCGCCGGATAGTCGGGCGGCTGCAGCACCGGGCGGCCCTGCATCAGGGCACCGTTGACCTCGCGCACCAGCAGCGCCTGCAGGTTCAGGTCGTGCAGGATCTCGTCGCGCCAGCCACCGTCGGGCAACGGCACCGGCAGCGCGGCGAGGTTCACCACGAAGACCCGCGCGTCGTGCCACTGCGAGACGCGCCACGAGACGTTGACGTAGGCTTCGGCCAGCACGCTGTTGCAGGGCAGGAGACCCGCCGGTGCCAGTCGCGCGGTCTCGTCGAGACGCGGCGATTCGAGCGCGACCACGTGGCCCGCATCGATGATCAGCTGATGCAGCAGCGCACGGTTGCCGGGCGTGTTGCGCAGCACCAGCATGTTGGTCATGGCGGGACCGGCGCGGTCGCCGGTCGATGGCCCCTCGAGCGCGACGAGGTCGCGCCCCTGCATCAGCGCCTCGACCGCGACCGGGTGGAACACCACCGAGTCGCCGTCGAGGAACAGCAGCCAGTCACCCTCGGCCAGCGTGCGCAGGTGGCGCAGGATCTGGCTGTACTTGGCGCTCGCGCACAGCGCCGGATGGGCGATGCGCTCGGTGTCGGCCCACTGGTGCGGATAGCCGAACAGGCGGCAGTAGTGCGCATGGTTGCGCAGCACCGCCTCGTCCGCGCGCTGAAGAAGGCTGAGGCACAGGGGCATGGGTCACTCCAGGCAGCGGACCGCCGCGGGCGACGATGGCATCGCGCTAGATGTCGAGCAAGCGGCGCGCATCGAGGTACCCGCGCGAACGCGTGAGCGCCTGCCAGTCGACGGGCTCGCCATGCGGCAGCAGGCCGCGGCGCCGTGCCTCGCTGGCGCGCGCCTCGGCACCGGGCTGCCAGCGACCGGCGCGTTCGGCGGCTTCGAAGCCGTCGAGGAACTCGTCGAGCGGCCGGCCTTCGCCGATGCTCTGGTTGCACAGCAGCGCCAGGTCGCAGCCGGCGCCCAGCGCAGCCAGCGCCGCATCGGCGAAGCTCAGCAGTTCGCCGTCGATGTAGCGGCCGGCCTCCATGCTGAGGTCGTCGCTGAAGATGGCGCCGTCGAAGCCGAAGCGGCCGCGCAGGATCTCGCGCAGCCAGCGCGGCGAGAAGCCCGCGGGCCGGCTGTCGACCTTCGGATAGATCACGTGCGCCGGCATGACCGCCGCCAGCGCGCCGCCGAGCCATTCGTAGGGCCGCGCGTCGTCGGCCAGGATGGCCTTGAGGCTGCGCTTGTCGACGGGGATCTCGACATGCGAATCGGCATTGACCCAGCCGTGTCCCGGAAAGTGCTTGCCGCAGTTGCGCATGCCCGCGAGCAGCATGCCGTGCATCAGGCTCTTGGCCAGCAGCGCGACCACGCGCGGATCGCGGTGGAAGCTGCGCGTGCCGATCACGGTGCTGCGGCCATGGTCGAGGTCGAGCACCGGCGCGAAGCTGAAGTCGACGCCGCAGGCACGCAGCTCGCCGGCCAGCACCTGGCCCGCCGCAGTGGCGACCTGGGTGGCCTGCATCGCGTCGCGCATCCAGAGCTCGCCCAGCGACTGCATCGTCGGCAGGTGAGTGAAGCCGTCGCTGCGAAAGCGCTGCACCCGCCCGCCCTCGTGGTCGACGCAGATCAGCAGCTCGGGCCGGATCGCCTTGATCTCGGCATTGAGCGCCGTCATCTGCGCGCGGCTTTCCCAGTTGCGCGCGAAATGGATCACGCCGCCCACGCGCGGATGCGCCAGCCGGCGGCGGTCGGCATCGGTCAGCGCCGTGCCGGCCACGTCGACCACCAGCGGCGAAAGAAGCAGTTCCTCGGTCTTCGCACTCATGGCGCAGGCCCATCCTTGCGTTCGACCACCACGAAGCTCGCGGCGTATTCGGTTTCGTCGGTGACGGTGACGTGGGCCGTGAGGTTCTGCGCCTCGAACCAGGTCTTGAGCTCGCCGTGCAGCACGATCACCGGCTTGCCGCTGCGCAGGTTGGCGATCTCGCACAGCCGCCAGCTCATCGGCATGCGCATGCCCATGCCGATGGCCTTGCTGAAGGCCTCCTTGGCCGAGAAGCGGGTGGCGAGGTAGCTGAGGCCGCGCTTGGGCCAGCGCTCGCTGCGGGCCTTCCAGACCGCGAATTCGGCGTCGCTGAGCACCCGGCGCGCGAAGCGCTCGCCCTGGCGCTCGAAGGTCGCGGCGATGCGGCGAACGTCGCAGATGTCGGTGCCGATGCCGTAGATCATGCGGCGGCGTGGGCCTCGGCGATGCAGCGCAGGTAGTCGCGCGTGGTCGCCGCATAGCCCAGCTCGAGCGCGTCGGCCACGAAGGCATGGCCGATCGAGACCTCCTGCACGCCGGGCACCGCCTTCAGGAAGGGCGTGAGGTTGTCGCGGCTCAGGTCGTGGCCGGCGTTCAGGCCCAGGCCGGCGGCGAGCGCGGCGCGCGCCGTGGCCGCGTAGCGCTCGAGCACGGCCTGCTCGTCGGGCGTGCCGCGCGAGGCCGCGAAGGATTCGGTGTAGAGCTCGACGCGGTCGGCGCCGACGGCCTTGGCCGCGGCCATCATCTCGGGAATCGGGTCCATGAACAGGCTGACGCGCACGCCCAGCGCCCGGGCTTCCGCGATCAGCGGGCGCAGGCGCTCGGCGTCGTCGGGGAAGGTCCAGCCATGGTCGCTGGTGGACTGGGTCTCGCTGTCGGGCACGAAGGTGGCCTGATGGGGACGCAGCTCGCGCACGAAGTCCATCAGGTTCTGGAACGGATTGCCCTCGATGTTGAACTCGATGCCGGGCCAGTCTTTCGCCAGCAGCGCCGACAGGTCGTGCACGTCGTGCGTGCGGATGTGGCGCGCGTCGGGCCGCGGGTGCACGGTGATGCCCTGGGCGCCGGCCTGCAGACACAGGGTGGCGGCCTTCACCACGCTCGGAATGCCCAGGTGGCGGGTGTTGCGCACCAGCGCGACCTTGTTGAGATTGACCGACAGCGCGGTGGTGCCGGCCGAGGCAGAGGAAGTGCTCATAGTGCTTGGATATCTCTCATCAACTGCCGCGTACGCAGCGTGGACACGCCGCAATGGTAGTTGAGCAGCGCGCGCAGCTGGTTGCGCAGCGCGCTGTTGCTGCCGTTGCTCAGGGTCGCGACCAGCCGCAGCGTGGCCGTGAACGGCGCGCGGTCGTCGAGCGCCGCCTGCAACCGTTGCCAGTCGGCGCCGGCCAGCGCGGCCTCGTCGTCGGCCGCGGCGCGCAGGCCGGCCTCGGCGACCAGGGCGTAGCGGGTGGCGGCTTCGAGCGACTCGAGCGTCAGGGTCTGCACGTCGAGCTGCGGCAGCAGGCCGACCCCGCGCAGCAGCAGCAGCTCGAAGGCGCGCAGCGCGGCCGCCTGGGTGGCGGCCTGGGCGCCGCCGTGATCGCCGGCCAGCACCTGCACCACGCCGCCATAGGCGTCGAACAGGGCCTCGTGCGCGTCGTCGCGCGCCAGCAGGCGCAGCAGCAACTCGTTGAGGTAGTAGCCCGACAGCAGCGCATCGCCGGTGGGCATGACGTGGCCGCCCATCCATTCCGCGCCCTTGAGGGTGCGGATCTCGGCATCGCCGCCATAGTTGATCTCCAGCGGCTGCAGCGGCAGCAGCACCGGGCGGAAGTTGGAGCTCGGCCGCTTCGCCCCCTTGGCCACGAGCGCGATGCGCCCGTGGTGGCGGGTGAAGACCTCGAGGATCAGGCTCGACTCGCTCCAGTCGTAGCGATGGAGCACATAGGCCGGTTCGTGCGAAACGCGGTGGGCGGCGGCCACTTCATTCGTAGCCGAACGAGCGCACGCGGGCCTCGTCGTCGGCCCAGCCCGAACGCACCTTGACCCAGAGTTCGAGGAACACCTTGGCGTCGGCCAGCTTCTCGAGCTCGACGCGGGTTTCCATGCCGATGCGCTTGATGCGCTCGCCCTTGTCGCCGATCACCATCGCCTTGTGGCTGTCGCGCTCCACCACGATGGTGGCGGCGATGCGCAGCAGGCGCTTGTGGCCCTTCTTCTGCGGCGCTTCCTCGTCGAACTTGTCGATGACGACGGTCGAGGTGTAGGGCAGCTCGTCGCCGGTGAGGCGGAACAGCTTCTCGCGCACCAGCTCGCTGGCGAGGAACTTCTCGCTGCGGTCGGTGAGCTCGTCCTCGTCGTAGAACCAGGGCTGCTCGGGCAGGTACTTCTCGCAGATGCCGAACAGACGCTCGACGTCCTTCGCGTTCTTGGCCGACATCGGCACGAACTCGGCGAACTCGTGCTTGGTCTGCATCTGCTGCAGCCAGGGCGCGATGTCGCCGCGGCGCCCGACGTTGTCGAGCTTGTTGGCCAGCAGGATCGTCGGGATGCCCTTGCCGAGCAGCTTGAGCACGCGCTCGTCGGCCGGCGTGAAGCTGCCGGCCTCGACCACGAACAGGATCAGGTCGACGTCGCCGACCGCGCCCTGCACGGTCTTGTTGAGCGACTTGTTCAGCGCGTTGGCATGCAGGGTCTGGAAACCCGGCGTGTCGACGAACACGAACTGCGTGGCGCCGAGCGTGCGCATGCCGGTGATGCGGTGGCGCGTGGTCTGCGCCTTGCGCGAGGTGATGCTGATCTTCTGGCCGACCAGCGCGTTGAGCAGCGTCGACTTGCCCACGTTGGGCTTGCCGACGATGGCGACCAGACCGCAGTGCTGCGGGCCCGTGGCTTCCGATGGTTTGGATTCGCCCGTCGGGTCCTGGGGCTGTGCTGCTGATTTGATAGCGTCGTTCATTTCGTTTTCACGCGCCGCCGCGTGCCTTGAGGCGGATCAACATGGCGGCGGCTGCCGCCTGCTCGCCGGCGCGGCGCGAACCGCCGATGCCGCGTTCGCGAAGGCCCAGTTCGGGCACTTCGCACTCGACGTCGAAGGTCTGCTTGTGCGCTGCCCCCAGTGTCCCCGCGACGCGGTAGACGGGCAGCTTCATTTTGTGACCCTGCAGCCATTCCTGCAATTCGGTCTTCGGGTCCTTGCCCACCGCTTCCATGCGCGGATTGATCTCGACCGCCTCGTAGAGCCGGTGCACCAGCGCCTGCGCGGCCGTGAAGCCGGCATCGAGGTAGACCGCACCGATCAGCGCCTCGAGCGCGTCGGCCAGGATCGAGGGCCGGTTCGGACCGCCCGAGCGGGCTTCGCCCTCGCCCAGCCGCAGCAGCGGCGAGAGCGCGAGGCCCACGGCCAGCCGGTGCAGGGTGTCCTGCTTCACGAGGTTGGCGCGCACGCGCGACAGATCGCCTTCGGGCAGCGCCGCGAGGCGGGTGTAGAGCAGGTGCGAGACCGCCAGGTTCAGCACCGAGTCGCCGAGGAACTCGAGGCGCTCGTTGTGGTCGGCGGAGAAACTGCGGTGCGTGAGCGCGAGCTGCAGCAGCCGCGGGTCGGCGAACGTGTACTTCAGGCGCGACTGGAGCGCCGTGAGGCCGCCATCCACCTTGCTTCCCTGGGCGTTCAGTTGGTCTCGCCCTTGTACTTGAGCACGAGGTAGGCGGGGCCGAACAGCGGGATCTCGCGCTCGTAGGCGAAGGAGATCACGACCTTGTCGTTGACCTTCTTGATGTCGAGGTCCTTGCCGGTGACCGACTGGAAGTCGTCGATGGCCTGGGCGCGGTCGAAGATGGCGCGGATCTCGGGCACGGTGCTGCCTTCCTTGGCCTTGTTGGCGGCCTTGTAGATCGCCTGGTACTCGATCAGCGTCGGGATGACCTGGGCGACGACGACGCCCACGCAGGCCAGCACGACAGCCACGAACACGAGCCCGATGAACGAGATGCCGCGCTGGCGCGCCGCACTGTTCCGGCTGGACCGAACAGTTCTCATACCCTCATACCCCTCGAACGAATTGCTTGATGCTTATTGAAACGGACCGATGCGTCCCAGGTCGCCGAAGTTCATCCAGACGAAGAAGGCCCTGCCCACGATGTTCTTGTCCGGCACGAAGCCCCAGAAACGGGAGTCGGCCGAATTATCGCGGTTGTCGCCCATCATGAAGTAGTTGCCGGCCGGCACCTTGCAGGTGACGCCTTCGACCGAGTAGCGGCAGTTCTCGCGGAAGGGGAAGTCGCTGGCGCCGGGCACGAAGGCGGGGCCGGCGTCGTCGTTGAGGATCTTGTGCTGCTTGCCCGCGAGGTTCTCGTCGAACTGCTTGAGCAGGCGCATCGACTCGCCATCGAGGTAGTCGGGCGCGGCCTCCTTCGAGACCGGCTGGCCGTTGATGGTCAGCTTCTTGTTCAGGTAGGCCACCTCGTCGCCGGGAATGCCGACCACGCGCTTGATGTAGTCCTGGCTCGGCTTGGGCGGGTAGCGGAACACCACCACGTCGCCGCGCGCCAGCGGCGTGCCGTCGGTGATCTTGGTGTTGATCACCGGCAGCCGCAGGCCGTAGGTGAACTTGTTGACCAGGATCAGGTCGCCGGTGAGCAGCGTGGGCATCATCGAACCCGAGGGAATCTTGAACGGCTCGTAGAGGAACGAGCGCAGCAGGAACACGACCAGGATCACGGGGAACAGCCCCGCGGTCCAGTCGAGCCACCAGGGCTGCATCAGCAGCCGCTCGCTGGCCTTGGCGTCGGCGGTATCGACTTGCTTGATGCCCTGGCCGGCGAGCCGCGCATTGCGCTCGGCCAGCGAGCTCTCGAGCGCGGCGGCCGCGCGCTCGCGCCGCGGCAGGAAGTAGAAGCGCTCGGCCAGCCAGTAAAGGCCGGTGACCACCGTGGCCAGGAACAACAGCAAGGCGAAGTTGCCCTCGATCGCTCCGAAGTACCAGGCGCCGATGTAGCCGGCGAATGCCGCGAGGATGAGGGAGGTGATGAATGCCATGTTGATCAGTCTTCGACTTGCAGGATCGCGAGGAAGGCCTCTTGCGGGACCTCGACCGAGCCGATCTGCTTCATTCTTTTCTTGCCCGCCTTCTGCTTCTCGAGCAGCTTCTTCTTGCGGGTGATGTCGCCGCCGTAGCACTTGGCCAGCACGTTCTTGCGCAGCGCCTTGATTGTCTCACGCGCAATGATGTTGACCCCGATGGCGGCCTGGATGGCCACGTCGAACATCTGGCGCGAGATGATCTCGCGCATCTTCGACACCACCGCGCGGCCGCGGTACTGCGACTGGGTGCGGTGCACGATGATCGAGAGCGCATCGACCTTCTCGCCGTTGAGCAGGATGTCGACCTTGACCACGTCGGAGGCGCGGTACTCCTTGAACTCGTAGTCCATGGAGGCATAGCCGCGGCTGACCGACTTCAGCTTGTCGAAGAAGTCGAGCACGATCTCGCCGAGCGGCATCTCATAGGTCAACATGACCTGGCGGCCGTGGTAGGCCATGTTCATCTGCACGCCGCGCTTCTGGTTGGCGAGCGTCATGACGGCGCCGACGTATTCCTGCGGCATGTACAGATGCACGGTCACGATCGGCTCGCGAATCTCGCTCATCTTGCCGACCTCGGGCATCTTGGACGGGTTCTCGACCATGATGACCTCGCCGTCGCTGCGCACCACCTGGTAGACCACGCTCGGCGCGGTCGTGATCAGGTCCTGGTCGAACTCGCGCTCCAGGCGCTCCTGCACGATCTCCATGTGCAGCAGGCCGAGGAAGCCGCAGCGGAAACCGAAGCCCAGCGCCTGGCTCACCTCGGGCTCGTAGCGCAGCGAGGAGTCGTTGAGCTTGAGCTTCTCGAGCGCGTCGCGCAGCGAGTCGTACTCGCTGGCCTCGGTCGGATAGAGACCGGCGAACACCTGCGGCTGGATTTCCTTGAAGCCCGGCAGCGCCTCGGTCGCGGTGGCGGCCGCGCCGCCAGTGCCCGGCTTGATCAGCGTGACGGTGTCGCCGACCTTCGCGGCCTGCAGCTCCTTGATGCCCGCGATGATGTAGCCCACCTCGCCCGCCTCGAGCGAAGCGCGCGGCTCGTTGGCCGGCGTGAAGACACCGACGTTGTCGGCGTTGTAGCTGGCGCCCGAGGCCATCATCTTGATGCGATCGCCCTTCGCGAGCCGGCCGTCGACCACGCGCACCAGCATCACGACGCCGACGTACGGATCGAACCAGCTGTCGACGATCATCGCGCGCAGCGCGGCGTCGGGATTGCCGCGCGGCGCCGGCATCTTGTGCACGATCGCTTCGAGGATGTCGTCGATGCCCAGGCCGGTCTTCGCCGAACAGGGAATCGCATCGGTCGCGTCGATGCCGATCACGTCTTCGATCTCGGTGCGTGCGTTGTCGGGATCGGCGTTCGGCAGATCCATCTTGTTGAGCACGGGCACCACTTCCACACCGAGGTCGAGCGCGGTGTAGCAGTTGGCCACCGTCTGCGCTTCCACGCCTTGCGATGCATCGACGACGAGCAGTGCGCCTTCGCATGCCGACAGCGAGCGACTCACTTCATAAGAGAAGTCGACGTGACCCGGCGTGTCGATCAGATTGAGGTTGTAGACCTGTCCATCGCGTGCCTTGTAGTGCAGTGCCGCGGTCTGTGCCTTGATGGTTATCCCACGCTCTTTCTCGATGTCCATCGAGTCGAGCACCTGCGCTTCCATCTCGCGTTCCGCGAGGCCGCCGCAGCGCTGGATCAAACGGTCTGCGAGCGTCGACTTGCCATGATCGATGTGCGCAATGATCGAAAAATTTCTGATGTGATTCATCAACGGGAACGCTTAAGTACTTGAATTGGCTCGTGCACAGAGGGCAACAGGCAAGAAAAAAGGGCGCGTCTCCTGGAGACGCGCCCTGAACCAACAAGCAATGGCAACTGCAGTAGTTGGAACTTCATTGTAGGCAAAAAGGGAAGCACGTACATCCGGGAACAGGGTCCAAACAGGTCGTTGCGGGTCAACAACAAGCAACTTATAAACAACTTATCAACAGGCTTGGTGGAGCACTCTCTGAACAACTTGTGGGCGATCTGTGGAGCGTCGGTGGACTGTCACCTAACATCTCGCATCGTGAAGGAGACCGCTCGGCTTATGCGCCGACTCGCCGCCGAGAGGCCGCTATTCTACCGAAAACGGTCCTTAGCCCTTCCTTAAGTCAGCAAACACTAACAAATCGCTGGCTTGGGGCCGATGCAGATTTTTTTAGAGCGGCGCGCCGAAGCGTCGCAAACAGCTCAAAAAAATGGCCCCAAACCCGACTGACGGGTGGGGCCACTTGACGGCACAGCCGGGATCAGCGTGCGGGCCGGATGAGCGCGTACTGCGCCCACTCGCCACGCCGGAACAGCACGCTGAGCGGCTTGCTCTTGTCGGCCTTGCCCACGGCCGACTCGAATTCGCGGGCGTTCAAGACCTCGATGTTGCCCACGGCCAGGATGATGTCGCCCTCGCGCAGGCCGGCACGCGCCGCGGCCTCGTTCGAAGCGTCGACCTTCACGCCGCCCTTGAGCTTGAGCTCCTTCTTCTGCGCATCGCTCAGGTCACTGACCGCGAGGCCCAGCGACTTGGCGGCGGCGGAAGCCTGCGGCTTGGGCGCCGGCTCCTCGCGGTCGGTGGCGCGCTTAGCCGGCTTGTCGGGCTCGATCTCGGCGATGGTCACGCTCAGGTCACGCGAGCTGCCGCGGCGGAACACCGTCAGCGTGCTCTTGGTGCCGGGCTTGGTGTTGCCCACCAGGCGCGGCAGATCGCTCGGCTTCTCGATCGCCTTGCCGTCGAACTTGGTGATGATGTCGCCCGGCTCCACGCCGGCCTTCTCGCCCGGCGAACCGGCCTCGACGCTGCGCACCAGCGCGCCCTGCGCCTTGCCCAGGCCGATCGATTCGGCGACGTCCTTGGTGACCTGATCGATCTGCACGCCGATGCGTCCGCGCGAGACGCGGCCCGAGGTGCGCAGCTGCTCGCTCACGCGGATCGCTTCGTCGATCGGGATCGAGAAAGAGATGCCCATGAAGCCGCCCGAGCGCGAATAGATCTGGCTGTTGATGCCGACGACCTCGCCACGCATGTTGATCAGCGGACCGCCCGAGTTGCCGGGGTTGATCGCCACGTCGGTCTGGATGAACGGCAGGTACTCGCCGGTGTCGCGCTGCTTGGCGCTCACGATGCCCGCGGTGACGGTGTTCTCGAGACCGAAAGGCGAACCGATGGCCATCACCCATTCGCCCACGCGCAGCTTGGAGATGTCGCCGACCTTCACGGCCGGCAGGCCGGTGGCCTCGATCTTCACCACCGCCACGTCGGTGCGCTTGTCGGCGCCGACGATGCGGGCCTTGAACTCGCGCTTGTCGGGCAGCGTGACCATCACCTCCGAGGCGTCCTCGACCACGTGCGCATTGGTCATCACGTAGCCGTCGGCCGTCAGGATGAAACCGGAGCCCACGCCGCGCGGGCGTTCTTCTTCCTGCGGCTGCGGGCGGTTGGGGCGCGGCCCCTGGCGCGGAGCGCCGGGAATCGGCTGGCCGAAGAAGCGGCGGAAGAACTCCTGCATCTCCTCGTCCATCTCGCCGCCATTGCCGCTGCGCTGCGCCACCTTCTCGACGGTGCGGATGTTGACCACCGACGGGCCGACCTGGTCGACCAGGTCGGTGAAGTCGGGCAGCGTGCGGGTGGCGGTCTGCGCCTGCACCGGCTCGGCCGGCACGAACGCCAACCCGGCCGTGAGCGCCAGCATGGACGCGAACACGCCGGAACGGAGCTTGTGTCCCTCGATCTTGAACATCATCGATTGTCTTTCAAAGAGAACGGCTGCGACTCGAAACAGGTACTGAGAGTTTCCGCTTCTCGCCGGATCGGGCGAGAAAGGTGTCGGACATGTTCTTTTCAACGCGTGCGTGCGAGGCTCTGCGCGAAGGCGTCCAGGGTTTGTTGCGGCACTTCGCCCACCGCCGTGAGCCACCAGTCGTTGGCCGGCTCGGGCAGGCGCCTGCGGATCGCATTGGTCGCGCCGATGGTCAGCACGCCGTCGCGCGGTGCGCGCTTGGCGTCGTAACGCTCGATGAAGAGCGACACCGAGGCGAGGCCATCGGAGAAGATCCATTGCACGGTGCGGTCCTGCGTCGCGGCGTTCTTGTCGCCGCTCGCGGCGGGCCGCCGGAAGAAGCTGCGCGGCTTGAAGCCGGCCACCGGTGCGCTCAGGGTCCAGCCCTCGTCCTGCGCGCTGGTGCGTTCGAGCTCGAGCTTCTCGATGCGATAGCCGGCGGTGTTGGCCATCATCTGCGCCAAGGCCTGGGCTTTCACGGGCACGTCGAGCTGCAGCTCGGAGAAGGCCGATTGCTCGACCACGCGCGACTGGTCGTCGAGCGTCTGCAGCTTGACGACCAGCCCGGTGCGGCGCTCGCTCCAGATGCGATAGCCGAAGCGCAGGCCGTCGTGCGGCGTCAGTTGCACCACGTCGGCGTCGAAGCCGGCCACGCGGTCCTTGCCAATGGGCCGCACGTCGTAGAACTCGCCGATCGACGAATCCTGCTTGTCGGGCAGATTGGGGAAGAGATCGAGGTTCTCGCGCTTCTCGACCTTCACCACCTTGGCTTCGGGCAGGAAGGTCATGACGCTCTGGTTGCGGCGGAAGGTCGAACGCTGCGGACCGCTCAGCGCCTCGATGCGCTCGATCTGCTGCTCGCCGTCGCGCACATGCCAGATGCGCGCACTCGACAGATCGCCGCCGGGCGCGGACACCACGAAGGTGCCGACGTAGTTGCGCTGGCGCGCACCCGCGTGCATGCGCTGCAGCCACTCGGTGACGCTCATGGCGGGCGGCTCGCCCGCCGCCTGGGCCGATGCCGCGCCCCGGGTGTTCGCCGCGCTGGAACGGGTCTGCGCGGAGGCGATCTGCGCGATGCAAAAAGCGGCAAGCACGAGCACGAACGCGCGTGCGGAGATCGGCATCTGAACAGTCATTGGCAGGGAAGGAGGCAGAGGCGCGCGCTCAGCGCGTGGGTCCTTCGAAGGTCGCGTTGCGCAGGAAACCGGAAGGCATTTGCGAGGCGCCGCCCGCCTGCTGGTGGGCCTCGAGCAACTGGTCCAGGCGCGGATCGCGCAGCATCACCTGCGGCTTGCCGTTGCCCACGATCACGCGCGTGGGCGTGAGCGTCGAACCCTGCGTGCCGTTGGTGGCGGCCGATGCGAGCACCGGGCCCGACACGGGTTGTTGCTGCGCCAGTTGGGCACCGGCCGGACCGTTGACGACACCGCTGCCGACCCAGCTCCAGCTGATGGCGGCCACGGCCACCAGCGAAGCGGCACCGGCCACCAGCTTCCAGCGGAAGACCGGCTCGTTGGCCGCGTCAGCGCGACGCTGAAGCGGCACCACCTGGGCCTCGGGAACAGCCGCCACGGGCCGGATCGACACCGGCTCGGCCGCCAGCCGCTGCTGGAAGCGGGCCAGGAAAGCGCTGCTGTCGCTGCACGCCACGTTGGCGCTCGAACGCAGCACGTCGCCCACCACATGGTAGGCCTGCCACGCCGCGCGGTATTCCTCGTCGCCGCAGACCTTGTCGATGGCCTGCGCGAACTCGTCGCCCTGCAAATGACCATCCGCGAGCGCCGACACCTGTTCTCGAACCGTCATCGTCTGATTCATTTCGTTCACCTGATTTTGCTTACCAACGCTTGCCCGACTGGTTGTCGAGCAGCGGTTTGACCCTGGCCGAAATGGCCTCGCGCGCACGGAAGATCCGCGAACGCACGGTGCCGATAGGGCAATCCATGACTTCGGCAATCTCTTCGTAACTCATGCCCTCGATCTCGCGCAGCGTGACTGCCTGGCGCAACTCCGCGGGGAGCGCTTCCATGGCGGACTCGACCGCGGCCGCGATTTCGTTGGCCGCCATGACCGATTCGGGGGTTTCGTCGGTGGTTGGTTCGTTTCCCGGACGGTAAGTTTCATCGTCGTCCTCGGAAGAAGGCCGCAGGGCGCTTTCCGAGATGGTCGGGTCGCGCTTCATGTCGACCAGCGCCTTCTTCGCGGTGTTCACCGCGATCCGGTAGAGCCAGGTGTAGAACTGCGCCTCGCCGCGGAATTGGTGCAGTGCACGATAGGCGCGGATGAAGGTTTCCTGCGCGATGTCCTCGACCAGGTCGACATCGCGCACCATGCGCCCGATCAGGCGCTCGATGCGGCGCTGGTACTTGATGACCAGCAGCTCGAAGGCCTTCTGGTCGCCCGCCACCGTGCGCTGCACGAGCTGGAAGTCGATCTCGCCCGGACGCGGCGCCGCAGCGGCGTCGGTCAAGCCGGAATCCGGCGGCACGGGCGGCGGGGACGTGGTCATCGAGAGGGGGATTTCAGGGTGCGTCGGCGGGTGCGGTCGCGCGCCAGACATCGCCGCCGGTGTCGGCAGCGGGGGGGCGCGAATATACCGCACGGCGCAGATCGCGCCAGCGCTCGGGCATCGTCTGCCGCTCGACCCAGAGCCAGCGATGCGGCCGGCCCGGCTCGCTCAGGCGCAGCAGCAGCAGCGATTGCAGGTCGAGCGCGACGACGGCGCGCGCGGCCAGGACCGAGCGCGCCGGATCCGCGGCATCGGAAGCCGCGGGCGCCAGCGACCAGAACTGGCCGTCGAAATGAAGCAGGCCCGCGCCGTCGCGGCGCAGGCCGATGCCGGCGGCCGCCCCCGCGAACAGCACGCTGAGCAGCAGCAGCGCATGGCGCCAGCCAACGCTATCGAAAAAGTAGCAGGACGCACCCGCGCAGAGCGCGCCGAGTGCCCAGACCACGGTCAGGAGGCGGGCTGCGCCACGCGAGCGCCCCACCGGGTAGGTCACCGACGGTGCGCCGTGCATGGGAGATGAAGACTCAAGCGCGCTTGAACACCAGCGTGCCGTTGGTGCCGCCGAAGCCGAAGTTGTTCTTGACCGCGACATCGATCTTCAGATCGCGCGCCTCGTTGGCGCAGTAGTCGAGATCGCACTCCGGATCCTGGTTGAAGATGTTGATCGTCGGCGGGCTCTTCTGGTGATGCAGGGCCAGCACCGTGAACACCGATTCGATGCCGCCCGCGCCGCCCAGCAGGTGGCCGGTCATGGACTTGGTCGAATTCACGAGCAGCTTCTTCGCATGGTCGCCGAAGGCGTTCTTGATCGCATTCGTCTCGTTGAGGTCGCCGAGCTGCGTCGAGGTGCCGTGCGCATTGAGGTACTGCACCTGGTCGGGGTTGACGCCCGCATTGGCGAGCGCCATGACCATCGAACGACGCGGGCCGTCGACGTCGGGCGCCGTCATGTGGTACGCATCGCCCGTCAGGCCGAAGCCCGCGACTTCGGCGTAGATCTTGGCGCCGCGTGCCTTGGCATGTTCGTACTCCTCGAGCACGACCACGCCCGCACCCTCGCCGAGCACGAAACCGTCGCGATCCTTGTCCCACGGGCGCGAGGCCGTGGCGGGATCGTCGTTGCGCGTGCTGAGCGCGCGCGGCGCGGTGAAGCCACCGATGCCGAGCGGAGAGATGGTCGACTCGGCGCCGCCCGCGATCATCACGTCGGCGTCGCCGTACTCGATCATGCGCGCCGAGGTGCCGATGGCATGCAGGCCGGTGGTGCAGGCGGTGACCACGGCGATGTTCGGGCCCTTGAAGCCGTACTTGATCGACACGTGGCCCGAGATCATGTTGATGATCGACGCCGGCACGAAGAACGGCGACACGCGGCGCGGGCCGCGGTTCACCAGCTCGCCGTGCGTGGCTTCGATCATCGGCAGGCCGCCGATGCCCGAACCGATGTTGCAGCCGATGCGGACCGCTTCCTCGTACGGGAGTTCCTCACCGGTCTTGAGCCCGCTGTCCTGCACCGCCTGGATCGCGGCGGCCATCCCGAGATGGATGAAGCGGTCCATGTGGCGCGCTTCCTTCTCGGAGATGTATTGGGCAATGTCGAAACCCTTCACCTCGCCCGCGAATTTGCAGGCGAAGGCGCTCGCATCGAACGCGGTGATGTTCGCGATGCCCGAATTTCCCGCCAACAGGTTGGCCCAGGAATCGGCCACCGTGTTTCCGACGGGAGCGATGCAACCGAGTCCGGTCACGACGACGCGGCGTTTGGTCATGCCGGCAAACCTTTCTGGAAGCGCTGGACGACGGCCGCTCGGCGCATGCGGTTCCGAAAGAAAGCCGCCGGCCGCCGCAGTGTCGTCAGTTGGGGCCGATCAGGCCTTTTGATTCTTGGTGGCGTAGTCGACGGCGTTTTGCACCGTGGTGATCTTTTCGGCGTCTTCGTCGGGGATCTCGATGCCGAATTCGTCTTCGAGTGCCATCACGAGTTCGACCGTGTCGAGCGAGTCAGCGCCGAGGTCGGCCACGAAAGCCTTTTCGTTCGTCACTTGGGACTCTTCCACGCCGAGCTGCTCGGCGATGATTTTCTTGACACGTGCTTCGATATCGCTCATTTGATTCCCTCTGAGGGTTGTAGGTAACCGGTGGATTTTAGCCGGGCGGATTGCGAGCTTCCCCGCAGGCCCGGCACGACGAAAAGCTTGCGCCTTGCGGCTACATGTGCATGCCGCCGTTGACGTGCAGTTCCTGCCCCGTCACGTAGGCGGCCTGGGGAGATGCGAGGTACGCCACCGCATGCGCGATGTCGGCGGGCTTGCCCAGATGGCCCAGCGGGATTTGTTGCAGCAGCGCCTGCTGCTGCGCTTCGGGCAGGCTGGCCGTCATGTCGGTCTCGATGAAACCGGGGGCGACGCAGTTGACCGTGATGTTGCGGCTGCCGAGCTCGCGCGCCAGTGCGCGCGTCATGCCGGCCACGCCGGCCTTGGCGGCCGCGTAGTTGGCCTGGCCTGCATTGCCGGAGGCGCCGACCACGCTGGTGATGCTGATGATGCGGCCGTAGCGCTGCTTCATCATCGGGCGGATCACGGCGCGCGACAGGCCGAAGACGGCCTTCAGGTTGGTGTCGAGGACCGCATCCCAGTCGTCGTCCTTCATGCGCATCGCGAGCGTGTCGCGCGTGATGCCGGCGTTGTTGACCAGCACGTGGATCGCGCCGTAGGCCTTCACGATCTCGTCGATCAGCGCCTCGACGGCCGCGCCGTCGTTCACGTTCAGCGCACGGCCGCGGCCGTCGTAGGCGCTGAGCATGGCGGTGATCTTGGACGCGCCCTCTTCCGTGGTGCCGGTGCCGACCACCTTGAGGCCGCGCTGCGCGAGCTCCAGGGCGATGGCCGCGCCGATGCCGCGCGATGCGCCGGTGACCAGGGCGACTTGCCCTTCGAATTTGGGAATGCTCATAAGAAGAAAGAGGTCTCTGGGCCTGGCACCGGTCAGCCGGCGAGCGATTGTCGAACGTCGGCGAGCGTGGCCGGGTCGTACACCGACGCGGCTTCGAGCTCGGGGGCGATGCGCTTGGCCATGCCGGCCAGCACCTTGCCCGGACCGCACTCGATGATGGCGGCTACACCGCGCAGTTTCAAGGCCTGCACGCTTTCGACCCAGCGAACCGGGCCGGCGGCCTGGCGCACGAGTGCGTCGCGGATGCGGTCGGCATCGGTCTCGACCGCCACGTCGATGTTGTTGAGCACCGGAATCTGCGGCGCGGCCAGCGGCACCGAGGCCAGCTTCTCGCGCAGCGCCTCGGCCGCGGGCTTCATCAGACTCGAGTGGAACGGCGCCGACACCGGCAGCGGCAGCGCGCGCTTGGCGCCGTTGGCCTTCAGCGTCTCGCAGGCCTTCTCGACCGCCGCCTTGCTGCCCGCGATCACGGTCTGCATCGGGTCGTTGAAATTCACGGCCTCCACCACTTCGGCACTGCCGGCGCCGAACGAGGCAGTGACTTCCTGGCAGTTGGCGATGACCTTGGCAGCCTCCATCCCGAGGATGGCGGCCATGGCGCCGGTGCCGACCGGCACGGCCTGTTGCATCGCCTGGGCACGGAAGCGCACCAGCGGCGCCGCCTGCGCGAGCGTCAACACGCCCGATGCCACCAGTGCCGAATATTCGCCGAGCGAATGGCCGGCCACCACCGACGGCGTGGCGCCGCCTTCGGCCAGCCAGGCGCGCCAGGCGGCCACACCGGCCACCAGCATCACGGGCTGGGTGTTGGTGGTGAGCGCCAGCGTTTCCTTTGGGCCGGTCTTGATCAGCGCGCCGAGATCTTCGCCGAGCGCTTCGGAAGCTTCGCGCAGCGTTTCGGCCACGGCCGGGTGATCGCCCCAGGCATCGAGCATGCCGACCGCCTGCGAACCCTGACCCGGAAAGACAAAAGCAAAGGATTTCATTGTTGTATGCGTCACGTCGCGCGGCCCGCCTAGGCAGGACCGGCTGTCTCGCCCACTAATTACTACAGATTCAGCAGCACCGCGCCCCAGGTGAAACCGCCACCCACGCCTTCTAGCATGAGGGTTTCACCCTTCTTCACCTTGCCGGAACGCACCGCTTCGTCGAGCGCCAGCGGAATCGAGGCCGCGGACGTGTTGCCGTGCTCGTTGACGGTGACGACCAACCGCTCGCGCGGCAGCTTCAGCTTCTTGGCCGTGCCTTCCATGATGCGGATGTTGGCCTGGTGCGGAATCAGCCAGTCGATGTCGGCCTCGGTCTTGCCGGCCTTGGCCAGCGTGGCGCGCGCGGCTTCCTCGAGCACGCGCACCGCGAGCTTGAAGACCGCCTGGCCGTCCATGTGCAGCAGCGGCGTGCCGAGCACGTTACCGCCTGACACGTGGCCGGGCACGCAAAGAATCCCGACGTGCTTGCCGTCCGCATGCAGGTCGGTCGCCAGGATGCCGGGCTCGTCGCTGGCTTCCAGCACCACCGCGCCGGCGCCGTCGCCGAACAGCACGCAGGTGGTGCGGTCGTTGAAATCGAGGATGCGCGAGAACACCTCGGCGCCGATCACCAGCGCGCAGCGTGCGCTGCCGGTGCGGATCATGGCGTCGGCCACGGTCAGCGCATAGACGAAGCCGCTGCACACGGCCTGCACGTCGAAAGCCGGGCAGCCGGCGATGCCGAGCTTGTTCTGGAGGATGGCCGCCGACGAGGGGAACACCATGTCGGGGGTCGAGGTGGCCACGATGATCAGGTCGACATCGCTGGCCTTGCGCCCCGCCGCCTCGAGGGCGTGGCGGGCGGCATGCAGGCCCAGGTCGCTGCTGCCCACGTCGGGCGCCGCGAAATGGCGCGCATGGATGCCGGTGCGCTCGACGATCCACTGATCGGAGGTCTCGATGCCGCGCGCCGCCAGTTCCTTGGCGAGATCGTCGTTGGTCACCCGGCGCGGCGGCAGATAGCTGCCGGTGCCGGTGATGCGTGAATATGGGCTCATCAAAACGTGAAGCTAGACCGCGTCGGCCGTCGCCGCCGATTCCTGCCGCGCAAGCAAAGGCGCGGCGTGGGCGATACGGGCCCGAACGCGGTCGAGCAGGTTGTTGCGAGCGGCATCATAAGCGCGATCCAGCGCATGGCCGAAAGCCGTCTCGTCGGCCGAACCGTGGCTCTTGAAAACCAGTCCACGCAGGCCCAGCAGCGCAGCGCCGTTGTAGCGGCGATGATCCAACCTATTCTTGAACGCTTTTAGGACCGGATAAGCCACGATGGCAGCAATCTTCGTGAAGATGCTTCGCGAGAACTCGACGCGAATGAACTCGCCGATCATCGAAGCCACGCCCTCGCTGGCCTTCAACGCCACATTGCCGACGAAACCGTCGCAGACCACGATGTCGGTCGTGCCCTTGAAGATGTCGTTGCCTTCCACGTTGCCGTAGAAGTTCAAGTCTTTGGAATTGGCGGCCGTACGCAGCAGTTGGCTGGCCTTTTTGATCGTTTCGCTGCCCTTGATCGCTTCCTCGCCCACGTTGAGCAAACCGACCGAAGGCGATTCGTTGCCGGTCAGCGCCGACACCAGTGCCGAGCCGAGCACGGCGAACTGGAGCAGGTCCTCGGCGTCGCAATCCACGTTGGCGCCAAGGTCAAGCACCGTCGTGGCGCCACCCTTCGCGTTCGGTAGCTGGGGCGCAATGGCGGGCCGGTCGATGCCGTCGAGCGTCTTGAGCAGGTAGCGCGCAATGGCCATCAGCGCGCCGGTGTTGCCGGCGGAAATCGCGGCCTGCGCCGCGCCATCCTTCACCTGCTGGATCGCGACCCGCATCGACGAGTCTTTCTTCTTGCGCAGCGCGATCTCGATCGGATCGTCCATGCCGACCACTTCGCTGGCCGGAACGATCCGGGCGCGAGGATGCGCGGCAAAGCCAGCCAGCGCATCGGGCGCGCCGACCAGCAACAGCGAGGCCTCGGGATGGCGCTCGAGAAAAGCACGGCAGGCCGCGAGCGTGACGCGCGGGCCATGGTCGCCCCCCATGCAATCGACGGCGAGCGTGATTGCCGAAGGCGCAGCAGTGGAAGCCGGGGAAGAAGAAGGCGTAGCCATCAAAACAAAGGCCCGATGCTACAAAAAAAGTAGCTTCGGGCCTTGGCCTTGGAGTGCGAAATCAGGCTTCGGACTTGTTCTTGAGCACCTGACGGCCGCGGTAGAAACCGTTGGGGCTGATGTGGTGACGCAGATGCGTTTCGCCGGTGGTCGGCTCGACGGCGATGCCGGGCACGCCCAGGGCATTGTGGGAACGGTGCATGCCGCGCTTGGAAGGCGACTTCTTGTTTTGCTGGACGGCCATGATGGCTCCTGGACGGTAAGGTGGGTGAGAGGATGCGGGCTCAGGCTGTAGCAGTGAGGCGGCATGAAGGACATGCCCAGATTCCGAAAGCCTCGAAAGTCTTTTCCAAAATCTGCACTGCTGCGTACGGCGGCGCGCGCGAAGCCCATGATTATAGCCCAGACTGCCCGGATGGGGCTAGTCGGCCTGTCCGGGCTTGCGCGAACGCAACGCACCCAGCACGGCGAAGGGGTTCTCGCGCTCCTTGTCGGGCGACTCGAAATCCGGATCGACGGCCGAGAGCTGGACCGGCGCCGGGCACACGTCGTGGACCGGCATGACCGGGATTTCCATCAGCAGCTCGTCCTCGATCAGCGCGTGCAGGTCGAAATCGCGGCTCGCGACCAGCAGGTCCTCCTCGGACTCCTCGTCCTGAACCGCCGCGGTTTCTTCATCGGCCACGAAGCGGAACCAGCGGTCGACCTGCACCGGTGTGTCGACCGGCGACAGGCAGCGCTGGCAGACCAGTGGCACGGTGGCCTCGGCCGTCAGGTGCAGCCAGGGTTCTTCGCGGCCGTCCGCGCCGACGCGCTGCTCGCCATCGGCCTCCCAATGCACCACGGCATCGGAGGGAGCCTCGGCCGCCATCTCGTCGACCAGCCGGGTGTAGTTGCGCACCGGATCGTCGGCGGACAGGGTGGCCGCCGCGGCGGCAAAACCGGCGACATCGAGTCGGCCGGGGGCAAATTCTCTCTTCATCCGTCCCAGTCTAGCGCGCCGACGCCGGCTTTCCCGTCGGGCCGACCCCGAAGGGGTTGTTGGGCCTCCCTCACAATCGCCGCATGCAACGCACCGTGATCCTCGCCTCCACCTCGCGCTACCGCCGCGAGCTGCTCACCCGCCTGCGCCTGCCCTTCGAGGTGCATGCGCCCGAAGTCGATGAAACGCCGCTGGCCGGCGAAACACCGCAGGCCCTGGCCCACCGGCTCGCGCTCGAGAAAGCCAACGCCGTGGCCGCCCGCTTCCCCGACGCCGTGGTGATCGGCTCCGACCAGGTGGCCGACCTGGCCGGCGAAGCGCTCGGCAAGCCCGGCGACCATGCGCGCGCCACCGCCCAGCTGCGGCGCATGCGCGGCCAGACGCTGATCTTCCAGACCGCGGTGGCGGTCGTCTGCCAGGCGACCGGCTTCGTCCAGCGCGACCTGGCCCCTGTGCGCGTGGTGTTCCGCGAGCTCAGCGACGCCGCGATCGAGCAGTACCTGCTGGCCGAGCAGCCCTACGACTGCGCGGGCAGCGCCAAGAGCGAAGGCCTGGGCATCGCGCTGCTCGAGGCCATCGACAGCGACGATCCCAGCGCCCTGGTGGGCCTGCCGCTGATCCGCACCGCCCGCATGCTGCGCGCCGCCGGGATCGACCTGCTGTGAGCCGCGGCAAGCTCTACCTCGTGCCGGCGCCGCTCGATTTCGGCTGCGACACCCAGGCCCCGCTGCAGGACGCGCTGCCGCTCGGCACGCTGCAGACCGCCGCCGGCATCACGCACTGGATCTGCGAGAACGCCAAGTCCGCGCGCGCCTACCTCAAGCGCATCGACGCCGTGGCACCGCTGGCGGCGCCGCTGCAGGCGCAGGCGATCCAGGAACTGCCGCGCGAAGTGCACAAGAAAGGCGACCACGCCGGCCAGTTCGACGCCCGCCCGCTGCTGGCCGCCGCGCTCGAAGGCCACGACATCGGCCTGCTCAGCGAAGCCGGCATGCCGGCCGTGGCCGATCCGGGCTCGTCGGTGGCCCGCGCGGCGCACGACCTGGGCATCACGGTGGTGCCGCTGATCGGCCCGGTCTCGCTGCTGCTGGCGCTGGCCGCCAGCGGCCTCAATGGCCAGAACTTCGCCTTCGTCGGCTACCTGCCGCAGGACGCCGACGAGCGCCAGCGCCGCATCCGCGAACTCGAGGCGCTGGCCCTCAAGACGGGGCAGACCCAGTTGTTCATCGAAACGCCCTACCGCAACGCCGCCCTCCTGCAGGCGCTGGTGCAGACGCTGCAGCACAACACGCGGCTGGCGGTCGCTCGCGGCCTCACGCTGGCCGAGGCGAACCTGCGCAGCGAGACGATCAAGGGCTGGCGCGCCAACAAGCCGCCGGCCGGCGTCGACGAACGCCTGCCCGCCGTGTTCGCGATCGGGCGCTGACGATGGTCGTGACTGCGGCCACGCGCTGGGCCTCGCGCGCGCAATTCTTCGCCTCGGGCTTCATCTTCGCGACCTGGGGCGTGCACGTGCCCACGGTCAAGGGGCACTACGGCATCGACGAGGCCCAGCTCGGCCTCGCCATGCTCGCGGCCGGCGCCGGCGCGATGTACGGCCTGACCAGCGCCGGCCGCTGGATCGGCCGCCACGGACCACGGCGCATGGCCGCGCTGTGCGGCTGCGTCTACGCGCTGCTGCTCTGCGGCCTGATCGCGATGCCCGGCTATGCCGCCCTGCTGGGCCTGCTGGCGGTGTTCGGCCTCGTCACCAGCGTGTTCGACGTGGCGATCAACACCGAGGCCGCGCAGCTCGAGCTGCACGGCGGCAAGCCGCTGATGAGCGGCATGCACGGCATGTTCAGCCTCGGCGGCATGGCCGGCGCGGCCAGCGGCAGCGCGGCGCTCGCGGCCGGGCTCGCCCCGCAGGCGCACCTGCTGCTGGTGTCGGCGGCGATGGTGGCGCTGGTCGCGCTGTCGGCCACGCGCATGCTGCCGAAGCCGCCCGCGGCCGCCGGCGCCACCGAGGCCGATCACGGCTTTCGCCTGCCGCGCGGCGCGCTGGCGGTGCTGGGCGTGCTCGCGGCGCTGGGGCTGATCGCCGAAGGCGCCATCTACGACTGGAGCGTGCTCTATCTGCAGCAGGAACTGGGCAGTCCGCAGCAACAGGCCGCCCTCGCCTACGCGAGCTTCTCGGCCGCCATGGCGGCGGCGCGCTTCGGTGGCGATGCGCTGCGCGCCCGGTTCGCGCCCGCGGTGCTGCTGCGCGGCAGCGGCCTGCTGGCGGCGGCGGCGATGGCGCTGGTGCTGCTCACCGACTGGCCCTGGCTCGCGCTGGTGGGTTTCGCGGGCGTGGGCATCGGCTTCGCGAACGTGGTGCCGATCCTGTTCGCGGCCTCGGCCAAAGTGCCGGGCGTGGAGCCGGCGCGCGGCATCGCGGCCGTCTCGGCGATCGCCTATCTGGGGTTCATGGCGGGCCCGGCGGTCATCGGGCTGATCGCGCGCGCCACCTCGCTGACGGCGGCGCTCTACGTGGTGGTGGTGTTCGCGGTCGCGCTGGCGGCCTCGGCGCGTTACGCCGCGGCCGGCATGCGCGGCGACTGACCGCGCCTCAGCGCAGCGCGGGCACCGACTTCAGCGAACGGATCGTGGCGTCGCCCATGGCGGCGCCGAACTTCTTGGCCAGCTTCTCGGCCACGTTGTCGCGGCGGGTGTAGTCGATGACTTCCTCGGCCTTGATCACCTCGCGCGCCACGTAGTCGACGTTGCCGAGCTGGTCGGCCAGGCCGTAGCTCACGGCCTGCTCGCCGCTCCAGAACAGGCCGCTGAACAGGCCCGGGGTGTCGAGCTTGAGGCGGTCGCCGCGGCCGGTCTTCACCACGTTGATGAACTGCTCGTGGATCTGGTCGAGCATCTTCTGCGCGTGTTCGCGCTGCGCGTCGTTCATCGGGCTGAAGGGATCGAGGAAGCCCTTGTTCTCGCCCGAGGTCAGCAGGCGGCGTTCGACGCCGACCTTCTCCATCGCGCCGGTGAAGCCGAAGCCGTCCATCAGCACGCCGATGCTGCCCACGATGCTGGCCTTGTCGACGTAGATCTTGTCGGCGCCGGCCGCGATGTAGTAGGCCGCCGAGGCGCAGGTTTCCTCGACCACGGCATAGACCGGCTTCTTGTGCTTGGCCTTCAGGCGCTTGATCTCGTCGTTGATGATGCCGGCCTGCACCGGGCTGCCGCCCGGCGAGTTGATCAGCAGCACCACGCCCTTGGCGCCGTCGTCCTCGAAGGCGGACTTCATGGCCGCCACGACGAACTCGGCGCTGGCGTCGCCGCCATTGGCGATCTCGCCCTTGATCTCGACCACCGCGGTGTGGGCCGTGGTCTTGGCGGTGCTCGGCGCGCCGCGCGACAGCGCGAACCAGGCCAGGAAGATGAAGAAGGCCAGCCAGGCCAGCCGCGTGAAGGTCTTCCAGCGCCGCGTGGACTTCTGCTCGTTGAGGGCCGCGAAAGCCAGCTTCTCGAGCGTGGCGCGCTCCCAGCCGGGACGCTGAGTGGGATCGTTGGACATGGTGCGTTGGGGATCGGGCGAAGACGAAAGAGAAGGCGGGGCCGGCTCGAAAGGCTCGAAACCGTGGGGATCGGTGCGGTTCTGGTCGTTCATGGAAGCGGCAGGCGAACAGGCAGTCGCAAAGCGCGGCGCTTGCTAGAAGTTGAGGGGTTGAAGGTTCCAGGCAGTATGCCAGTGCACCACGCCGTCGCGCTCGCTCAGCGCGATCTTCACGAGGCCGCCGCGGCACGGCCCGCCCGCGCATTCGCCGGTGTCGGGCCGGTACACGGCGCCGTGGGTGGCGCACAGCAGCCACTGGCCGGTGTCGTCGAAGAAGCGGTCGGGCTGGAAGTCCATTTCCATCGCCACGTGGCTGCAGCGGTTGAGGTAGGCGTGCGGCTGGCCCTCGAAGCGCACCGCGAAGGCGCGGCAGGTCTCGCCACCGTAGACCACGTCGAAAGGCACGGCCTGGCTGCCCTCCACCAGGTCGGCGCCATTGCACAGGGGAATGCTGTCTTCGCTCATGGCAGGCGATTGTCGTGTCAGGCGTTGCCCAGCAGCCAGGCCTCGAGGTCGGCGATCGAATGCGCGATGTGCAGCGGCTTGAACTCGGCGAAGCTGTCGGGCTCGTGCGCGCCGTAGCTCACGCCGACGCTGGCGCAGCCCGCGTTCACCGCCAGCTGCAGGTCGTGCGTGGTGTCGCCGATCATCAGCGTGCGCTCGGGGGCCACCTCGAGCTCCTCCATCAGTTCGAGCAGCATGCGCGGATGCGGCTTGCCGAAGGTCTCGTCGGCGGTGCGCGAGGCGTCGAAGCGGTCGCGCAGCGCCACCGTCTTGAGCGCCTCGTTGAGCCCGCGGCGCGACTTGCCCGTGGCCACGGCCAGCTTGTGGCCGCGCGCGCGCAGCGCGTCGAGCATCGGCAGCACGCCGCCGAACAGCACGATGTCGTCCTGGTGCTGCAGGTAGTGATAGCGGTAGCGGGCGCCGAGCTCGGGGTACTTCTCCTTCGGCACGTCGGGCGCGGCGCGCGCCAGCGCCTCGGCCAGCCCCAGGCCGATGACCCAGGCGGCATCGTCCTCGCTGGGCTTGGCGCCGCCGACGTCGACCACCGCTGCCTGGATGCAGCGCACGATCAGCCGCGTGGAGTCGTAGAGGGTGCCGTCCCAGTCGAAGGCGATCAGGTCGAAGCGCAGGGGACGGGCGTTGTCTGCAGAGTCAGTCATGGGTCGTGGGCGTGGGGTGTAGCGTCATCGCGTCGAGCGCGGCGGGCGGCATCAGCGAGCGCAATTCGGGCGGCAGCTCGGCCTGCAGCGCGACACGCTCGCCGGTGGCGGGATGGTTGAACTGCAGTCGCCAGGCGTGGAGGAACATGCGCTTGAGGCCCAGCTTCTGCAGCGCGCGCCGGCGCTCGGATTCGCCGTACTTGTCGTCGCCGGCGATCGGATGGCCGGCCGACGCCAGGTGAACGCGGATCTGGTGCGTGCGGCCGGTCTTGATGGTGACGGCGAGCAATGACATCGGCGTGGCATCGCCGGGCAGCGACAGCGTGGCCAACGGGCGCACCAGCGTCACGGCGCGCATCGCGTCGGGATGGTCCTTGGCCACCACGCGCACGCGGCGCTCGCCGGCACCGGCCCCGCCGTCGGGCAGCAGGTACTTGGCGAGCGGCGCGTCGAGCACCTTCTTGTTGGCGGGCCAGGCGCCCTCGACCAGCGCCAGGTAGGTCTTGCCGGTCTCGCGCTCGCGGAACTGCTCCTGCAGCGCCACCAGCGCGCTGCGCTTCTTGGCGACCAGCAGGATGCCCGAGGTCTCGCGGTCGAGCCGGTGCACCAGCTCGAGGAATTTCGCGCCCGGGCGCGCGGTACGCAGTTGCTCGATCACGCCGAAGCTCACGCCGCTGCCGCCATGCACCGCCACGCCGGCGGGCTTGTCGACGGCCAGCACGGCCTCGTCCTCGAGCAGCAGCGGGAATTCGCGCGCTGGCGCGGCGCTCGCGGCCTCCTCGGCGCGTTCGGCCACGCGGATCGGCGGCAGCCGCACCACGTCGCCGGTCTCGACGCGGGTCTCGGCCTGCACCCGTCCCTTGTTGATGCGCACCTCGCCCGACCGGATGATCCGGTAGACGTGGGTCTTCGGCACGCCTTTCAGATGGCGGAAGAGGAAGTTGTCGAGGCGCTGCCCGGCCGACTCGGCGTCGATCGTGAGGAAGCGGATGGCCGCCGGCTCTCCGGCAAACTCCTTAGCCGCGGGGGCTTGCTTCGCACCTATAATGTTTTTCACCAGCGCGGTCGTGTAAGTGCTTGATTAGACAGAAGTTTAGAGCACTGCTGTCAAACACCCCGGCGGCGCTGCGAGGTCGATGCCGCTTTGGCGACGAGCCTGCAAACCCCGCGCAACTGCGCAAAGTGGCAGGCCAGACGCCCAAGTCAAGCCGACACCCACGAAACACCGATACGGAATACCAGCCTGCAGCCTCCAGCTGCCGGCGGATCGAAGCGAGTCCCTTTGTGCTGATGCTGCTGATTCAAATATGCCTGCGCTGGCTGACCTGGTCCCGACCAGCGGCCTCGGGCATCGAATCGCCAGAACCGCGCGCCACCCCTGCGCAACGGGCTGTCAAAAAGACAGCCTCTCAGCACCACGAAGGGCTCGCCCCCATCCACGCGCCCCCACTCCGGCTGTCGTCACCGAGCTGACGCTCGAGACGGCCGCTCGCGCTCGCGCGCCGCGGCACCCAGCATCCGGAGCCAAGCGGCAATTCCCCAAGTTTCGCGGGCGTCGTCCGTGCATCGTTGGCCCTCCAGGGCCGGTAGAACGATACATATAAGGACAACGCATCATGAAGCGGATGCTGATCAATGCCACGCAGGCCGAAGAACGCCGCCTGGCCATCGTCGACGGGCAGAAGCTCCTCGACTACGAAATCGAGATCGAGGGACGCGAACAGCGCAAAGGCAACATCTACAAGGCCGTCGTGACCCGCGTCGAGCCCAGCCTCGAAGCCTGTTTCGTCGACTACGGCGAGGACCGCCACGGCTTCCTGCCGTTCAAGGAAATCTCCAAGCAATACTTCGCCGAAGGCGTCTCGGCCAGCCAGGCCCGAATCCAGGACGTCATCAAGGAGGGCCAGGAACTGGTCGTCCAGGTCGAGAAGGAAGAGCGCGGCAACAAGGGCGCGGCCCTCACCACCTTCATCTCGCTGGCCGGCCGCTACGTCGTGCTGATGCCGAACAACCCGCGTGGCGGTGGCGTTTCGCGCCGCATCGAGGGCGACGACCGCGCCGAGCTCAAGGAGGCGATGGACCAGCTCGAGTACCCGAAGGGCATGAGCATCATCGCGCGCACCGCCGGCATCGGCCGCTCGGCGCCCGAACTCCAGTGGGACCTGAACTACCTGCTCAAGCTCTGGACCGCCATCGACGGCGCGGCCAAGGGCGGCAAGGGCGCCTTCCTGATCTACCAGGAATCCTCGCTCGTGATCCGCGCGATCCGTGACTACTTCAATCACGACATCGGCGACATCCTGATCGACACCGACGACATCTACGACCAGGCGCAGCAGTTCATGGCGCACGTCATGCCCGAGCATGCCGCCCGCGTGAAGCGCTACCGCGACGATGCCGCCCTGTTCAGCCGCTTCCAGATCGAGCACCAGATCGAGTCGGCCTACGCCCGCACCGTGCAGCTGCCCTCGGGCGGCGCCATCGTGATCGACCACACCGAGGCGCTGGTCTCGGTCGACGTGAACTCGGCCCGCGCCATCAAGGGCGGCGACATCGAGGAAACCGCGACCCGCACCAACCTCGAAGCCGCCGACGAAGTGGCGCGCCAGATGCGCCTGCGCGACCTCGGCGGCCTGATCGTCATCGACTTCATCGACATGGACGAGTCGAAGAACCGCCGCGAGGTCGAAAGCCGCCTGCGCGACGCGCTGCGCCAGGACCGCGCGCGCGTGCAGTTCGGCTCGATCAGCAAGTTCGGCCTGATGGAAATGAGCCGCCAGCGCCTGAAGCCGGCGCTGTCCGAAGGCTCGTCGATCCCCTGCCCCCGTTGCGGCGGCTCGGGCCACATCCGCGACACCGAATCGAGCGCGCTGCAGATCCTGCGCATCATTCAGGAAGAGTCGATGAAAGACAACACCGCCGCCGTGCACGTGCAGGTGCCGGTGGAAGTCGCTTCCTTCCTGCTCAACGAGAAGCGCACCGAGATCGCCAAGATCGAACTCAAGCAGCGCGTGAGCGTGCTGATGGTGCCGAACAAGACGCTCGAGACGCCCAACTACAAGCTCGAACGCCTGAAGCACGACGACCCGCGCCTCGACCACATCGAGGCCAGCTACAAGATGGCCGACGAGATCGAGGACCCGACCTCGGTCACGCGCCGCTCGCAGGAGCCCACCAACAAGCAGACGCCGGTCATCAAGGGCGTGCTGCCCGACGCGCCGGCCCCCGTGGTGCCGGTCAAGCCCGAGCCGGTGCGCGCGCCCGTCGCCGCACCCACGCCGGTCGCGCCGCCCGTGGCGGTGGCGCCCGCGCCGGCCGAGCTGGGCTTCTTCGCCCGCATCAAGAGCTGGTTCGGCGGCGGCACGCCGGCGGCCGCGCCGGCACCCACGCCCTCGGCGATTCCGGTCGAGCCGCCGAAGCCGACGCGCCGCGAAGGCCGTGACGGCCGTCCGGGCCGCGATGGCGAATCGCGCGGTGCACGCGACGGCGAACAGCGCCGTGGCGGCCGCGGCGGCGAAGGCCGCAATGCCGAAGGCCGTGGCGAGAACGGCGCCCGTTCGGGCAACCGCGACGGCGAACGCCGTGGCGGCGGCCGCAATGGCGAGCGCCGCGAAGGCGGTCGCGAGGGCCGTGAAGGTCGCGAAGGCCGCGACAACCGCAGCGCCGAGCTGCGCGCCGATGGCCAGCCGCGCGAGAACAACCGCGAAGGCCGTCCGCCGCGCGAAGGCGATCAGCGCCGCGGTCGTGGCGAACGCCGCGAGGGCGAAGGCCGCAACGTGCCGGCCGAAGCGCTCGAAGGCGTCAGCCTCGAAGCCCAGCAGCTCGCACCGAACGCGGTGCCGGGCGAGGAAGGCACGGCTGGCGGCGAACGCGCACCGCGCGCCCGCCGCGAACGGGGTGAACGCGGCGAGCGCGGTGAGCGTGGCGAGCGCAACAGCGAACGCGGCGAACGCAACCTGAACGGCGATGCGCCGCGCAGCGAAGCAGCCGCCGGCGAAGACGGCAACGCCGCGCAAGGCGAACGCACCGAGCGTGCGCCGCGCAACGGCCGCGAGGAACGTGGCCCGCGTGGCGAACGCAACGACGGCCGCCGCGAGCGCCGCAACGACGGCCAGCCGCGCTTCAACGAGGAAGGCGAAACCGCCGCCACCGCATCGGCCGACGCCGAAGCCGGCCGCGAAGCCGCACCGCAGGACGGCGCCGAGCAGGCACCGCGCCGCGACGGCGAAGAGCGCCGCGGCCGTTCGCGCGACCGCTACGGCCGTGACCGCCGCGAACGCGCACCGCGCGAAGAAGGCGAAGCGCAACCCGTGGCCGCCTTCGACGGCGCGCCCGCCGAGGCGCAGAACCTGCAGGACGCACCCGTCGCACGCCAGCCGCAGCCGTTCGCTGAGCAAGCGGTGGCCCAAGTCGCCGAGACTGCCGACAGCGTCGCGGTCGTCGCCGAAGCCCCGGCCGCCGCACCGCAGGTGCGCGAGCCCGCGCCGCAAGCGCGCTTCGAGCCGCCGCAGCAACCCGCAGCGCCCGCGGCACCCATCGTGGTCGAACGCGCGAGCGCGCCGCAGCCGGCCGCCAACGGCCGCGCGCTACCGAAGGTCCAGTCCTTCGAGCTGCCGCTCGACGAGCTCGCGCAGATCGCGCAAAGCTCGGGCCTGCAGTGGGTCAACTCCGACGCCGAACGCATCGCGCAGGCGCGCGCCGCGATCGCCGCCGAGCCGAAGCCGGTCCACGTGCCGCGCGAGCGCCCGCCGGTGATCGTGCTCGACGAAGGCCCGCTGGTGCTGGTCGAAACCCGCCGCGAACTGGCCGCGATGACGCTGCCGTTCGAGCAACCGGCTGGCGAGGCGCAGCCGGAGCAGCGCACGCTCTGAGCATCCGCTCGAGTGCAATGAAGACGGCGCCCTCGGGCGCCGTTTTTCATGGGGCCGGCGCCACCAGCCCCGGCATCTCGAGGATCAGCTGCCCGAAGCGGCAGGCGCAGGGCGTGTGGCCGTTCTCGCTCCAGATCAGCGAGAAGTCCACGCTCGGCAAGGGCCGCAGCCCATAGCGGCCGTCGACGATCTTCATGCCCGGCTCCACGTCCTCGCGCGTGATCACCGTCGCCGCGAGCCCCGCGAGCACCGCCGCGCGAATGCCCTGCGGGCTGGCCGAGGTGAACACCACGTGCCAGTCGATCGGCGCGAGGTCGAGCGCCGCGCCTGCCACCTGCCGGTAGACGCAGGGCTTCGGAAAGAAGGCCAGCGGCAGCGAGCCTCCCTTGGGCGGCTCGAAGGTCTCGGCCGCGGCCCAGACCAGCTGCGTGCGCCGCAGCCGCGTGCCCTCCTCCACCTCGGGCGGCGACATCACGACCGCGAGGTCGAGCTCGCCGGCCTTGATCGCCGCGCGCAGGTCGACGTGCATGCTCACGCAGACCTCCATGCGCACCGACGGAAAGGCGCGCGCGAACTGCGACAGCAGCGGCGCCAGGCGCTCGCCCAGGAAGTTGTCGGGTGCGCCGAAGCGCACCACGCCCGAGATCGGCGAGGGCTGGAAGCGCTGGGTCATGGCATCGAGCGTCGTCAGGATCTGCTCGGCATAGCGCAGGAAATCCTCGCCGTCCTCCGTCACCGTGAGGCGGCGCGTCGTGCGATGCAGCAGCGCGCGGCCCACCTGCTCCTCGAGCCGGCGGATCTGGTGGCTGATGGCCGACTGCGTCAGATGCAGGCGCTGCGCGGCGCGCGTGAAGCTGCCGGTCTCCTTCACGGCCACGAAGGCGCGCAGCAGGGTGGGATCGAAGTCCATGGCGAGGTGGGCAGGTCGTTTGAGTAGTGACGGAGATTAATGAATCTCACGAAATTAAATCATTTCCCTCATGAAGACCCTTTGCCCAGAATCGCGCTCCTCACGGCCGGCCTCCTCGCCGCGCCGCGCCAACCGGACGCCCCATGACCCTCTCACCCACCGCACGCAACCGCCTCGCGCTGGTCGCCCTCTGCCTCGTCGCCGCGATGTTCGGCCTCGAGATCTCCAGCATTCCCGTGATCCTGCCCACGCTCGAGAAGACGCTGCACGCGGACTTCGAGGCCATGCAATGGATCATGAATGCCTACACCATCGCCTGCACCACGGTGCTGATGGCGGCTGGCACGCTGGCCGACCGCTATGGCCGCAAGCGGGTGCTGGCGATCAGCCTGCTGCTGTTCGGCCTCACCTCGCTGGCCTGCGGCCTGGCGCAGAGCGCACCGCTGCTGATCGGCGCGCGCTTCCTGCAGGGCCTGAGCGGCGGCACCATGCTGATCTGCCAGATCGCCATCCTCTCGCATCAATTCCAGGAAGGCCGCGAACGCAGCCGGGCCTTCGCGATCTGGGGCGTGGTGTTCGGCGTCGGCCTGGGCTTCGGGCCGATCGTCGGCGGCGCGATCGCCGCGTTGTGGCGCTGGGAATGGGTGTTCCTGGTCCATGCGCCGCTGGCCGCCATCGCCTGGCTGCTGGCGGCCGCGAGCATCGGCGAGTCGCGCGACCCCGAGGCGAAGCGGCTCGACCTCGCGGGCATCGTCACGCTGTCGCTCGCGGTGCTCGGCCTCACGGGCTACATCACGCAGGGGCCCGGGCTCGGCTTCGCGAGCGCGGCGGGCCTGGCCCTGCTCGGCGCCTCGGCCGCGAGCTTTGCAGCCTTCGTCGCGGTCGAGCGAAGCCGCGCCCATCCGATGTTCGACTTCTCAGTGTTCCGCATCCGCGCGTTCTCGGGCGCGATCCTCGGCTCGGTCGGCATGAACTTCAGCTTCTGGCCTTTCATGATCTACCTGCCGATCTACTTCCAGGCCGGCCTGGGCTATGACGCGGTGCAGGCCGGCACGGCGCTGCTGGCCTACACGCTGCCGACCCTGGTCGCGCCGCCGCTGGGCGAGCGGCTCGCGGCGCGCTTTCGCGCCGGTGTCGTGATCCCGGCCGGCCTGTTCGCCATCGGCGCGGGCTTCCTGCTGATGCGCTGGGGCAGCGGCGTCGCCGAGGCGAGCTGGCTCACGCTGCTGCCGGGCTGCCTGCTGGCGGGCCTCGGCCTGGGCGTGATCAACACGCCGGTGACCAACACCACCACCGGCTCGGTGCCCGCGAGCCGCGCCGGCATGGCCTCGGGCATCGACATGAGCGCGCGGCTCATCACGCTGGCGATCAACATCGCGCTGATGGGCTTCCTGCTGCTCGCGGGCATCGGGGCCGCGCTGCGCCGCGCGCTGCCGGAACTGGCGCCGTCGCTGCCCGCGCTCGCCGAACGGACCGCGGCCGGCCACCTCGCAACGCTGCACCAGGAGTTCCCGGCGCTGGCCGCGCTCGATCCCTCGGGCGCGATCGCCCACGGCGCGTTGCTGCAGGGCTTCGGCGGGGTGATGCTCTACGGTGCGCTCGGCGTGTGGGTGCTCGCGGCGCTGAGCGCGCTGGCCTTCCACGGCGGGAGCAGGCAGCCCACGGTCGCCTGCGCCTCGCGGCCCTGAGCTAGCGCAGCGAAACCGGGTGGTTCTCGATCTGCGCCGCGTTGCGCCAGGCCAGCGCGGCCTGCTCGGCATCGCCGCGGTCCTCGGCCAGTTGCGCGAGCGCAAGCCACGCGCGGCGGTAGAGCTCGGGGTCCTGCAGCCCCATGCCGGCCTGTGACAGCAGCTGCTGCGCCTTGCCCCAGAGCTGGCGCTTCATGCAGGCCATGCCCGCGAGGTACTGCAGGTTCGCATCGCGCGGGTTGTTGCGCTGCGCGCTCTCGATGCGCGCGAGCCAGTCGGCATCGACCGAGTCGAGCCCCGCCTCGAGCGCCAGCGCGAGCTTGACGCGCAGCGCGTCGCCGAGGCCGCGCGGCAGCGACACCATGCGCTCCCAGGCCGGCAGCAGCCAGTTGCGCGCCACCGGCAGGTCGCCCTTGAGCAGCACCATGCGCTGCGCGGCGTGGATGGCCACCTCGGGCATCTCGCGCTCGACCGTCTCGAGTTCGGACCAGGCGCGCAGCAGCTGCGCCGGATCGTGCGCGCCCGACAGCAGCTCGGTCGCGAGCCCGCGCACGATGCTCTGCGCGGCGGCCTCCGAGAAGGCGCGGTGCTTGGCCAGCAGCCGCGCGGTCTCGAGCGCCTCGAGCGTGCGGCGGTCCTGGCGCGCGGCCTTCAGCCGCAGCCGCAGGGCCAGCGTGCGGCGCTGCGCGCCCTGCGGCAGTTCCTCGAGGCGCGCCAGCGCGGCGGCCGGATCGCGGTCTTCGAGCGCCCAGCGCGCGGCGCGCAGCTGCACGCCCTCGCGGGTCTCGGGACTGGCCAGCAGGTTGCGGTCGGCGCTCTCGTTGAGCGCCTGCTGCAGATGGGCGTCGCGCGCCGGGCGGTCCTGCAGCGCCTGCGCGCTCTCGGCCGCGAGCAGATGCGACAGCACGCGCACCTGCTGCGCCTGCGGCAGGCTGGCGCCGAGCGCGGCCAGGGTCTTCTCCTGCGTGAGCGCGGCCTGCGCGGCCTTGCGCGCGCGCGAGAAGCGGCCCGAGATCAGCTGCACCATCGCATCGAGCAGCGCCGAATGCAGCATGCGTTCCTTCTGCTGCATGCGCCACTGGCGTGCCTGGGTCGGCAGCGAGAACAGCGCGGCCAGCGCGCGCAGCGCCGCGTGCAGCAGCACGAACAGCGTCAGCAGGATCACCAGCACGAGGTTGAGCGAGAGGTCGACCCGCCAGGGCGGCCAGAACACGGTGATCGTGCCCTGGTTGTTGCCGGCGAACAGCGCGACCGCCGCGGCGACGGCGAACAGCGCGAGGAGCCAGAGTGCGGCGCGCATGGAAAGCCCTGCCCTCTCAGCGGCCGGCCGCGGCGGTGGCCAGGGCGGCGAGCGTGTCGTCGATGCGCGGCGGCTCGGTGGTCTTCACCAGCGCCTGCAGCTGCTGCAACTGCGTTGCGGCCGTCTGCGTGCGGCGCGACGCGGGATCGAAATAGCGGTTGAGCGAGGCCGCCACGTTGGCGAGCTCGGTGCGGGTGACGTCGACCTGGCGCGACAGCAGCGACAGGCGCGCGTTGAGCAGCTTGAGCTTGAGGTTCTCGCGCAGGAAGTAGGTCTGGTCGGGCGCCAGCAGGATCGCTTCGGGCCGCTCGATGCGGCCCACGCGCACCAGCGAGCGCGCCTCGTTGCGCACCGTGAGCAGCGCGCGCTCCCACCAGGGCGCGTCGGCCGGCACCGGATCGGACTGCCAGGCATTGAGGCCGGTGCCGCGCATCGCGACCGCGTTGAGCGGCGGCAGGTCGTCCACGCCGCGCATCAGTTCGTCGAGCTTCTGCAGCGCCTCGCCGCCGTCGGCGCTGGCGGTGCTGCGCAGCCGGTCGGCGTCGCGCTGCATCGCACGCTGCAGCGGCGCCAGCCGCGGCTGGGCGGCGCGCGCGATGCGCAGGTCGCCGGCCTTCAGCGCGGCCAGCAGCGGCTCGACGCTGCCCGTGACCTGCGCCTGCTGCAGCGCGAGCCGCAGCGTGGATTCGATGTCGACTACCAGGTTCTCGTCGCGCGAACGCGAGAGGCTCTGCATCAGTTCCTCGAGCTGCGAGCGCTGCAGCGCGACCTCGGCGACGCGGGTCTCGGTGAGCGCCACGCGCGCGGCGGTGTCGCGCACCGTGTCCTTGGCCTCGCGCGCCAACGTGCGCGCCTCGAGCGACTGCATCAGCGCCTCGCTGCTCTGGCGCGCGAGCTGTTCCTTCATGTTGCCGACCTTCTGCCACAGCGCGATCGACGTCAGCAGCGCGCCCAGCGAGACCAGCGCCAGCAGGCCGAGGCCGATGCGCGTCAGGGTTGTGGCGGCCGCGGCAAGGGCGGCGGGAGATTGGGAAGAAGTCGTCAGCGGAGCCGGCACGGGTGCCTGGGGTGCGGCGGAGGCGGAAGAAGACTCGTCGGACGGAGGCACGGCGCTCATGCGAGGGATTCTATCGACGCGACCAGCGCTTCCAGCAGCGGCGCGCTCTCGCGCACCGTGCCGAAACCCGCGCCACGCGCGGCTTGCGCGATGCGCGGGTGGGTGGCGATGGCGCGCGCGGCCCGCCAATCGATGGCCGGCAGCGCGGTGCGCAGGTTGGCGATCGCCTCCGAACTGCTGAAGAGCCAGAGCGCGCGGCCTGCGGCGCCCTGCTCGGCCAGCCGGCGCTGCGCGCCGTCGAGCACGGGCGCGAGCCGGCGATAGGCGACCACCGTGTCGCGCCGCGCGCCCGCTTCGTCGAGCGCCTGCGCGAGCCAGTCGCGGCCCGCGGGCCGGCCGTCCGCATCGCCGCCGCGCACGATCAGCACGCGCGTGCCGGGCACGACCCGTGGCCCCACGATCGCCCACAGGGCTTCGGAATCGAAGCGGCCTTCATCGGCCGCGGGTGTGTCGATGGCCTCGGGCGGAACACCGTTTCGTTGCAGCGCGCGCGCGGTGCCGGGGCCGGTGGCCCAGAAGCGGCAGCCGGCCTGCAGTGCGGTGCCGGTGTTGGCTTCGAAGAAGTGATCGACCGCCGCGGCGCTCACGAACATCCGCGCCGCATGGCGCTCGTTCCAGGCCGCGCGCAGCGGCGCGGCATCGGCCACCGGCGCGATCTCGATCAAGGGCAGCGCGCGTGCGTCGAAGCCCGCGTCACGCAGTGCATCGATCCAAGGCGGCGCCTCGCGCGCCGGTCGCGTCACGAGGACGGTCGGCGCTGCGGTCGTCGCCACGGTCCCCACGCGTTTCAGTGGGCGCCCGCGTCGCGCAGCAGCGAGGCCGCGTGCAACCCGAGCGCATCGGCCTGCGCGTGATCGCCGGCCTCGGCGCGCGCGCTCACCTGCAGCATCGGCTCGGCGCCTTCGGGGTCGCCCCAGGCGGCGTCGATGCGCAGGCTGCCGTCGGGCTGCCAGCGCGCATGCGCGGCCAGCGGCATCGAGCAGCTGCCGCCCATCGCGCGGCTCACGGCGCGCTCGGCGGCGGTGGCGAGCCAGTCGCCGCGGTGCGACAGCGGCGCCAGCAGTTCGATCAGGTCGGCACGGTCGGCGCGCACCTCGATGCCCAGCGCGCCCTGGCCCGCGGCCGGCAGCATGGTCTCGGGTTCGAAGGCGACGCGGATGCGATCCTCGAGACCCAGGCGCTTGAGGCCCGCGGCGGCGAGCACGATGGCGTCGTACTGGCCCTCGTCGAGCTTGCGCAGCCGGGTGTCGAGGTTGCCGCGCAGCGGTTCGATGCGCAGGTCGGGCCGGCGCGCGCGCAACAGCATCACGCGGCGCAGGCTCGAGGTGCCGACCACGGCGCCCTGCGGCAGTTCGTCGAGCGAGGCATAGCGCGGCGACACCAGCGCGTCGCGTGGGTCCTCGCGCTCGAGCACGCAGGCCAGCACGAAGCCCTCGGGCAGCTCCATCGGCACGTCCTTGAGCGAATGGACCGCGATGTCGGCGCGCCCTTCCTCGAGCGCGAGCTCGAGCTCCTTCACGAACAGGCCCTTGCCGCCGACCTTGCTCAAGGTGCGGTCGAGGATCTGGTCGCCGCGCGTGGTCATACCCAGCAGGCGGACCGAATGGCCTTTTTCTTGCAACAGCGTTTGCACGTGCTCGGCTTGCCACAAGGCCAGCCGGCTTTCGCGCGTGGCAATCACGATATTGCTCAAAACCGCCCCCGAAAAGTACATGAACAGAAACCGGCGGGATGCTAGCATGTTGCGCCGCAGCAACGGCGGCGACGCTCCATTCCAACAGCACTCCAAGTCTCCAGGAACACCATCGAATGAAAGCCAGCAAGACCCCTGCCGCCCCACCGAAGCGCAGGCAAGCCGAAGACCAGCCGCTGATCGACGACATCCGCCTGCTGGGCCGCATCCTCGGCGACGTGATCCGGGAGCAGGAGGGCAAGGAGAGCTATGAACTGGTGGAGAAGATCCGCACGCTGTCGGTGGCCTTCCGCCGCGATGCCGACCAGGCCGCCGACCGCGCGCTCAAGAACCTGCTCAAGAGCCTGACCGCGGCCGAGACGGTGCGCGTGATCCGCGCCTTCAGCTACTTCAGCCACCTGGCCAACCTGGCCGAAGACCGCCACCTGATCCGCCGCCGCACCGAGGCCGAACGCGCCGGCGAGAGCGCCGACGGCGACCTGCAGACCGCGCTGGCGCGCATCCGCAAGGCCGGCGTGAAGCCCGACGAGATCGTCGCCACGCTGGCCCACAGCTACCTGTCGCCCGTGCTCACCGCGCACCCGACCGAAGTGCAGCGCAAGAGCATCCTCGACGCCGAGCGCGCCATCGCGCAGCTGCTGACCACGCGCGACGAGATCCGCCTGCGCCAGCAGGCCTATGCCGGCGGCACCGACGCGCTGTCGCCGCTCGAATTCGCCGACAACGAGGCCCAGATCCGCATCCGCGTCACGCAGCTGTGGCAAACGCGCCTGCTGCGCTTCTCCAAGCTCACGGTGGCCGACGAGATCGAGAACGCGCTGAGCTACTACGAAGCCACCTTCCTGCGCGAGATCCCGCGCGTCTATGCCGACCTCGAGAAGGCGCTGGCGCAGGGCGGCCAGACGCCCTCGGTCGCGACCTTCCTGCGCATGGGCCAGTGGATCGGCGGCGACCGCGACGGCAACCCCAACGTGACGGCCGAGACCCTCGAGTACGCGCTGCGCCGGCAGGCCGAACTGGCGCTGCGCCACTACCTCACCGAGGTGCACTACCTGGGCGGCGAGCTCTCGCTGTCGGCCACCCTGATCGACGTGTCGGTCGAGATGCAGGCGCTGGCCGAGCGTTCGCCCGACACCAGCGAGCACCGCAAGGACGAGCCCTACCGCCGCGCGCTGACCGGCGTGTACTCGCGGCTCGCGGCCACGCTGCGCGAACTCACGGGCGGCGAGGCCGCGCGCCACGCGGTGGCGCCGCAGAACCCCTACGCCTCGGCTGAGGAGTTCCTGGCCGACCTGCGCACCATCGACGACTCGCTCGGCGAGAAGCACAGCAGCCTGCTGGCCGCGCCGCGCCTGAAGCCGCTGATCCGCGCGGTCGAGGTGTTCGGCTTCCATCTCGCCACGGTCGACCTGCGCCAGAGCTCCGACAAGCACGAGGCCGTGATCGCCGAGCTGCTGGCCACCGCGCGCATCGAGCCCGCCTATGCCTCGCTGGCCGAGGAGGCCAAGCAGACGCTGCTGCTCAAGCTGCTCGACGACGCGCGCCCGCTGCGCGTGCCCGATGCCGACTACTCGCCGCTCGCCCGCAGCGAGCTCGCGATCTTCGCGGCCGCGCGCGTGGCCCGCGCGCGCTACGGCAACGCGGCGATCCGCCACTACATCATCAGCCACACCGAGACCGTGAGCGACCTGCTCGAGGCGCTGCTGCTGCAGAAGGAAGTGGGCCTGCTGCGCGGCGCGATGGACAAGGACGCCACCTGCGACCTGATCGTGGTGCCGCTGTTCGAGACCATCGAGGACCTGCGCAATGCCGCGCCGATCGTGCGCGCCTTCTATGCGCTGCCGAACATCCAGGCGCTGATCGAGCGCTCGGGCGCCGAGCAGGACGTGATGCTCGGCTACAGCGACAGCAACAAGGACGGCGGCATCTTCACGAGCAACTGGGAGCTGTACCGCGCCGGCATCGCGCTGGTGGCGCTGTTCGACGAGCTCAACAAGAAGAAGGCCAACCCCATCCGCCTGCGCATGTTCCATGGCCGTGGCGGCACGGTGGGACGCGGCGGCGGCCCGAGCTACCAGGCGATCCTCGCGCAGCCCCCGGGCACGGTGCGCGGCCAGATCCGCCTGACCGAGCAGGGCGAGGTCATCGGCTCGAAGTACGCCAACCGCGAGATCGGCCGGCGCAACCTCGAGACCCTGGTGGCCGCCACGCTCGAGGCCACGCTGCTGCCGCAGGGCAAGTCGGCGCCCGCCACCTTCCTGTCGGCGGCCGGCGAACTCTCGAGCGCGAGCATGGCCGCCTACCGCAAGCTGGTCTACGAGACCCCGGGCTTCGGCGAGTACTTCTTCAGCGCCACGCCGATCCGCGAGATCGCCGAGCTCAACATCGGCTCGCGCCCCGCCTCGCGCAACCCCAGCCACAAGATCGACGACCTGCGCGCCGTGCCCTGGAGCTTCAGCTGGGGCCAGTGCCGCCTCACCATCCCGGGCTGGTTCGGCTTCGGCGCGGGCGTGGAGCAGTTCCTCGCGGCCGCCGGCAATGCCGCGGGCCGCAAGGAGCGCCAGGCGCTGCTGCAGCGCATGTACGCGCAGTGGCCCTTCTTCCGCACGCTGCTGTCGAACATGGACATGGTGCTCGCCAAGAGCGACCTCGCGCTGGCCTCGCGCTATGCCGAACTGGTGAGCGACCGCAAGCTGCGCCAGAAGGTGTTCTCGATGATCGATGCCGAATGGCACCGCACCTCGGATGCGCTCACGCTGATCACCGGCGCCAAGCAGCGGCTCGAGGGCAATGCCGAGATGCAGCGCTCGGTGCGCCACCGCTTCCCCTACATCGACCCGCTGCACCACCTGCAGGTCGAGCTGATGCGGCGCTACCGCGCGGGCGACGGCGGCGAGCGGCTGCAGCGCGGCATCCACATCTCGATCAACGGCGTGGCCGCGGGCCTGCGCAACACCGGCTGAGGCGGCGCGCATGCAAGGCTCCTGTCTCTGCGGCGCCGTGGCCTACGAGGCCGCGAAGCTCGCGGGCCCGATCGGCCACTGCCACTGCCGGACCTGCCGCAAGGCGCATTCGGCCGCCTTCGCGAGCACGGCCCGCGTGGACCGCGCCGACTTCCGCTGGCTGCGCGGCCAGGACGACGCGCTCGCGGCCTTCGAGTCGACGCCCGGCAAGCTGCGCCACTTCTGCCGCCGCTGCGGCAGCCACCTCGTGGCCGAGTGGGTGGCCCAGCCGCAGGTGATCCTGCGCGTGGGCTCGCTCGACGACGATCCCGGCGTGCGGCCCAGCCAGCACATCTGGCGCTCGCACGACGTGCCATGGATGGCCTGCGGCGAGGACCTCCCCTCGTTCGCCGAGGCCGCGCCGCCCAAGCCCTGAGCGCGCCCTTGCCGTCGATGGACGGCAGGGCGCCGCTCCCGGGCACCTGCGTGCGGCCGAAAGCACGCAAACCCCTCGATTGTTCGCCCTGGGGAAACTGACAACTGCCGCGCGCCCCCTTTGTCGCGGGCGCCCCGGCGACCACACTGCGAAGCCCTTTGCAACAAGCATCGACCGCCGTGCCGGCCGATGCCCACCGGACTTCCTTCCCATGATGAACGCTCCCAGCGGCGCCCCCTGCATCGACGCGCTGCCGCCCGATTCCGCGAAGACCTCGCGCTCGACCTGGCTCGCGGTCGGCTCGCTCTCGGTCGGTTCCTTCGCCATGGTCTCGACCGAGTTCATGCCGATCGGCCTGCTCACCGACATCGCCAGCACGCTCAACGTCTCGAACGGCACCGCGGGCCTGATGATCACCATGCCCGGCATCCTCGCGGCCTTCGCGGGACCGGGCCTGATCGTGGCCTCGGGCCGGCTCGACCGCCGCACCCTGCTGATCGGGCTCACCGTGGCGCTGATCGCCTCGAACCTGCTCGCGGCCTTCGCGCCCAACTTCGCCACCATGCTGATCGCGCGGCTGATCCTCGGCCTGTGCGTGGGCGGCTTCTGGACCTTCGCGCCGCCGGCCGCCACGCAACTGGTGCCGCCGGCCCAGCAGGCGCGCGCGATGTCGCTGGTGCTGGCCGGCGTGTCGGCCGCCACCGTGCTCGGCGTGCCGGCCGGTGCCTTCCTCGGCACCACCTTCGGCTGGCGCGCCTCCTTCGCCGCCACCGGCGCGCTGGCCGGGGCCGTGCTGCTGGTGCAGCTGTGGCTGCTGCCACCGCTGCCCTCGGCACGCGCCATCGGCGCGCGCGACCTGCTGATCCCGCTGACGCGGCGCATGGCGCAGGTCGGCCTGCTCGCGGTGCTGTTCTTCATCGCCGGCCACTTCGCCGCCTACACCTACCTCAAGCCGCTGCTGCAGCAGGTCTTCGGCCTCGACCCCAACGGCGTGACCACGCTGCTGCTGGTCTACGGCGCCGTAGGCTTCTTCGGCACCTTCCTCGGCGGCAGCATGGTGGCGCGCAGCGTGCGCGGCACCACCCTGCTGGCCGCGCTGCTGCTGGCCACGGCGCTGATCCTGTCGACGCTGCTCGGCACCGGCATGGTGGCCGGCGCGGTGGTGGTCGTGATCTGGGGCGTGGCCTTCGGCCTGATCCCGGTGGCGCTCACGGGCTGGATGCTCGAGGCCGTGCCCGATGCGCCCGAGGCCGGCCAGGCGCTGCTGGTCAGCGGCTTCCAGGTGGCGATCGCCTCGGGCGCGCTGCTCGGCGGCCGCGTGGTCGACGGCTGGGGCATCTCGAGCACCATGGTGATGAGCGGCGGACTGGTGCTGATCGCGGCGCTGATCGTGGTCACGCTGGGCCGTGCGCGCGGCGCCGCCGTGGCGGCCTGAGCGGCAGCTTCTGCTTCAACGGCCGGGACGCCCGCGTGGCGCGCCCGGCCTTTTGCTTTCGGCCCCGGCCCGCGCGATCGCATCGAGCACCACGCGCAGGCCCTTGCCCACCGGCTTGTCGCGCCGCAGCACGATCGCCAAAGTGCGCGACATGGGCGGCACCAGCCGGCTGATCTTCAGCTCGGGATGGGCGCCACGGCCACGCATCGCCATGCCCGGCACGATGGCGTAGCCCAGCCCCGCGGCCACCATCTCCTTCATCGCCTCGACGCTGCCGAGCTCCATCACCGGCTGCGGCTGCAGCCCTTCGGCCGCGAACCAGCGGTCGACCAGCCGGCGCGTGTTGGCCGCGGGTTCGAACAGCACCAGCGGCAGCGGCGCCAGGTCGGCCGGTCCCACGCGCGCCTTCAGCGGCGCGAGGTCGGCGCGGCCGATGGCCACGAACTCGTCGTCGAGCACCGGCGTCACCTCGAGCGAACGCCCCGTGGCCGGCAAGGTGACGAGCGCGAGATCGATGCTGTTCTCCTCCACCTTGCGCACGCAGTCGTCGGTGTTGCCGGTGCTCACCACCACGCTGAGCGCGGGGTACTGCTCGCGCAGCGCGCGCAGCAGCGGCGGCAGCAGGTGCAGGCAGGCGGTGGCGCCGGTGCCCAGCCGCACGCGGCCCGCGACCGCGCTCGCATGGTCGGCCAGCGCCTCGATCGCGTTCTCGACCGCCGCATCGATGTGCTGCGCATGCCGCAGCAGCTCGCTGCCGGCCGCCGTGGCCCGCGCGTGCCGGCCCACACGCTCCACCAGCCGCACCGCGAGGCGGCGCTCGAGCTGGCGCACCTGCAGGCTCACCGCGGGCTGGCTCAGGCCCAGGCGTTCGGCCGCGGCCGAGAAGCTGCCGGTCTCGACCACCAGGCCGAAGGCGCGCAGCTGGTCGAGGTTGAGCGAGCGCTGCACAGGCTTTTCCAAAGTTTTTCTCATGGCTTGCATAGGTGATCGAAGCTTCATTTATCGAAAGCCGCGCGTCAAGATCGCGCCATGCCTTCCTCCGACCTTTCTCCCTCTTCCGCCGCGTTCGAGATCGCCGACGCCGAGCCCCATCACCTGGACCAGATCCAGGCCATCTACAGCCACTACGTGCTGCACGACCTCTGCTCCTTCGAGGAGCAGGTGCCGACCGTGGCGCAGATGCTGTCGCGCCGCCTCGAGGTGCTGCGCCTGGGCCTGCCCTACCTGGTCGCGCTGCGCGAGGGCCGCGTGGTCGGCTATGCCTATGCCGGCGCCTATCGCGCGCGCTCCGCCTACCGCCACACGGTCGAGGACTCGATCTACGTCGCGCAGGGCGAACACGGCCGCGGCATCGGCAAGGCGCTGCTCGCGGCACTGATCGAGCGCTGCGCCGCGCGGGGCCTGCGCCAGATGGTCGCTGTGGTCGGCCACAGCGGCAACGCGGGCTCGACGCGGCTGCATGAGAGCCTGGGTTTCGAACGGGTCGGCGTGCTGCGCGACGTGGGCTTCAAGTTCGGCCGCTGGGTCGACACTGTGCTGATGCAGCGCGCACTGGCCTGATGGCGGCGCCGGCCACCCTGCCTGCGCCGGGCTGGCTCGCGATGCTCTGCGCGAGCCGGCTGCTGCAGGCCATGATCGTCACGGCCTATGCCGGCGTGCTGCCCTTCACCATGGTCGACTGGCAGATGAGCGCCGCGCAGGCCGGCTCGACCCAGAGCGCCTGGCACGTGGGCTACATGAGTTCGCTGTTCGCCGTGGGCCTGCTCGCGGACCGCTTCGGCGCGCACCGCGTGTTCCTGCTCGGCAGCGCGGTCAGCGCGATCGCGGCGCTGGGCTTCGCGCTGTTCGCGAGCGGCCATCGCTCGGCGCTGCTGCTGTACGGGCTCGCGGGGCTGTGCGCCGGTGCCTCGTACACGCCGGGGCTGCAGCTGCTCGCGCGCAATGCCGAACCCGCCGTGCGCGGCCGCGCGATGGGGCTGTTCCTCGGCGCCTCGTCGCTCGGCTATGCGCTCTCGCTCGCGGTGGTGGCCGCGCTCGCGAGCCTCGCGCACTGGCGCCACGGCCTGATCGCGGCCGCGCTGTGCACCGCGATGGGCGCGCTGCTCACCGTGCCGGCACTGCGCCGCATGCAACTGCCCACGGCACCGCCACAGGCCACGCGCGAGAGCACGCTGCGCGCGCTGGCCGAGACGGTGCGCGACAAGCCCGCGATGGCCGGCAACTGGGCCTATGCCTTCCATTGCTGGGAGCTGATGGCGCTGTGGGCCTGGCTGCCCGCCTACCTCGTGGCCGCGTCGGGCGATGTGCCCGCGGCGTGGAAGGGCGCGGGCATCGCGCTCGCGGCGCTGGCGCACCTGGTCAGCGTGTTCGGCAGCATCGCGGGCGGTGCCGCCTCCGACCGCTGGGGCCGCGCGCGCGTGATGATGGTCGCCACCCTCGCGAGCCTGTGCATGTCCTTCGCCTTCGGCTGGATGTGGAGCTGGCCGCTGTGGCTGCTGGCGGCGGCGGCCGCGCTCTACAACCTGTTCGCCATCGCCGATTCCTCGGTCTACTCGACCGCGCTGGCCGACGTGGTGGCACCGCATCGCCTGGGCGTGGCCTATTCGGTGCGCTCGGTGATGGGCTTCGGCGCGGGCGCGATCAGCCCCTGGGTGTTCGGCCTCGCGCTCGACTGGGGCCAGGCGCGCTTCGGCGCGGGCAGCACCCACGGCTGGGTGGCGGCGTGGACCACGGTCGGGCTCGGCGCGCTGCTCGGGCCGCTGATGATCGCGCGCTTCGCGCGGCTGGCCAGGCCACCGCGCTGAGCGTCCTCAGCCGCCCTCGCCCTGCGCCCACTCGGGGCTGTAGCCACCCAATGTCGGGTGGTACATCTCGTCGCCCGCATGCTGGGTGAACTCGACGTTGAGCCGGTCCTCGCGCAGCCCGAGGATCTCCGCGCAGTCGCGGCACAGCGCCTTCGCGACCGCGAGCCGCAATTCGGCCGAGCGGCCGCGCCGGATGTCGCACATCAGCACCGACACTTCCACCGGCTCGCCATCGACCATGCGCCACACGCCGCCCTCGCCCGCCTCGCGCACCGCGACGCTGATGCGCCGGATGTCCACGCTCATCATCGCGGCATAGGTTTCGCAGAGGCGCTGGGCAAGGCGCCGCTTGTCGGTGGCCGCATGGCGGCCATTCACGTCGAGTTGCAGATAGGGCATGTCAGGCGCCTCCTTCGAGGGTGGCGGCGAGGCGGAACAGCGCGGCCTCCCTGCCGGCCGCGGCCACCAGTTGCAGCGCGATCGGCAGGCCGTCGATGCGGCCCACGGGCACGCTGACCGCGGGCAGCCCGACCAGGTTCCACGGGCTCGTGAGCGACAGCAGCGCGGCGCGCACCTCGACGGCCGCGCCATCGATGCGGGGCATTCTTTCGCCGATGGTGGGTGCGAGCATCGGCACGGTCGGCAGCGCCAGCACCTCGTGCCGCCGCAGCAGGTCGGCCACGGCGCGCGCCACGGCCTCGCGCTGCGCGAGCGCGCGCACATAGCGCCAGGCCGGGATCGCCTCGCCGCGGCGCAGGCGCTGCAGCACCTCGGCATCGATGGCCTCGTCGCCGCGCGCCACGTCCTCCGCATGCACCGCGAAGGCCTCGCTGGCCTGCAGCGTGGAGAAGATCTCGAACAGTTCGTGCGCCTGCGGCAGTTGCGCGGGCAGGTCCACCTCGTCGACCGGCAGGCCGGCGGCACCGAGGCGTTCGCGCACGGCGCGCGCGATGCGCGGGTCGGTGCGCGCGAGCAGCGAAGGAACGATCCAGCCGATGCGCGCCGCGGGCGCCACGGCCGCATCGAGTGGCGCCAGGCAGCCATAGGCCAGCGCCACGTCCTCGGCGTTGCGCGCGAACAGCCCCACGTGGTCGAGCGACGCGGCCAGCGGCCGCACGCCCTCGCACGAGATCGCGCCCCAGGCCGGCTTGAAGCCCGCCACGCCGCACAGCGCCGCCGGCACGCGCACCGACCCCGCGGTGTCGGTGCCGAGCGCCAGCGGCACCATGCCCGCGGCCACCGCGACCGCGCTGCCGCCGCTGCTGCCGCCCGACATGCGCGCGGGCGCATGCGGATTGCGCGCCGCGCCCTGCACCGAGCGGTCGCCGGTGGCGCCGTAGGCGAACTCGTGCAGCGTGGTCTTGCCGACCGGCACCGCGCCGGCCGCGCGCAACTGCCGCACGCAGGCCGCGTCGTCGCGCGCCACGTGCTCGAGGTACAGCGCCGAGCCCTGCGTGGTGGGCTGGCCCGCGATGTCGATCAGGTCCTTGATCGCCACCGGCATGCCGTGCAGCGGGCCGCGGTCGATGCCTTGCCGCAGCTCGTCGTCGGCACGCAGCGCGGCGGCGCGCGCGCCCTGCGCATCCACGCGCACGAAGGCATTGAGCCGCGGGTTCCGAGACTCGATCGCGGCCAGCGAGGCCTCGATCAACTGCGCCGAGGTGCGGCGGCCCGCGCGCAGGTCGTTCGCGAGCGCGGCGATCGTCTGCCGCGCGAAAAAGCCGAAGGTCTCGCTCATCGCGGCAGCGCCCGCGCACCGACGTAGCCGAGCAGCGGGTCGTAGAGGTCGGTGCGGCGGTCGCGGTGCAGGTCGTTGAGCGGCGTCCAGATCGGTGCCGAGCGCGCCGCGCCGATGTCGACGTCGGCGTAGAGGATGGTGTCCTCGTCGGGGCCCGCGATGCGGCCGATCGGCCAGCCGTTGGTGCCCGCGATCAGCGAGTTGCCCATGAAACCCGCGCCGCGCTCGGTGCCGATGCGGTCGGCCGTCGCGATGAAGATGCCGTTGGCATGGGCCGCCGTCATCGTGAGGTAGGCCGCCATGCAGGTGCCGCTGGCGTCGTACAGCGGCGGCGGCGTCCAGACCCAGTTGGTGGGCGCGCAGACGATGTCGGCGCCCAGCTGCGCGAGGATGCGCGGCACCTCGGGGAACCAGATGTCCCAGCACACCAGCAGGCCGATGCGGCCGATCTTCGTCTCGAACACCGGATAGCCCTCGTCGCCGGGCGTGAACCACAGCTTCTCGTTGTTCCACAGGTGGGTCTTGCGGTAGCGGCCGATGTAGCCCTCGGGCCCGACCAGCACCGCGGTGTCGAACAGCTGCAACCCGTCCTGCTCGACCAGGCAACCGACGATGTAGATGCAGTGCTTGGCCGCATACGACACCCAGCCCTGCACCGCGGCCCCGCCGGGCACGGGCTCGGCATGGGCATAGGCCTCGGCGCGGCCGCTGAAGCAGTAGCCGGTGGTCGCGAGCTCGGGCAGCACCACGAGTTGCGCACCGTTGGCGACCGCGGCATCGAGCCGCTGGTAGATCGCCGCGCTGTTGCGCGCGAGGTTCTCCACGCCGACCTGCGGGTCGAACTGGACCACGGCCACGCGCACGGGGCTGGCGCGCAGGCCGGGAATGGCATCGGCGCCGCGGACGATGTCGGCGGCGGGGGACGGTTGCGTATCGGATGAAGTGGTCATGGATGGCTTTCTGCGCGCTGGCAAAGGGAGGGATCGAATCGGCTATCTGGTTTTTATTTGAAACCTGATTGATCCTAAGCAGATCGGTTTTTATTTGCAACCTGATGGGCCGGACAGCCCCGCCGCGCCGCAAGGTCTTGCGACAGCGCGCATGCAGGCAGCGCCGAAATGGTTTAATCCTGCAACCACATCCACCCGCAACGCATCGCCATGGCCCGCCGCAAAAGCCTCAAGGAAGACGCCTGTCCCATGGCGCGCACGCTCGACATCCTGGGCGACCGCTGGTCGCTGCTGATCGTGCGCGACGCCTTCGACGGCATGAAGCGCTTCGGCGAGTTCCAGCAGAGCCTGGGCGTGGCGAAGAACATCCTCGCGGACCGCCTGAAGAACCTGGTGAACGAGGGCGTGCTGAGCCAGGCGCCGGCCTCCGACGGCTCGCTCTACCAGGAGTACCTGCTGACGCCCAGGGGCGAGGGGCTTTTCCCGGTGGTGGTGGGGCTGCGCCACTGGGGCGAGCAGCACCTCTATGCCAAGGGCGAGCCGCACTCGGTGCTGGTCGAGCGCGAGAGCGGCAAACCGGTGAAGCGCATCGATCTGCGCACGCACGACGGCAAGCCGCTGGCGCCGGCGGCGACCTTCGTGAAGAAGCTGCCCGAGAAGCCGGCGCCGAGCGGCCGGCCGGCCTTCAAGTCGGCGGGCTGAGCCGCTACTCGCCCAGCAATTCGCCGATCGGCTGCAGGTCCTCGACCCGGTCGCAGATGGCCTTGATCACCATGGTGATCGGGATGCCCAGCAGCAGTCCCCAGACGCCCCAGAGCCAACCCCAGAAGATCACGCCGACGAACACCGCGACCGGGTTCATGCGGCTGGTGCGGCTGGTGAGCCAGGGCATCAGCAGGTTGCCGACCAGGGTGTGGATCAGCAGCGAGGTGCCGGCCACCAGGATGCCCATCTCGAGGGTATTGAACTGCAGGAAGGCCACCAGGCCCGCGGCCGAGAGCACGATCACCGAGCCGATGTAGGGGATGAGGTTGGTGACCCCGGCCACGATGCCCCAGACGGCCGCGTTCTGCAGCCCGAGGGCCCAGAAGGCCAGGCCGGTGGCGACGCCCACGAGCACGCTGGTGAAGATCTGCACCAGCAGGTAGCGCTCGATGTTGCGCGTGATGTCGTCGAGCACGTGCACGGTGATCTTCTTCTTCTCGAGGCTGGAGCCCGAGATCTTGATCAGCTTGCGCCGGAAGGTGGAGCCCGAACAGAGCGCGAAGTAGGTGAGGAAGGCCACCAGCGTGAGCTGCCCGGCCGCGCCGAGCAGGCCGACGGTGCCGGTCCAGAGGTAGTCGCGCACGTTGAACGGCGGCCGCTCGATCACCACGCGCGCGACGCCGCGGCGGGCCAGCGCGCGCGAGTTCTCCTCGGCTGCGCGCTCGAGCTGCGAGGCCGCCTGCTGCACGCTGTCGAGCGTGCCGCCGGTGCTCTTGTCGGTGCGCGTGGCCTGGCGCAGCTTCTGCGCCGCGGCCGGCAGCGAATCGAGCAGGGACGAGGCGCTGCCCGAGAGCGAATAGCCGGTCCAGCCGATGGCGCCGCACAGGCCGAGCAGGATGACGGCGGCACCGATCCAGCGCGGCAGCCACCAGCGCTCGAGCCGGTCGACCAGCGGCGACAGCGCATAGCTCAGCAGCAGGCTCAGCATCAGCGGGATGAACACCGACTGCGCCCACTGCAGCGCGAACACGCTGGCCAGCACCGCGAGCACCACCAGCGAGAAGCTGCGCACGTCGACCGGCACGCGCAGCACCGGCAGGTCGCGCTCGGCGTCGGCCTCGGACTTCGGCGCGGGCGGCGGCTCGGGGCGCAGCGCGGGCGCGGGAACGGCGGCGGCCGTCACCGGTTCCTCGGGCGCCGGCGCCAGCTCGGGCGCGGGCACCTCCTCCTGCGCGGGCGGCGGCCGCGGTGCGTCGTCCTCGCGCGCCTTGTCGTTCATCGTGCGTCCTTGATGACCTCGCGCACCGCCGCCAGCTGCCGGCGCGATACCGCGACCAGCTCGGGCACGGTCGACAGGCGCAGCGCCCAGCCTTCGGCGTCCTCGCCATCGTCGTAGCGCTCGAGCGCGCGGATCGCGCTGCGCGCCACCAGCGCATTGCGGTGCACGCGCAGGAAGCGCTGGGGATAGCGCTCCTCGAAATCGTTGAGCGAGCCGTCGAGGATGTGGCTGCGCGCGGCCGTGCGCACCGTGAGGTACTTGTACTCGGACTTCAGGTAGACGATCTCCGCCAGCGGCACGCGCTCGGCGCGGCCGCGGTCCTGGATCAGCACGCTCTCCTGCGCCACCTTGTCGCTGGCACGCTCCTTGAGATAGCGCTCGGCCTTCTGCAGCGCCTGCTGCAGCCGCTCGGCGCGCACGGGCTTGGTGAGGTAGTCGACCGCGTCGAGCTCGAAGGCGGTGACGGCATGCGCCGCATGGGCGGTCACGAACACCACGGCCGGCGCGTCGGCGCGCTCGCGCAGCGCGCGCGCCACCTCGATGCCGTCGATGCCGGGCATGTGCACGTCGAGCAGCACCACGTCGAGCTTCATCGAGGCCAGCTGCGCCTGCGCCTCGGCGCCCTGCGCGGCCTCGGCCACCACCTCGGCCGCGGGCGCGCTGCAGTCGCGCAGCAGGGTGCGCAGCCGCGAGCGGGCCAGCGCTTCATCGTCGACGATCAATGTCCTCAGGCTCATTCATGTCCCCCCACGCAATGGCATGCGTTCATGATTCGGCGGGTATCGCGATGCGCACCCGGTAGCTCTTCTGATCCATGCCGGCGCTGAACTGCATGCGCATGTCGTGCAGCAGCCGCAGCCGGTCCCTCACGTTCGCCAGCGCGATGCCGTGGCCGCGCGGCAGCGGTTCGTCGGCCCAGCGCAGCGGCGGCAGGCTGTTGACCACCTCGATCACCACCATCGAGCCGCGCCGCTCGGTGCGGATGCGCAGCTTGGCACCGTCCGGGCTCGGTTCCACGCCGTGCTTGATCGCATTCTCGACCAAGGGCTGCAGCAAGAGCGGCGGCAGCCGCGCGTCGCTGGCCGCGGCATCGAGGTCCCAGCGGATGCGCAGCCGCTCGCCGAAGCGCACCTGCTCGATCGCGAGGTAGCGCTCGGCCAGCGCGATCTCGTCGGCCAGGGTGCCCGATTCGCCGGGATCGGCCAGCGCCTGGCGGAACAGCTCGCTCAGGTCCTCCAGCATGGTCTCGGCCTTGGCGGGCTCCTCGCGCACCAGCGCGATGGCGCTGTTGAGCGTGTTGAACAGGAAGTGCGGCCGGATCCGCGACTGCAGCTCCTCGAGCCGCGCGGTGGTGGCGGCCGGCGTCTGGCCGCGTGCGCGCAGCACCATCGCCGCCATCACCATGCCCGCGAAGAAGGCACCGGCCAGCGCACTCGCGAACCAGGGCGCGCTGACCAGCACGCCCGTGAGCCGCAGCAGCCCGCAGCCGTAGAGCGCCGAGATGGCGCCCAGCGCCGCGCCCACCGCGTACTGCCACGGCACCGGCAGCCGCCGCAGCGGCTTCTTGAGTCCGCAGGCCGCGACCAGCCACAGCAGGGTGGCCGGCAAGGCGCCGCCCGTGACGGTGGCGGCCTGCACCAGCCACTCGCCGGGCGAGCCCGAGACGAACATCGCGGCCACGCCCACCACCGCCTCGACGAAGACCACGGTGCGCAGCACCACGCCGATCTGGCAGGCGTCGAACAGCACGGCCTGCGCGCGCGCGGGCGGGCGGGCGCGGTCGGAGGACGCGGCGGGTGGGGTGGCCGATAAAATCGCCGGCTTGCGCATTCGCAGATACATTGGGTAACCAGCCCATTATTGCCTCCCGAACGGCTCCCATGACCCAAAACCAACTCGACAAGAAATCCGAAGCCTGGTCCGCCCTGTTCTCGGAACCCATGAGCGACCTCGTGAAGCGCTACACCGCCAGCGTCTTCTTCGACAAGCGCCTGTGGCAGGCCGACATCGAAGGCTCGCTCGCCCATGCCGGCATGCTGGCCGCGCAGGGGATCATCACCATGCAGGACCACGCCGAGATCGAGCGTGGGATGGCGCAGATCCGCGCCGAGATCGAATCCGGCGCCTTCGAGTGGAAGCTCGACCTGGAAGACGTGCACCTGAACATCGAGGCCCGCCTGACCCAGCTCGTGGGCGACGCCGGCAAGCGGCTGCACACCGGCCGCAGCCGCAACGACCAGGTCGCGACCGACGTGCGCCTGTGGCTGCGCGGCGAGATCGACCTGATCGCCGAGCTGCTGGTCACCCTGCAGAAGTCGCTGGTCGACATCGCCGAGAAGAACGTCGAGGTGATCCTGCCGGGCTTCACCCACCTGCAGGTGGCGCAGCCCGTGAGCTTCGGCCACCACATGCTGGCCTACGTCGAGATGTTCAGCCGCGACGCCGAGCGCCTGGCCGACGTGCGCCGCCGCGTCAACCGCCTGCCGCTGGGCGCCGCCGCGCTGGCCGGCACCAGCTACCCGCTCGACCGCGAGCTGGTCGCCAGGACGCTGAACATGGAAGGCGTGTGCCAGAACAGCCTGGATGCCGTGAGCGACCGCGACTTCGCGATCGAGTTCAGCGCCGCCGCCAGCCTGTGCATGGTGCACATCAGCCGCATGAGCGAGGAGCTGATCCTCTGGATGAGCCAGAACTTCGCCTTCATCCAGATCGCCGACCGCTTCACCACGGGTTCGTCGATCATGCCGCAGAAGAAGAACCCCGACGTGCCCGAACTGGCGCGCGGCAAGACCGGCCGCGTGGTCGGCCACCTGATGGCGCTGATCACGCTGATGAAGGGCCAGCCGCTGGCCTACAACAAGGACAACCAGGAAGACAAGGAGCCGCTGTTCGACACCGTCGACACGCTCAAGGACACGCTGCGCATCTTCGCCGAGATGATCGGCGGCATCACGGTCAAGCCCGAGGCGATGGAACTGGCCGCGCTGCGCGGCTACGCCACCGCCACCGACCTGGCCGACTACCTGGTGAAGAAGGGCCTGCCGTTCCGCGACGCGCACGAGATCGTGGCCCACGCGGTCAAGGCCGCGACCTCGCACAAGGTCGATCTGGCCGAACTGCCGCTGGCGGTGCTGCAGCAGTTCAACCCGAAGATCGAGAAGGACGTGTACGACGTGCTGAGCCTGCGCGGCTCGCTCAACGCACGCAACATCCTCGGCGGCACGGCGCCCGCGCAGGTCAAGGCGCAGATCGCGCGCCACCGCGCCCGCCTCGGCTGATCGCGCCGGCCCTCGGCAGCGCAGCGACCCGCAGGGCCCGCCATGTTCTACGCCATCCCGCTCGAGAACCGCCCGAGCTGGCGCAACCCGCCGTGGATGACGGTGCTGCTGATCCTCGTGAACATGCTGGTGTTCTGGGGCCCGCAGCGCAGCGAGGAGAACGCGCAGGAACGCGCCGCGCGCTACTACGCGAAGAGCGCGTTGCCGGCGCTCGAGCTACCGGCCTTCGTCGACTGGCTCGAGCGCACGCAGTCGCCGCGTGCCGAGGCCGCGCGGCAGCTGCTCAAGCTCAAGCGCACCGACGAGCTGCTCGAGGGCCTGCAGCACGAGCGCGTCTTCCTGCGCCAGCTGCGCGCCGACGAGGTGATCACGCCCGCGCATCCGCGCTTCGACGAGTGGAAGCGCGAGCGCCAGCAGTTCGATGCCCAGTGGCCCGCGCCCTTCACCGAGCGCTGGGCGCAGGACTATGCGAAGGACGCCGAGTTCAAGCCCTGGACCTGGATCACTGCCGCCTTCCTGCACGGCAGCACCGGCCACCTGCTGGGCAACATGCTGTTCCTGTTCCTGTTCGGCTTCTCGGTCGAACTGGCGCTCGGGCGCACCACCTTCCTGAGCTTCTACCTCCTCGGCGCCGTCGGTGCCTCGGCGCTGGCCGACTGGGCCTATGCGGGCAAGGGCAGCTACGGGCTCGGCGCCTCGGGCGCGGTGTCGGCGCTGATGGGCATGTATGCCGTGATGTACCGGCTGCGGCGCATCCGCTTCTTCTACCAGCTGTTCTTCTACTTCAACTACGTCACGGCGCCGGCCCTGCTGCTGCTGCCGGCCTGGATCGCCAACGAGCTGCTGCAGCACCTGGTGGGCGGCCAGGGCATCGCCTACATGGCGCACCTGGGCGGGCTGTTGAGCGGCGCGGCGCTGATGGCCTGCGCCACGACGCTGAAGCGCGTGAAGGCGCCCGAGACGCTGGCGGCCGAGCGCGCGAGCGCGCGCGACCACGACGGCGGCGACGGCGAGTTCCAGCGCCGCGTCGCCAACGCGCGGCGGCTGGGCGCGGCGATGAAGTTCGAGTCGGCCAGCAGCGAGTGGCGCGCCGCCGCCGCGCTGCGCCCGAACGACGCCGACACCTTGCGCGCCTGGTTCAACACCGCGCGGCTGCAACCGGCCGGCGACGACTTCCATGCCGCGGCGCGGCGCATCTTCCGCCTGAGTGCCACCGACCCTGACACGCTGGCGCTGCAGCACGCGAGCTTCACCACCTACCTCGACCAGGCGAAGCCCGGCGTGCGCCTCAAGCCCGACGACCTGGCACGGCTGGCGCGCCGCTTCGTGCGCATCCGCCAGTTCGAGGACGCGCGCCGGCTCTGCACCATCCTCTTGAAGACCGCGCCCGACCATCCCGAGCTGGCCGACACGCTGTCGGTGTGCGCCAACGGGCTGCTGCATGCGGGCGAGCGCGACAAGGCGGTGGGCCTTTTGCCGCACCTGCTGCGGCTCGCGCCCGACGACATGGTCACGCGCGCGCTGCAGCGCGCCTGAGCGTTCCGCGGTTTCCGGCCGCCGGTCGGAGACCCACACAGTTCGCAAGGACTTGCTCGGCAAACGCTAGCGATACTTAACTTTGCATTCCAGCCAAGCGGCTGTCACACGACTTTGTCATGGTTGGCATCGCACTTGCAGGGCTTTCTCTCTGTAAAGCTCGCTCCGGGTCTCCTCCTGCATTGAACTCGGGAGCGCCCGTTCGCTCCATTTGGGGCCCTCGTCACTTCCCCCTGCCCATGCCCGCTCACACACGCCGTCCCTTCCCGCTGCTCATGACCGCCCTCGCGCTGGCCGCCGCCATCACGCTCGCCGGCTGCTCGCGCAACGAGGCCGCCACGCCCAAGGCAGGGGCCGCCGCGCCGGAACGGGAAGTCGGCACCGTCACGCTCAAGCACGAGACGCTGGCGCTGAGCACCGAGCTGCCGGGCCGCACCGCGGCACCGGTCATCGCCGAGATCCGGCCGCAGGTCGGCGGCATCCTCAAGGAGCGGCTGTTCACCGAAGGCTCGCAGGTCAAGGCCGGCCAGGTGCTCTACCAGCTCGACCCGGCCTCGCTGCAGGCGGCCCATGCCAGCGCGCAGGCCAGCGTGCGCAAGGCCGAGTCGGCGCTCGCCACCTCGCGCACCGTGGCGCGCCGCAATGCCGAGCTGGTGAAGATCGACGCCATCAGCCGCCAGGTGTTCGACGAGACGCAGGCCGCCGAGCAGCAGGCCGAGGCCGACCTCGGCGTGGCGCGCGCGGCCGAGCAGACCGCGCGCATCCAGCTCGGCTACACCCGCATCACCTCCCCGATCAGCGGCTGGGCCGAGCTCTCGAGCGTCACGCCGGGCGCGCTGGTCACGGCCAACCAGGCCACCGCGATGACCACGGTGCAGCAGCTCGACCCGATCCACGTGCACGTCACCCAGTCGAGCAGCGAGCTGCTGCGCCTGAAGCGCGAACTCGCCAGCGGCCGGCTGCAGCGCGCCAGCGATGCCGAGGCGCGCATCCAGCTGGTGCTCGAGGACGGCAGCAAGTACCCGCACCCCGGTCGGCTGACCTTCAGCGGCGTCACCGTCGATGCCGGCACCGGCAGCGTGACCCTGCGCGCGGTGGTGCCCAACCCCGACCGGCTGCTGATGCCCGGCATGTACGTGCGCGCGGTGCTGCAGGAGGGCGTGAACGCCGCCGCGCTGCTGGTGCCGCAGCAGGCCGTGACGCGCGCGCCCGACGGCAGCGCCTCGGCACTGGTGATCGATGCCGAGAACAAGGTCGCGAAGCGCCCGATCCAGGTCGGCCGCGCGATCGGCACGCGCTGGCAGGTGCTCGACGGCCTCGCCCCGGGCGACCGCGTGATGACCGAGGGCTCGCAGCGCGTGAAGGTCGGCGACAAGGTCAAGGTGGTCGACCTGGGCGCGCGCGCCGCGGCCGGCCCGGTGGCCGCCGTCGCGCCCGACGCGGCCGATGCCGCCACCGATCCCGTGGCGCGCTGAGATCGGGCCATGGCGCAGTTCTTCATCGACCGACCCATCTTCGCGTGGGTGCTCTCCATCGTCGTCATGCTCGCGGGCCTGATGGCGATCCGCACGCTGCCGCTCGAGCAGTACCCCGACATCGCGCCGCCGCGCGTGTCGATCAACGCCACCTACACCGGCGCCTCGGCCAAGACGGTCGAGGACTCGGTCACGCAGGTGATCGAGCAGCAGCTCAAGGGGCTGGACAACCTGCTCTACATGCAGTCGACCAGCAACTCCTCGGGCGTGGCCCGGCTGTCGCTGACCTTCAACCCCGGCACCAGCATCGACGTGGCGCAGATGCAGGTGCAGAACAAGCTGCAGCAGGCCATGTCGCGGCTGCCGCAGCAGGTGCAGAGCCGCGGCGTCACCGTCACCAAGGGCGGCAACGACTTCCTGATGATCGTCTCGATGTTCTCGGCCGACGGCAGCGCCTCGGCCGTGGACGTGGGCGACTACATCAGCAGCAACCTGGTCGACGTGATCAGCCGCATCGACGGCGTGGGCGAGGTCCAGACCCTGGGCACCGGCTACGCCATGCGGCTGTGGCTCGACCCCGACAAGCTGCGCAAGTACGCGCTGATGCCCTCGGACGTGAACGCCGCCATCACGGCGCAGAACGCGCAGGTGTCGGCCGGCCAGCTCGGCGCGCTGCCGGCGGCCGCGCAGCAGCAGCTCAACGCCACCATCACGGCGCGCAGCAAGCTGCAGACCGCGGAGCAGTTCGAGAACGTGGTGCTGCGCGTGACGCCCGACGGCGCGGTGGTGCGGCTGAAGGACGTGGCGCGCGTCGAGCTGGGCGCCGAGAACCTCACGGTGCGCTCGCAGCTCGACGGCCGGCCCGGCGCCGGCCTCGGCGTGGTGCTGGCCGACGGCGCCAACGCGGTGCAGGTGGCCGAGGCGGTGAATGCCAAGGTCGAGGAGCTCAAGCCGCTGTTTCCGAACCAGTTGCAGACCTTCGTGAGCTACGACACCACGCCCTTCGTCAGCGCCTCGATCGACGAGGTGGTGAAGGCGCTGCTCGAGGCCATGCTGCTGGTGGTGCTGGTGATGTATGTGTTCCTGCAGAACTTCCGCGCCACGCTGATCCCCGCGATCGCCGTGCCGGTGGTGCTGCTGGGCACCTTCGGCGTGCTGTCGATGGCCGGCTACTCGATCAACACGCTCACCATGTTCGGCATGGTGCTGGCGATCGGCCTGCTGGTGGACGACGCCATCGTGGTGGTCGAGAACGTCGAGCGCGTGATGCACGAGGAAGGGCTCTCGCCCAAGGAGGCCACGCGCAAGTCGATGGCCGAGATCACGCCCGCGCTGGTGGGCATCGCGCTGGTGCTGTCGGCGGTGTTCGTGCCGATGGCCTTCTTCGGCGGCTCCACCGGCGTGATCTACCGCCAGTTCTCGATCACCATCGTCTCGGCGATGGCGCTGTCGGTGTTCGTGGCGCTCACGCTCACGCCCGCGCTGTGCGCCACGCTGCTCAAGCCGGTGGCCAAGGGCGGCCATGCGGCACCGCGCGCCGGCCTGCTGGGCCGGGTCGACCGCTTCTTCGCGGCCTTCAACCGCGGCTTCGACCGCAATGCCGCGCGCTACGAGGGCGTGGTCGGCGGCATCGTGCGGCGCGGCAAGCGCAGCATCGTGGTCTACCTGCTGATCGCGGGCGTGATGGCGCTGCTCTTCATGCGCCTGCCCACCTCCTTCCTGCCCGACGAGGACCAGGCCTTCCTGCAGGTGCAGGTGACCCTGCCGCCGGGCGCCTCGAACGCGCGGCTGCAGCCCGTGACCGAGCAGGTGCAGCAGTACTTCGCCAAGCAGCCCGAGGTGCTGAGCGTGAACATCCTCACCGGCCAGAACGGCGACCAGAGCTCGGCGCGCGCCTTCGTCAAGCTCAAGGACTGGGACGAGCGCACCGGCAAGGGCCAGTCGGCCGCCGAACTCGCGCGGCGCGCCAACAAGGACCTGTCGACGGTGCGCGACGCGCGCGTCTTCGTGCTGCTGCCGCCGGCCGTGCGCGGCCTGGGCGCTAACGCCGGCTTCAACTTCCATCTGAAGGACATCAATGGCCTGGGCCACGACGCGCTGGTGAAGGCGCGCGACCAGGCCATCGACCTGCTGAGCCGCCGGCCCGAGGTGATGAACGTGCGCAGCAACAACCTCGACGACACGCCCGAGTTCGCGGTCGACATCGACGACGCGCGCGCCGGCGCGCTGAGCCTGGCCACCGCCGACATCGACAGCACGCTGTCGAGCGCCATGGGCGGCACCTACATCAACGACTTCCTCGACAAGGGCCGCGTGAAGCGCGTCTACATGCAGGGCGACACCGACTTCCGCATGCTGCCCTCGGACATCGACCGCTGGAGCGTGCGCAATAGCCTGGGCCAGATGGTCTCGTTCCCGGCCTTCTCGAGCTCGCGCTGGAGCTACGGCTCGCCGCAGCTGCAGCGCTACAACGGCAGCCCGAGCTACGAGTTCGTGGGCGACGCCGCGCCGGGCGTGAGCTCGGGCGACGCGATGGCCGCGGTCGAGGAGGTGATGAAGCAGATGCCGCCGGGCATCGGCTACGAATGGACCGGCGCCTCGTTCCAGGAACGGCTGTCGGGCGCGCAGGCGCCGCTGCTCTACGCGATCTCGATCCTGTTCGTGTTCCTGTGCCTCGCCGCGCTCTACGAGAGCTGGTCGGTGCCGTTCTCGGTGATCCTGGTGGTGCCGCTGGGCATCGTGGGCGCGCTGCTGTTCACCAGCCTGCGCGGCCTGAGCAACGACGTGTACTTCCAGGTCGGCCTGCTGACCACCGTGGGGCTGTCGTCGAAGAACGCGATCCTGATCGTGGAGTTCGCCAAGCAGCTGCAGGAACAGGGCAGGAGCGTGCTCGACGCCACGCTGCAGGCGGTGCGCCTGCGGCTGCGCCCGATTCTGATGACCTCGCTGGCCTTCGGCTTCGGCGTGCTGCCGCTGGCCATCGGCACCGGCGCCGGCGCGGGTGGCCGCCAGTCGATCGGCACCGCGGTGCTCGGCGGCATGGTGGTCGGCACCGCGCTCGGCATCTTCTTCGTGCCGCTGTTCTTCGCGCTGATCCGCGGCTGGCTCGCGGGGCGGCGCAAGGCGGCGCCGAAGGACGAGCCCCTCGCACCCGCGCAGACCGCCGAGCAAGGAGGCCACTGATGCAACGCGCCCTCCCCTTGCGTTCGCTGACGCTCGTCGCCGCCGCCGTGCTCGCGGGCTGCGTCAACCTCGCGCCCGACTACCAAGCGCCCGCGCTGCCGGTGCCGCAGACCCTGCCCTCGGCCAACGTCGAAGCCGGCACGCCGCTCGATGCGGGCTGGCGCGACTTCTTCGTCGAGCCGAAGCTGCGCGGCACCATCGAGCTCGCGCTCGCCAACAACCGCGACCTGCGCGTGGCCGCGCTCAACATCGAGCGCGCGCGCGCCCAGTACGGCATCGCGCGCGCCGGCCTCTTTCCCACCATCGACGCCGGCGCCGGCGGCAGCCGCTCGCGCACGCCGGGCAGCCTCTTGACCGGCGGCGAGCCGCGCTACGCCACGCAGTACAGCGCCGACCTCGGCCTCACGAGCTACGAGATCGACCTGTTCGGCCGCGTGCGCAATCTCAGCGAGGCGGCGCTGCAGAGCTTCTTCCAGACCGAGGCCACGCAGCGCGGCACGCAGATCAGCCTGGTGGCCTCGGTCGCCACCGCCTGGCTGCAGCTCGCGGCCGACGAGCAGCGGCTGCAGCTCGCGCGCCACACGCTCGAGAGCCAGCGCCGCTCCTTCGACCTGATCCAGCGCGGCCATGGCCTGGGCGCGCAGTCGGGCCTCGCGCTCGCGCAGGCGCAGAGCACGGTCGATGCGGCGCGCGCCGACGCGGCCGCCTTCGACAGCCAGGTCGAGCAGGACCGCAATGCGCTCGCGCTGCTGGTCGGCGCCACGCCGCCGGCCGAGCTGCTGCCCACGCCGGCCGCGACCGACCCGGGCACCGCCACGGCGAGCGCCGCCACCGCCGAACCCGCGCCCGCCGCGCGGCTGCTGGTGCCGCCGGCCGGCCTGCCCTCGAGCGTGCTGCAGCAGCGGCCCGACGTGCTCGCGGCCGAGCATGCGCTGCGCGCGAGCAACGCCGACATCGGCGCCGCGCGCGCCGCCTTCTTCCCGCGCATCGCGCTCACCGCCTCGGCGGGCACGGCCAGCAGCACGCTGTCGGGCCTGTTCGCCAGCGGCAGCAGCGCCTGGAGCTTCGCGCCCTCGATCAGCGTGCCGATCTTCGACGGCGGCGCCAACCGCGCCAACCTGCGCGTGGCCGAGGCGCAGCAGAAGATCCAGCTCGCGAGCTACGAGAAGACGGTGCAGACCGCGTTCCGCGAAGTGGCCGATGCGCTGGCCGAGCGCCGCACGCTGGCCGAGCGGCTGGACGCGCAGCGCTCGCTGCTCGACGCCACCTCGCGCAGCTTCTCGCTGTCGCAGTCGCTGTTCCGCAGCGGCGCCAGCAGCTACCTCGACGTGCTCGACGCGCAGCGCGCCTACTACGCCGCGCAGCAGACGCTGATCGGCCTGCAGCTGACCGAGCAGACCAACCGGCTCACGATCTACAAGGTGCTGGGCGGGGGCTGGAAGGAGAGCTGAGGCGCCTCAGGCCGAAGCCGCCACGCCCGGCGCCGGCCGCAGCAGCCAGCGCACTTCCTTCGTCTGCTCGCTGTCCGGATAGCGGTTCTCGAGCGTGGTCAGGATCGGCTGCGCCATGTCCGAGCGGCCCAGCCCCTGCACCAGCACGCGCGCGGCCAGCTCGTAGGCCTGCGGGATCGCGGCATGGCCGCGGAAGCGCCGGTCGAAGCCCGACAGCAGCGCCAGGGTGCCGTGGGCATCGCCGCCGCGCCATTCGGCGCGCGCCATCGCGATCACCATCGCGGCGTCCTCGAGCGCGAAGGCCTTGTCCTTCTCGCGGCAGGTCTTGAACACCTTGAGCGCCTCGGACGCGAGGTCGCGCCGCATCAGCAGCGGGATGAAGCGGCGCGCCTGGTCGAGCATCGTGTCCTTCTTGTCGGGCACGAGCGCCAGCACGCGGTGGTAGCGGCGCTGCGCCGCGAGGTCGTCCGAAGGCGCGGTGCGCTGCGCCTCGTAGGCGAGGCCGAGCGCGGCCGCGAGGTCGCCGTCGGTGATGCACTGCGCGACCTCGGCGTCGAGGCGCTGCGCCGCGATCTGCTCGGGCGTGCGGCGGTCCACCGGCGCGCCGTCGTCCACGCCGCCGCCGGGCAGCAGGTCGATGCCCAGCGCCGCATGGTGCTGGTACATCACGTAGCCCAGCAGGCTGGCCATCACCCAGCCGAAATAGATGAAGGCGAAGTTGATGATCGGCAGCGCGATGCGCCCGTTCATCACCGGCAGCAGCATGGCGATCGCGATCTGCGCGCCGGTGCTCAGCAGGAACAGGAAGAAGCACAGCAGCGCATAAGGCCAGCCGATGATGCGCATCGTCTCCCACACGTAGCCGGGGTTCATCGCCTGGAAGAAGCTGCACGACTGCACCAGCACGATCACCGCGGCCGGGAAGGTAAAGGACATGACGAACACGCCGACCGTGGCGAGCATCGGGTCGAGCTTGGCCAGCGCGCCGATCGCGATGCCCTGCACCAGCGAGATCGCGAACAGCTTCCACGGCAGGTTGACCCATTCGTCGTCGAGCGTGCGCGGGAAGTCGGCCGAGCGCCAGATGCCGCGCGAGCCCAGCGCCACCACCTTGAAGCCGTAGCGGCTCGCGGCCAGCACGATGCCCAGCTCGATCAGCAGGATCGCCAGCACGTCGGGCAGGAAGAAGACCGCCTCGAACAGCAGGCTGCACAGCGCGAGCGCCAGCCCGTACATCAGCGGGCGCATCTGGAACGGGAAGGCGAAGAAGCTGTTGAGGCGGTGCCAGAACGGCGGCGGCGCGGGCCGGTCGTCGTCCTCGCGGATGCGGTCACGGGTGCTCATGGCACGGCCCTCACTTCTTGAAGAAATCGCTCTGCCGCATCGCGCCGGCGCCCTGCATGCGCACCAGCGTGCTCTGGTCGGAACGCACCAGCCGCACCTGGCCGAGCTCGCGCTCGATGCGCTGCTCGAAGCTGGAGGCGAACTGCATCGCCTGCTCGCCCATCTTGAGCCGGCTGGTGCCCTTGACGATGGCGCTCTTGCGGTCGGAGGCGAGCTCGACCGAATCGAGGTGGTAGTCGTACTCGATGGTCAGGATGCCGCCCATGGCCTCGCCGATCGCCTCGAAGGTCTTGAAGCTGTCGCGCGCGGCATCGCAGGCCTGGGCGCGGTTCAGGGTGCTGTCCTGCGACTGGCCGAGCACGGTGGTGCGGTCCTGCACCACGGCCCGGCTGCTGAGCTGCTTGCACAGCCGCTCGGGATCGCGCGAGAGGATGGCGTGCGCCTCCTGCTCGTAGTACTGGCGGACCAGCGGTTCATCGAGCTTGCGACCGCCGATGAAGTAATACCACGCGCCCACGCAGAGCGCGATCACGATCGCGATGTTCCTCATGCTCCGCCCCGCGCGCCGCAGCGCCCCGCTCCTGTTATGTGCGGGGCAGTATACGTTCACAAATGTTTCAAACGACCCACCCAAAAGGGGGGCCGCGCGGAGGCAGGAGGCAACGGAAAACCGGGGTCGCGGCCCCGGTCTTCAAGGCGCGCGAGAGCTCAGCCCGCGCGGTAGAAGATGTAGTCGGCCTGGTACTTCACGACCTGCTTCTGGCCCATGTTCGAGGCACCGCAGGCCGCGCCCGGCGCCACGCCGCCCTGGGTCGCCACGCGCTGGATGTAGCTCACGTTCTGCATGGCACCGGCGCCCGTGGCGGGGTTGGCCTTCACGAGCTGGTGCGGGATGTTGCCGGTGCCGTTCGGAGCGACCGCGACCTGCGTGGCCGTGACCTTCGAGCCGTCGGCGCTTTCCCAGGTGGCGGGCGGGCCGTAGTACTTGCCGACCTGCTTGCCGGCGCGGTCCCACAGCTTCGCATCGGGGCCGACGAAGAACCACTCGTACTGGCCGGCGGCGTTGGCCTTGACGCGGCATTCGTAGGTGATGTCGCCGGTGCCCACGGTTTCCATGGCCACCGTGTGGCCGGCCGGCACCTTCACCGCGTCGGGCAGGGAGGCCTGCGAGAACGTCGCGGCGGGCTTGGCGCCCATGCCGGAGCAGGCGGCGAGCCCAACCACGGCCAGCGCGGCGGCCAGGGCGTTCAGGGTGCGGATGTGCATGATCGTTTCCTTTTTCAGATCGGCTTCGGGAGAGGTGAAAGAAGAAGCGGTCCGTTGTTGTCGTGAGTTTCGACGGCCTCTTGTGCCTGTACGCGCGCGGTGGGCCGATGGATTCAGCCGGCGCCAGAAACCGGTTGAATCCGGCGCCGCGGCGCGGGCGTATTCCAGGGATGGAAAGCGATGCCCCACAATCCGCGCATGACCGCACCCAGCCCCGACGCCGAGCTGATGGCGCTGATCGACCGGATCGGCCATCGCGACGAAGCCGCCCTGCGCATCCTGTACGACCGGACCGCCCCCAAGCTCATGGGCCTCGCGATGCGCGTGGTACGCCAGCGCGAATGGGCCGAGGACGTGCTGCAGGAGAGCTTTCTCACCGTCTGGCGCGTGGCCGGCGATTACCGCGCCAGCCTGAGCCCGCCGCTGGCCTGGCTCGGCCTGATCGTGCGCAGCCGCGCGCTCGACCTGCTGCGCCGCCGCACCGCCGACCGGGCCCAGCTCACGCAGGAATTCGACGAGCTGCTGGCCGACACCCTCGAATCCGATGCACCGAACCCGGCCGACACGGCCGATGCCAGCGAGCAGGCCTGGGCGCTGCACCAGTGCCTGAGCCAGCTCGAGGGCCGGCAGCGCGAGGTGGTCAGCCTGGCCTACCTGCGCGAGCTCAGCCATGGCGAACTGGCCGACCAGCTCAAGCTGCCGCTGGGCACGGTCAAGACCTGGATCCGGCGCGGCCTGGAGAAACTGCGCGTCTGCATGGGACGCTTCGCGTAGGCGCAGAGAAAGTAGCCCCGCCATGAAACTCACCGCCCATCCCGAACTGCTGGAGCTGCTGGCCGCGAGCCACGCGCTCGGCACCCTGCGCGGCGGCGCGCGCCGCCGCTTCGAGACCCTCGCGCGCGAACAGGCGCCGGTGCGCGCCGCCGCGCTGGTCTGGCAGGGCCGCCTGGCCAGCATGACCGAGCTGCAGAGCCCGGTCGTGCCCGATCCGGCCGTGTGGACCCGCATCCGCAACATGATCGACGCCGAGCAGGCCCAGCTCGCGCTGGCCCGCCAGCGCGAAGCGGCCAGCGCCGCCCAGCAGCGCAAGCCCGCGGGCGGGTGGCTCGGCAGCCTCGCGCTGTGGCGCGGCGCGACCGCGGCCGGCGCGCTGGCCACGGTGCTCGCGGTCACGGTCGGCCTGAACCTGCGCGACCAGCTGCTGAATGCACCCGCGGTGCAGTACGTGGCGGTGCTGTCCGACGACAAGGACGCGGCCTCGATGCTCGTGACCTTCGATCCGAAGAAGCGCCAGCTGGTGCTGCAGCGCGTGGGCGGCTTCAGCGAAGGCGCCGACAAGTCGCTGCAGCTGTGGGCCCTGCCGCCGGGCGGCGCGCCGCGCTCGCTGGGCGTGCTCGACCGCGCGCCGGGCCTGCGGCTGCCGGCCAGCGAAGCCGATGTGCGCGCGGTGCCCACGCTCGCGATCAGCCTCGAGCCGAAGGGCGGCGTGCCGAGCGAAGGCGGGCCGACCGGCCCGGTGCTCTTCAAGGGCGCGCTGATCGAGAAGACAATCTGAGGCCTGGCGGGCGCCGCGCGCGGCGCCCGTTCCTTGCCCAGCTTCGGCTTTTCCGATGGTCCGCCTGCCCGCTTTTCCTTCCCGCCCCATGTTCTCGATGAAGACCGCGCTCGCCGCGCTGGCCCTGCTGGCGGCCTCGCTCGCCGCCCAGGCCCAGGTACCCGTCACCGCCCCGGCACCCGCCGCCAGCTTCGACCCGGTCGTCTCCTCGGCCGACTACCTCGCCGCGCGCGTGCGCTGGCACCGCGAGCTCGAGGCCTTCGCGCGCGCCGACCAGGACGGCCTGCCGCCGCCCGGCGGCGTGGTGTTCGTGGGCAGCTCCACGGTGCGCATGTGGACCCGCCTCTCGCAGGACTTCGCCGGCGTGCCGGGCATCGTCAACCGCGGCTTCGGCGGCTCCACCCTGGCCGACTGCAGCCTGTTCGCGCACGACCTGGTGGTGCGCTACCGGCCGCGCCAGGTGATCGTCTACGCGGGCGACAACGACCTCGCCGAGGGCCGCACGCCGCTGCAGGTGCTCGATGCCTTCGTGCGCTTCGCCAACGCGGTGCGCAACGAGCTGCCCGATGCGCGCATCAGCTTCGTCTCGGTCAAGCCCAGCCCCTCGCGCGAGCACCTGATGCCGCTGATCCGCGAGACCAACCACATGGTCTCGGCCTACCTCAACCGGCTGCCCAACAGCGAGTACATCGACATCTTCACGCCGATGCTCGGTGCCGACGGCAAGCCGCGCCCCGAGCTGTTCCGCGGCGACCGGCTGCACATGACCGACGAGGGCTACCGGCTGTGGCAGTCGGTGATCGCCTCGCACCTCGTGCCGGCGCACTGAAGCCGCCGAAACCCGGCCGGGCCATTTCGAATTCTTTCGACTCCATTTCTCGCCCTTCCCTGCCTCGGCACGGCCTTGTCCTACAGCGCGACTGAGGGAAACGGTCTTCGAAGTTTCATGACGGCTCGGTAGAAAGGGGGCCTGTTCCACGCCTGCCGCGCCGGTGCGCGGCCGTGGCGGCGGCGACGACTTCAGGGAGATCGAATCCATGCCGAGCGCATCGCGAGCCACGCGCGTCCTGCGAGTCACCTCGAGCGCCATGCCGCAATGGGGCAACGCGCCGGCGCTCGAGCCGGTGGCCATCGAGGGCAGCGAGGGACTGAGCCAGCTCTACGCCTACACGCTCACGCTGACCACGCCCGAGCAGCCGGGCTTCAACGAGCGCCAGGCCGCCAACGTCGCGATCAAGCAGCTGGTGGGCGAGCCGCTCGCGGTGCACATCCTGCTCGACGGCCGGCCCGGCGCGGGCGGTGGCGAGCGCCACATCGCGGGCCTGGTCACGCGCGTGCGCTTCCTGCGGCTGGAGAACCGCCGCGCGCTTTACGAGGCGGTGATCGAGCCCTGGCTCACGCTCGCCACGCGCAGCAGCGACTACCGCATCTTCCAGCACAAGACCGTGCTCGACATCGTGCGCGAGGTGCTCTCGCCCTACGGCTTGCCGCTCGACATCCGCAGCTCGCAGAGCTATCCGCCGCGCGACTTCCAGGTGCAGTACGGCGAGACCGACTTCGACTTCGTCGCGCGGCTGCTGCACGAGTGGGGCCTGTACTTCTGGTTCGAGCATGCGCAGGACAAGCACACGCTGGTGATCGTCGACGAGATGGGCGCGCACCAGCCGTTCGCGAACGCGGCCTACGAGAAGATCCCGTTCCACGCCGCCGAGGACACGGTGCGCGAGGAGCATTGCGACAGCTTCTGCGCCTTCGAGGCGCTGCAGAGCGGGCGCTGGGTGACCGACGACTTCGACTTCGAGCGGCCCAAGGCGCGGCTGCAGCAGGTCAGCGCGATGCCGCGCAAGACCGCGCAGAACGAGCGCGAGCGCTACGCCTGGCCCGGCGACTACACGGCCGAGTCCGAGGGCGAGCAGCTGGTGCGCCGGCGCATGGAGGAGACCGGCAGCCGCGGCGAACGCGCGAGCGGCTCGGGCAATCTGCGCGCCGTGGTGCCGGGCTGCACCTTCACGCTCGAGCGCCATCCGCAGAACGAGGCCAACCGCGCCTACCTCGTCACCGCCGCGCGGCTGCGCCTGCAGGAGCCCGGCGAGGCCTCGGGGCAGGAGCAGTTCGAGTGCCGCGTCGACTTCGAGGTGATCCCCACCAGCAAGGTCTACCGCGCCGACGCGCCCACCGTGCCGCGCCCGCGCACCACGGGCCCGCAGACCGCCATCGTCACCGGACCGGCCGGGCGCGAGCTCTGGACCGACCAGTACGGCCGCGTGAAGCTGAGCTTCCACTGGAACCGCTACTGCCCGAAGGACGAGAACAGCTCGTGCTGGGTCCGCGTCTCCTCGCCCTGGGCCGGCACCAACTTCGGCGGCATCCAGATCCCGCGCATCGGCCAGGAGGTGATCGTCGATTTCGAGAACGGCGACCCCGACCGGCCGATCGTCACCGGCCGCGTCTACAACGCTGACAACATGCCGCCGTGGGACCTGCCGGCCAACGCCACGCAGAGCGGCCTGCTGTCGCGCAGTTCCGAGGGCGCGACCGATGCCAATGCCAACGCCTTCCGCTTCGAGGACAAGAAGGGCGCCGAGCAGGTGTGGCTGCATGCCGAGCGCAACCAGGACATCGAGGTCGAGAACGACGAGACGCACTGGGTCGGCCATGACCGCGCCAAGACCATCGACCACGACGAGACCGTGCAGGTGGGCCACGACCGCACCGAGAACGTCGGCCACGACGAGACCATCACCATCGGCAACAACCGCGTCGAGACGATCAAGGCCAACGAGCTGCTGACGGTGCTGCAGAACATGAACCGCTTCGTCGCGCTGACCTCCTCCGAGGAGGTCGGCATCGCCAAGACCTCGCTGGTCGGCCTGACGCAGACGGTGGCGGTCGGCAAGAGCAAGACCGAGACCATCGGCGAGGACTTTTCGCTCGACGTGGGCGAGACACTGGTGATCACCGTCGGCAAGAGCCGGCTCGAGATGACCAAGGACGGCCAGGTGACCCTGACCGGCACGCGCTTCGACTTCCGCGCCGCGGGGCCGGTGCGCATCAACGGCCACGTCATCGACCTCTGCTGAGCATGGCGCTCGACCCCAAGGCCGGTGCCTCGCTTGCCAAGCCCGCCGGGCTCGATGGCCTCGGGGCCGCGCTGCCCTCGGGCGCGACGGGGCGTATCGCGCGCGTCGCGGTGATCGTGGGCAAGCCCCGGCCGCAGACGCCGGCCAGCGATCCGCCGCCCGAGGCGGGCCGCGACGTCGGCCAGGCGCTGGTGGTGTGCACCTCGCCCGACGTCTGCAAGACGCCGATCGGCTCGTCCACGCCGCCCATCCCCTACCAGATCACCGGCCGGCTCGGTGACGACGCCAACGCCTCGCGCAACGTCTTCCTCACTTCGCTCAAGGCCTTCAAGTTCGACAGCCAGGTCACGCACGTCACGGGCGACGAGCCGGGCGCGGCCAAGGGCATCAGTTCGGGCACGGTGGGCGACATCGCCGAGCCCAAGACCGCCTCGACGGTGGTGCGGGTCAACGGCCAGTGGCTGGTGCGCGATGGCGACAGCTTCTGGATGAACAAGCGCAACACCGGCGGCGAGCTGATCTACAAGAAGGACCGCGGCAAGCGCTGGCCGCCCGAGGACCGGCCGGCGATCGACGACAGCGAGGCCGAGGCCCTGCTGGCCAAGGCGCAGGCCGATGGCGCCGAGATCGCCTACTACGGCAGCGACGACGAGAAGACCGGCAAGGCGAAGATCGCCAGCGCCGCCAACCTGTCGGGCTACAGCTCGCTGCTGCGCGCCTCGCTGGGCGAGCAGCCGGTGCAGCTGGCCTTCCTCGACACCGGCAAGACGCCGACCGTCACCGACATGCCCAAGTGGCGCCCGCCGGCGACCATGCCGCGCCCCCGGCTGCCCAAGCCCACGGGCGGCGGCAAGGGCAACCTGATCGCGGTCATCGTGCTGGTGGTGATGCCGATCGGCGACCACTACGCGGCCATTTACGAGGCGAAGAAGGCGCTGACCGGCATCACGCCGCAGACCCCGCGCGAACAGTCGCTCTACGACCAGGCGGTGGACCAGCTCGCCGCCTACAAGCAGCACTACGCCAGCAGCAACTTCCTCGAGTCGCTGCTGCCGTGGGAATCGAAGGGCTTCCATGCCTACGACGCCAAGGTGCGCGATTCGCTCGAGCAGCAGATCGCCGAGGAACGCGCCCGCGCCAAGGAGACCACCACCGCTCCCGCGCCGGCTACCGACACCAGCGGCGGCGGCGGCAAGGACGGCACCCGCATCACCGGCGACAAGGACGACTGCGAGCCCGAGCCCTACGACGAGAACAAGTGCGGCGACGGCGAGGCCGCGCACCACGTCGTGCCCGACTTCATCCTGCGCGTGGGCACCCGCCTCGACCCGGGCGTGCGCATGCCCGGCGCGCCCTCGCTCGACAAGGGGCCATCGATCTGCCTGAACAAGGACGACCATGCCGAAGTCCATCGGAAGATCTCCGAAGGCATGCGCGCGAAAATAGGCAGCAACGGCACGGTCACGCTGAAGGATGTCCTGGACATCTCGATCGACGCGCTGGACGAGGTCAAGCCCGATTGCAAGCGGCAGTTCGAGCAGCCGATCCGGGACGCCTTCAAGACCATCCCCGACGAAATGCTCGGACGGGGCCTGACGAAGACCTCCGCCGAACTGCGCGAACTGCTGCAGAACGCGTGGCGCGTGGAATGACGACGAGAAAGCACCGAGCACGACGATGACGCCCCTGACCCAACCCGACCGGATACGGCTGCAGATCGAGGCCGCGGCGCCGCGCGGACGCGACGACCTCTTCCTGGCCTGCTCCAACGCCGACGCGCGCTTCGAGGGCTTTGCGCGCCTGTGCCAGTACCGCGCGGGCCACGATCCGCTCTGGCGCTCCACCGACCTGCCGGCCACGGTCGTCGACGGCCTCTTCTTCTCGCCCTCGCCCGGCGACCCCGGCGCGGCCGCGGCCTTCGTCTTCCTCACCGAGGAAGGCGACGTGATGCAGCTGCCGCCCGGCGGCGAGGCCATGACCGAGCGCATCGAAGGCGCCGGCCTGTGGAGCGACGACTCCGAAGGCTGGGGCAGCATGATCGCGCTGGCCCAGATCGGCGGGCGGCTCCATGCCTGCGGCGGCGGCGGCCAGATCTATCGCCGGACGAAGCCGGGGGCCTGGGAACACATGGACACCGGGCTGCTGCGCGAGAAGGGCGAGAAGAAGAGCATCAGCTTCAAGACGATCGCCGGCGCGAACGAACGAGAGGTCTACGCGGGCGGCTGGTTCCAGAACGTGAACGACGGCGTGCTGTACTGCGGCGACGGCCGGCGCCCGTGGAAAGCCGTCGCCAGCGGCATGCCGGCCATCTCGCGCATCCATGTCGAGCGCGAGGACTCGGTCTGGGCCTGCGGCCGCGGCGGCACGCTGCTGCACGGCAACCATGTCGACGGCTTCCAGGACGTCTCGGCGCTCGACGACACGCGCGCCTATGTCGACGTGACGAGCTACGACGGCCAGATCTTCCTGGCCACCGAGACCGGCCTCTACCTGCATGCCAACGGCGCGACGCACCGCATCCGCACCCGGCTCGACCCCGAGTACGAGGACGGCCACCTGCTGCGCGTGGTCGACGGCGTGCTCTGGTCGATCGGCTATGCCGACATCGCGCGCTTCGACGGCACGGCCTGGGAGCGCATCCCCTTCCCCGGCAATCCGCCGATCCGCTGAGGCGCCATGGCCATGGCCTTGTGGAAGCGCGAGATCGACTGGATGGACGAGGCCGCGCAGCGCATCGGCTGCTGCGGCATCGCCGAGTGGCTGGCCGGCTTCGCGGCCTGGGCGCAGCTCGCGCCCACCGGATGCCCGCCGGCCGGGCTCGCGGCCCGGGCCGACTACGCGAGCGCGTCGAACGGCTTGCGGGTGGCGCTGGTCCATCCCTTCGCCGATCGCGTCGCCCAGGCCGACCCGCAGGCCTGGGTGCTCTACGACCTGCAGCTCGATGCCGCCGCGCTGCCGCTGCCCTTCGGCCTCGACGCGCGCGGCGAAACGCCGCAGGGCGCGCGCCGCAAGCTCTCGGCCGACACCGCCTTCGGCCGCCCGATCGACCTGCGCGACGGCAACCACCGCATCGTCCACTACCTGCCCGACGGCCGCGTGGTGGGCGTGATCTTCAAGCCGGCGATGGTCGGCATCGAGGGGCTGCACCTGCAGCGCCTCGGGGCCATGCCGGACTTCCGCACGCTGGCGACGCCGGGCGCCACGCCATGAGCGATCCGCACGCCGCCTTCCTGCCGGCCCGGCCCGCGCCCACCGCGGACGGCATCGACGACAGCCAGGGCCCGGCCCTGCGCATCGACACCCGCGGCACGCATTGCCCGCAGCCCATGCTGCGGCTGCGCAAGGCGATCGCGCGCAGCGCGCCGGGCCAGCTGCTGGTGCTCGCGGTCGACGATCCCGTGGCCTTCGAGAGCCTGGCCGACGCGCTGCCCGCGCTGCCGGTCCAGCTGCTGGGCAGCCAGCGCGACGGCGCCTGCCGCATCTACACGCTGCTGCGACGCTGAGCATGGCGCCCGACCTCGACAACCACACGCCCTTTTCCGCGCTCGCCTTCTCCCAGTTCCACCGCGACGGCACCGACATGGCCGTGCTCGCGGTGCGCGGCAGCTTCCACCTGGTGCCGGGCCAGCCGCTCGCGCTGGCGCCGCGCCAGGCCGCGCTGGAACTGGCCGACCGCTACGACGGCGACCCGGCCGAGGGCCTGCTGATGCGCTGCTGCGACCTGGTGCCGCACAAGCCGGCGGCCGATCTCACGATCCTCGGCACGGGCTGGGCGCCGCGCGGCGAGGCGGCCGCGTCGTGGCTCGTGGGCGCGCGGCTGGGGCGGCTCGAGAAGCTGGTGCGCGTGCATGGGCCGAGGCGCTGGTGTCCCGTTCGGCGCGATCCGCCCGAGGACGACGAGAAGCGCGAAGCCGACTGGACGCTGTCGGCACCGCAGCCCGCGCGCGCCGTGCCGCTGGCCTGGCGCGAGGCCTTCGGCGGCCCGGTCCCCGGCAGCACGCCCCCGGACGTGCACCGCGCCAATCCGCTGGGCCGCGGCATCGTCGATGCCGCGCATTGCGACGCCGCGGCCGAGTGGCCCGCGCCCGCGATCGAGGATCCCGCCGACCCGATCGCCGACTGGCGCCGCCACGACCACGTGCCGCAGGGCTTCGCGCCGCTGCCGCCGGTGTGGCGCCCGCGCCAGCGGCATGCGGGCCGCTACGACGACGACTGGCTCGCGCGCAAGCATCCGCTGCTGCCCGACGACTTCGACTACCGCTTCTACCAATACGCCGCGCCGGGCCTGGTGCACGAGGCGCCGCTCGCGGGCGACGAGGAGCTGCAGCTGCTGCACATGCATCCCGACCATGCGCACGTGCAGGTCTGGCTGCCCGGCGTGCGGCTGAGCACGACCGTGCAGCGCGAGGACGGGAAGTCCGAGAGCGTGCCGCTGATGCTCGACGGCGTGCATGTCGACCTGCGCGGCGGCCTCGCGCAGGTGTTCCTGACCTGGCGCTGCTGGGTGCCCAAGCGCGAGGGCGTCGCCCACATGGCGCTGCACGCGGTGGCCCCCGACGTCCTGCTCGCCGCGGCGAGCCGGTCGGCCAGGCATGAACCGTTGACGGGGTACTAGGCTCGGGCGGGTTCCGTCGGCACCTCGTCGGCCGGCGGCGGCACGTCGGCGCCGCGCGAGACGCGCGCCACCAGGTACATGCCCGTGAACACCGCCGCCAGCAGCAGCGCGTCGCCCCACCAGGGCCGCGCGGTCTGGCTGTCGCCGTAGAAGGCCAGCACCAGCAAGACGGCCACCAGGTGGGCGCAGAACACCGGCAGCGAGGCCGAGCCCATGGCCTCGAGCCAGCCCAGGCGCGGCAGCTTGCGCATCAGCCAGGGACCGAAGCGCACCGCGAGGATGCCCAGCGCCACCAGGTTCACGAGCCGCAGCGGCCCGAGCAGCCACTTGTCGAACAGCAGGTTGCGCTCCACGTCGCCGCCGAACGGCGCCTGGCCGTTGATGCCGGTGTGGCGCCAGTAGAAGCAGTACAGCGCCACGCCCGCCGCCAGCACCAGCAGCCAGGCCGGAAAGCGCAGCGGCCGCATGCCCGGCGCATTGCGGCTGGCGCCGATGGCCAGCCCCGAGAACCAGAGGAACTGCCAGGCGTAGGTGTTGAAGGCGCCCATCTCGTGGTACGGCACCGGCAGGCCCAGGTGGCGCACCGCCAGCCCGTAGACCCATTCGCTGAAGCCGAACTGCGCCGCCGCCCACAGCGCCGCGCTCACCGCCATCACCGGCAGCCAGCCATGGCGCATCGCGAAGGCCAGCACCCAAGGGCTCATGAGCATGAAAAAGATGTACATCGGCAGGATGTCGAGCAGCGCCGGCTCGTACACCAGCAGCAGCCCGTAGAGGAAGCCGTCGCGCGGCGCCGCCAGGTAGTAGGAGACCAGGTTCTTCACCGCCGGCTGGTCGATGTGCAGGCCCACGCCGGTGATCACGGTGAACAGGAACAGCAGGGTGGCCGCATGGCAGAGGTAGACCTTGACCACGCGGCGCCAGAACGCGCTGCGCATCGACTCGACGCCGCGCACATGGCCGATGCGGCTGTAGACCAGTCCCGCGACGAAGGCCGACAGCAGCACGAAGCCCTCGGCCGCCGAGACGAAGCCGAAGGGCTGGCCCAGCGGGTCCGTCAGCCGTGTCGGCAGGTGGGTGACGGTCATCAGCACGAGCATCAGCCCGCGCAAGGCGTCGATTTCCCAGTAGCGTTTCATCGGTTGGCGGCGGTTTCCTGACTTCGTCCGCGCGACGCTCGCCCGGGGTGAGCGATTGTAAGAAGAAGGGGCGACTTCGCAGGCTTCGGGCCCCCGGCCTATGACGGACGGCACTGCCGTGGCGCCATGCAAATCGGCTACCCTCGTGCGCTGTCCTCAGGAGGAGTTAGTTGTGAACAGTTCGATGAGTGCGCGATCCCTCTGGCTGGCCATCGGCGCGGCGGCACTGGCCGCCCCCGCGTTCGCGCTGCAGATCACCAGCCTCACGCCCCAGGGCGAGGTCTCGCGCGTGCGGCAGGTGGTCGCCAAGTTCGACCAGGCCGCGGTCAACTTCGGCGATCCGAAGGCACCGGCCCCGCTGTCCGTGAGCTGCACCGACGCGCAGGCCGGCAAGGGCCAGGGCCGCTGGACCGACGCCAAGCAGTGGGTCTACGACTTCGAGAACGACCTGCCGCCCGGCGTGCGCTGCACGATCAGCCGCATCGCCTCGTTCAAGCCCGCCAGCGGCGAGCTGACCGGCCCCGAGCGCTACCAGTTCTCCACCGGCGGTCCCTTCATCCGCGACTTCGAGCCCGGCAGCTACGCCAAGATCGACGAACAACAGATGTTCATGCTCGAGCTCAACGGCCCGGCCACGCTCGACAGCGTGCGCGAGAACGTCTGGTGCGCGGCCGACGGCGTCGGCGAGCGCGTGCCCGTGAAGCTGATCGAAGGCGCCCAGCGCACCGAGCTGCTCAAGGCCCATGGCCGCGACAAGGCCGCCGCCAAGACGCCGCTGCGCTTCGTCACCCTGCAGTGCAACCGCACGCTGACGCCCGGCAGCAAGCTGCAGATCGTCTACGGCAAGGGCGTGGCCACGCCCTCGGGCATCGCCAACAGCGTCGAGCGCCGGCTGAGCTTCACGGTGCGCGAACCGTTCGCGGTCTCCTTCACCTGCGAGCGCGAGAACGCGCAGGCCGCCTGCCTGCCGCTGCGCCCGATGACGCTGCAGTTCAACGCGCCGGTCACGCGCAAGGTGGCCGCGGCGATCCAGCTCAAGGGCGGCGGCAAGACGCTTTCGCCCAAGTTCGACGACGAGGGCTCGGCCCAGAACGCCGACGACGTGGTGAGCTCGATCGAGTTCGCGCCGCCGCTGGCCGAGAGCACCTCCTTCAGCATCGAGCTGCCCTCGAAGTTCGAGGACGCCTCGGGCCGGCCGCTGGCCTCGCCCGACAGCTTCCCGCTGAAAGTAGCGACCGGCGCCATGCCGCCGCTGGCCAAGTTCGCGGCCTCGCCCTTCGGCGTGATCGAGCGCCTGGCCGAGCCCGACACCCCGGCCATGATGCCGGTGACGGTGCGCCGCGTGGAGCCGCAGCTGATGGTGCAGGCGCTCACGCCCGGCAAGGTCAGCGACATCAACCCGAAGACCGACGCCGAGATCATCGAGTGGCTGCGCAAGGTGCGCCGCTACGACAGCTACACGATCGCGCGCACCGAGGCGCGCAAGGACCTGCGCACGCCGCTGCCGCCGGTGCTCGACAGCAGCGACAAGAGCTACGTGCAGACCCGCACGCTGTCGCTGCTCTCGGGCCAGCCGGGCGTGAAGTCGCTCGACATGCCCAAGGCCGAGAGCGGCGACCCGCGCCCCTTCGAGGTCATCGGCATCCCGCTGACGCCGGGCTTCCACGTGCTGGAGATCGCCTCGCAGAAGCTCGGCGACGCGCTGCTCGACGAGCGCCTGGGCGCCAACCGCACGATGTACGTGCGCACCAGCGCGCTGGCCACCAACCTCGCGGTGCACTTCAAGCTGGGCCGCGAGAACTCGATGGCCTGGGTCACCACGCTCGACAAGGGCAAGGTGGTGGCGGGCGCTCAGGTGCGCGTGTCCGACTGCCGCGGCAAGGCCGTGGCCTCGGGCACCACCGGCGCCGACGGCACCGTGATGTTCGAGGGCGTGCCCTCGAAGGCGCCCAACTGCAACGGCGAGGACGAGTACGGCGAGGGCTTCTGGTTCGTCAGCGCGCGCGCCAAGGACGAGAAGGGCGTGGAAGACCTCGCCTTCACCCAGAGCGACTGGCAGCGCGGCATCGAGCCCTGGCGCTTCAACGTGCCCACCAGCCTGCAGCCCGAGCCCGACCGCATCGCCCATACCATCTTCGACCGCACGCTGCTGCGCGCCGGCGAGACGGTGTCGATGAAGAGCCTGATCCGCACCCAGACCCGCAAGGGTTTCGGCCTGCCCGACGGCACGCCCGACACGCTGGTCATCACCCACCAGGGCAGCGGCCAGCAGTTCACCCAGCCGCTGGCCTGGCGCAAGACCGCCACCGGCGGCCTGAGCGCCGAGAACAGCTTCGCCATTCCGGCCGCGGCCAAGCTCGGCGTGTACGAGGTGCAGCTGCGCAGCGGCGGCGCGAAGAAGAACAACGACGAGAGCGACGACGAGGAGGACGGCGGCGGACGCAGCTTCGCGACCGGCATCTTCCGCGTCGAGGAATTCCGCCTGCCGGTGCTCGAGGGCCGCATCGCGCCCAGCGACAAGAAGCCGCTGGTGGCGGCCACTGCCGTGCCCACCGACGTGCAGATCAACTACGTGGCCGGCGGCGGCGCGGCCAACCTGCCGGTGCGCGTGTCGGCCATGGTGCGCGGCAAGAGCCTGAGCTTCTCCGACTACGACGCCTTCAGCTTCAGCCCGCCGCGGCCGGTGGAGGCCGCGGGCCTGCAGGCGGCCACCGCGGCCGGCCCCGAGGCCACGGGCGGCGAGGAAGACCTCAACAGTGTCAGCGACACCCGCGTGATCGCCGACAAGCTGCCGCTCACGCTCAACAAGGACGGCGCCGGCAAGCTCACGATCGACAAGGTGCCCAAGGTCAAGGCCGCGCGCGAGCTGCTGCTGGAAGCCACCTACGCCGACCCGAACGGCGAGGTGCAGACCATCCGCAGCACGCAGACGCTGTGGCCCGCGGGCGTGATCGCCGGCATCAAGACCGAGGGCTGGGTCTCGACCGCGCAGAAGGTCAAGTTCCAGGCGCTCGCGCTCGACCTCGCGGGCAAGCCCCAGGCCGGCGTGACGCTCAACGTGCGCGCCGTGGCGCGCATCACCACCACCAGCCGCAAGCGCATGGTGGGCGGCTTCTACACCTACGACAACAAGACCGAGACCAAGGACATCGGCACCGTCTGCAGCGGCAAGAGCGACGCGCGCGGCCTGCTGCTGTGCGAGACCGAGCTCAAGGACGCCGGCGAGGTGGAGCTGGTCGCCAGCGCCACCGACAGCGAGGGCCGCGACGCCCGCGCCGCCAGCTCGGTCTACGTGACCAAGCAGGGCGAACTCTGGTTCGGCGGCGAGGACAACGACCGCATCGACGTGCTGCCCGAGAAGAAGAGCTACCAGCCCGGCGAGATCGCCAAGTTCCAGGTGCGCAGCCCGTTCCGCTTCGCGACCGCGCTGGTGTCGGTCGAGCGCGAGGGCGTGATCGAGACCCACGTGGTGCAGCTCAACGGCCAGGACCCGACGGTCACGCTGCAGGTCAAGCCCGAGTGGGGCCCGAACGCCTACGTGAGCGTGCTCGCGCTGCGCGGGCGCCTGCGCGAGGTGCCGTGGTACAGCTTCTTCAGCTGGGGCTGGAAGGCGCCGCGCGAATGGTGGACCGCCTTCTGGTACGAGGGCAAGGAGTACGTGGCGCCGACCGCCATGGTCGACCTCAGCAAGCCCGCCTACCGCCTCGGCATGGCCGAGATCCGCGTCGGCACGCGCGCCCACCAGCTCGACGTGACGGTGGCCAGCGACAAGCCCAGCTACCCGGTGCGCGGCAAGGCGCAGGTCACGATCACCGCCAAGCTGCCCGACGGCAAGCCGGCCGCCGGCGCCGAGGTGGCGCTGGCCGCGGTCGACCAGGCGCTGCTCGAGCTGATGCCCAACGACAGCTGGGACCTGCTCAACGCGATGCTGCAGCGGCGCAGCTGGGGTGTCAGCACCTCGACCGCGCAGATGGAGATCGTCGGCCGGCGCCACTACGGGCGCAAGGCCGTGCCCGCGGGCGGCGGCGGCGGCAAGGGCCAGACGCGCGAGCTGCTCGAGACCCTGCTGATCTGGAACCCGCGCGTGGTGCTCGATGCCAACGGCCAGGCCGTGGTGACGGTGCCGCTCAACGACGCGCTGACCACCTTCAAGATCGTGGCGGTGGCCGACTCGGGCACCGACCTGTTCGGCACCGGCCAGGCCAGCATCCAGGCCACGCAGGACCTGCAGATCATCAGCGGCCTGCCGCCGCTGGTGCGCGAGGACGACCAGTTCCGCGCCCAGATCACGCTGCGCAACACCACGCAGAAGGCGATGAAGGTGGAAGCCACGCCGCGCGCCACCCTGCTCACGCTGCAGCCGCAGACGGTGGACATCCCCGCCGGCGAGGCGCGCGAGGTGGCCTGGAACGTGACCGCGCCGGCGCAGCTCGCGCAGACGCGCGCCGAGGCGATCCTGTGGGAGATCGAGGCCAAGGACACGCTGGGCGGCGCGCGCGACGCGCTCAAGGTGCGCCAGCGCATCGTGCCCTCGGTGCCGCTCACGGTGCAGCAGGCCACGCTGGTGCAGGTCGACGGCCCGTTCACCATCGACGTGGCGCCACCGGCCGACGCCCTGCCCGGCCGCGGCGGCCTGAAGCTGTCGCTGCAGCCCAAGCTGGCCGAAGGCCTGCCGGGCGTGCGCGACTGGTTCGCCAACTACCCCTTCGTCTGCCTCGAGCAGAAGACCAGCAAGTCGGTCGGCCTGCGCGACGCGAAGATGTGGCAGGGCGTGCTCGCGCAACTGCCCACCTACCTCGACAGCGACGGCCTGGCGAGCTACTTCCCGCCGCGCGACGGCGAGGCCAACGGCGGCAGCGACATCCTGACCTCGTACCTGCTGGCGGCCACGAACGAAGCGGCTTCGCTCGACCCCGCCTTCGCGCTCGCCGACGACGTGCGCGCGCCGATGGAGGCCGGCCTGATCGCCTTCGTCGAAGGCCGCCTCACGCGCGACTTCTGGAGCCCGCGCAAGGACCTGGACGTGCGCAAGCTGGCCGCGCTCGAGGCGCTGTCGCGCTACGGCAAGGCCTCGGGCGCCATGCTCGGCAGCATCACCATCGCGCCGAACCAGTGGCCCACCAGCGCGGTGATCGACTGGCTCAACATCCTGAAGCGCGTGCAGGACGTGCCGCAGCGCCAGCAGCGCATGGACGAGGCCAACAACGTGCTCAAGGCGCGGCTGTCCTACCAGGGCACCAAGCTGATCTTCAGCACCGAGCGCGACGACTACTGGTGGTGGCTGATGACCAACGGCGACGTCAACACCGCGCGCCTGCTGCTGACGGTGATGGACGACCCGGCCTGGAAGGACGACATCGGCAAGCTCGCCAACGGCTTCATCGGCCGGCAGCAGAACGGCGCCTGGCACACCACCACCGCCAACCTCTGGGGCGGGCTGGCGCTCGAGAAGTTCAGCAAGGTGTTCGAGAGCACGCCGGTGGCCGGCATCACCGCCGCCACCCTGGGCGCGGCCAAGGCGCAGGTCGACTGGAGCAAGGTCGAGCGCGTGAAGGCCAGCGATCCGGGTGGCGCGCCGAACCAGACCACCTTCTTCGGCGCCCCGGCCTCGCCGGGCAACCTGCGCAACAACAGCATGTTCCTGCCGTGGGCGGCCTCGCCCGGCGGCGCGCCGGTGCGCGACACCCTGCTCGTGACCCAGCAGGGCACGGGCAAGCCCTGGCTCACGATGCAGTCGATCGCGGCGGTGCAGCTCAAGGCGCCGTTCGCGGCCGGCTATGCGATCAAGAAGACCGTGACGCCGGTCGAGCAGGCGGTGGCCGGCAAGTACACGCGCGGCGACGTGCTGCGCGTGAGCCTGGAGGTCAACGCCAGCGCCGACATGACCTGGGTCGTCATCAGCGACCCGGTGCCCGGCGGCGCCACCATCCTCGGCAGCGGCCTGGGCCGCGACTCGCAGATCGCCACCCAGGGCGAGAAGAAGTCGGGCGCCGGCTGGCCGGCCTTCGAGGAACGCAGCTTCGAGGCCTTCCGCAGCTACTACCAGTACCTGCCCAAGGGCGTGGTGAAGATGGAGTACACGGTGCGCCTGAACAACGTCGGCGACTTCGCGCTGCCGCCGAGCCGCGTCGAGGCGATGTACGCGCCCGAGATGTTCGGCGAGGTGCCGAACGAGCGCATCAAGGTCGAAGCGGCGCGCTGAAGCCGCCCGCGCGGATGACGGTTCGGCGCAACGCGCGGCCGGCCGTCATCCCGCCTTCATCTGGGTTCGTCACCATCGCCGCCACGAACCACGAGGAGTGATCCATGGGCCTGGCCATCTGCGTCGGCATGCTTGCCGAGCTGCTCGAAGACGACCCCGAGGGCGCCGAGGCGTTCGAGGAGGACCTGGCGGAAGTCAACCGCGTGCTGGCGGCCGCCGGCCTGCCGCCGCACACCGAGCCGCGCGAGGCGATCGAATTCGACTCGCGCGCTTCGATCGAGAGCTTCCCCTACTCCTTCATCCATTACCTGCGCCGCGCCTACGCGCACCGCGTGCTCGCGCCCGACTGGGTGGCCACGCCGCTGGCCGACGACGTCGATCCCACGGCCGACCCGAAGATCCAGACCCTGCTCGACAGCGAGGACAGCCACCTGCTGTGCCACTCGGATGCCGAGGGCTTCTACGTGCCGGTGGACTTCAAGGAAGTGCTGTTCGACGAGCGCGACGAGGACGATGAAGCCGAGGAAGAGGACGAGGAAGAGGACGACGAGGACGTCGACCTCTCGCGCGGCCCCGAGGAAGACGACATCGAGGACGAGGAAGAGGACGAGGAGGACGACGAAGCCCTGGGCCTGCCCGGCGGCATGCTCGGCTCCTCGTACCGCCTGCTCGAGGAACTGGTCTACGTGGCGCCCGCGCTGGGCATCCACCTGAACAACGGCAAGCTCGGCGACGAGGAGGCCGAGCGCATCGACGCCCTGATCGAGGACGACAACGGCCTCTACCGCGAGTACGCGGCCTGGCTGCTGCTGTACGAGGCTGCGCGACTGAGCATCGCGCATCGCACGGCGATCGTGTTCTGCTGAAGCACGCCGCGCTGGCTCGCCGGCGCGGCACGCGGTACAACGGTGGCCGGCATCCAGGAAGGACCTCTTCATGACCCGGCGACTGCTCGAAATCCGCACCTACCGCCTCAAGCCCGGCACCCTCGCGGCCTTCCACGAGGCCATGCACGCGCGCGCCGTGCCCATGCTGCGCGCCAGGGGCATGGACGTGGTGAGCTACGGCCGCGGCGACCACGAGGAAGAGAGCTACCACCTCGTGCGCGCCTATGCGAGCCGCGAGGCGCTCGAGGCCGAGCAGTCGGCCTTCTACGGCTCGACCGAATGGCGCGAGGGGCCGCGCGCCGCGCTGGTGGACCGCATCGAGACCTACCTCAACACGCTGCTCTGGGCCTCGGGCGAGGCGGTGGACAGCATGCGCGCGCTCAACGCGCCGGACTGAGTCCGGCCCGGCGCGCTTGTCATTCCCGGTCTTTCCCGATGGGCGCCGCGCGGCCGGCGGCCTACACTGACTCCAGCCGTTCCCATTCCCCCCAACCCCGTTGCTGCGATCCGCAGAAAGGCCGCTACCCATGACCACGATGGACACGATGGAAATCGCCAACACGCTCGTCGAGCTGTGCCGCCAGGGCGCCTACGAGGAGGCGCTGGCGCTCTATGCGAGCGACGCGGTGAGCGTCGAGGCCGGCGGCCCGCCCGACATGGCGCGCGAGGTGCGCGGCATCGAGGCGATCCGCGGCAAGGGCGAATGGTGGACCTCGAACCACGAGGTGCACGGCATGATCGTCGCGGGCCCGTGGCCGCACGACGACCGCTTCATCGTCGGCTTCAAGATCGACGCCACCTTCAAGACCAGCGGCGAGCGCTTCACCATGGAGGAGATGGCGCTCTACACGGTGGAAGACGGCAAGATCGTGCGCGAGGAATTCTTCTACGCAGCCTGAGCCCATGGCCCTCGAGTGGCGCCACGCGATCGACGCGGTCAACGCGGTCGACTGGGACGAGCTGTCGCGGCTCTACGAGATCGCGCCGCTGGGCCACAAGCCGCCCGAGAGCCTGAAGCAGGTGTACGCCGCCAGCCTCTTCAAGTGCCTGGTCTATGAGGACGGCCGGCTGGTCGGCGCGGGCCGCGCGCTGGCCGACGGCCTCGACTGCTCCTACATCTGCGACGTGGCGGTGCACCCCGAACGCCAGGGCACCGGCCTGGGCCGCGAGATCGTCGCCCAACTGGTCGAGCGCTCGCGCGGCCACAAGAAGATCATCCTGTACGCGGTGGCCGGCAAGGAGCCGTTCTATCGCAAGCTCGGTTTCCGCCGCATGAAGACCGCGATGGCGATCTTCCGCGACGAGCCGCTCGCCATCGCGCGCGGCCTGGTCGAAGAGGACTGAGGCCGTTCAGCGCACGGGCGCCGCGCACGAGGCGCCGATGGTGAGCGCCAGCGGCACGTGCACGCTGCGCCGCGCCTCGGGCGCGCGCCCTTCCACCCGCTCGAGCATCAGTTCGGCCGCGGCATGCGCGGCGCCCTCGATGTCGAAGCGCAAGGTGGTCAGCGGCGGGTCCATCAGCGCGAAGGCATCGTCGGTGCCGATGCCCACCACCGACAGCTGCGCCGGAATGCGCAGGCCGCGCTCGCGCGCGCTGCGCAGCGCGCCCGACAGCAGCCGCGTGCCGAGCGCGATCAGCGCGGTGGGCGGCGCCGCGAGCGCGAGCATCGCGTCCATCTGCGCGGCCGAGGACTCGATGGCCGAGCTCAGCATGCACACCAGCGCCTCGTCGTAGCCGAGGCCCGCGCGCCGCAGGCCGTCGCGGTAGCCGAGCAGCTTCTCGCGCCCCGGCCGGATCGCGGGATTGGGGCCGAACAGCGCGATGCGCCGGTGGCCCAGCGACACCAGGTAGTCGACCGCCGTCGCCACGCCCTGGCGGTGGTCCTGGCAGACCGCGTCGGCCTCGAAGCCGGTCTCGCGGTCGAGCACCACCAGCGGCAGCTTGCAGCGCGCGAAGGCGTCCTGCGCCGCGGGCAGGTCCTCGCGGCTCGGCGAGACGAACACGCCCTCGAGCCGGCGGTTCTCGAACAGGTGCAGCAGCTGCGCCTCGCGCTGCGGCTGGTCGAAGGTGCTGCCGACCAGCACCGAGAAGCCCTCGGACTGCAGCCGCGCCTCGACCGCCGCGAAGAAGGCCGAGAGGAAGGGATTGGCCATGTTCGAGACCATGAAGCCGATCGCCTTGCTGCGCCCGGTCTTCAGGTGCCGCGCGCTGAAGTTGGGCACGTAGCCGATGCCCTGCGCGGCCTTCTCGACGCGCTTGCGCACCTCGGCGCTGACGTAGCCGCTGTGGTTGAGCACGCGCGACACGGTGGCCACCGAGGTCTCGGCGGCGCGCGCCACGTCGCGCAGCGAGACCGCCTGGCTGGGCGTTCGGCTCATAGTTTTCCCTTATGCAAACGTTCCATGGATTGCGGCCTCCTGGGCGCTCACTTTAACCTTGGAATCGATATGGAAACGTTCTCAGAAACAAGGCGCGATTTCGCCGGCCGCACGGTGCTGGTGGTGGGTGGCGGCCAGGCCGCCGGCGGCGATCCTCAGCTCGTGGGCAACGGCCGCGCGATCTGCCTGCGGCTCGCGCAGCGCGGCGCGCGCGTGGTGTGCGCCGACCGCGACCTCGAGGCCGCGCGACACACGGTGGCCGCGCTCGAGGCGCAGGCGCCCGGCGCGCGACACCTGGCCCTGGCCGCCGACATCGGCGACCCGGCCCAGGTGCGCGCGCTGTTCGCCACACTGGCCGAAGGCGGCATCGTGCTCGACGCGCTGGTGCTCAACGCCGGCATCAGCGACCGCCGGCCGCTGGCCGAGGTCACGCCCGAGAGCTGGGACGCGATCCTCGGCGTGAACCTGCGCGGCCACCTGCTGTGCGCGCAGGCGGCGCTGCCCGCCATGCGCAGCGGCGGCGCGATCGTGTTCGTCTCCTCGCTGGCCGCGCTGATGCCCGCGGGCCGCAACCCGGCCTACGAGAGCTCGAAGGCCGCGCTCTCGGCGCTGTGCCGCGCGGTCGCGCTCGAGGGCCATGGGCGCGACATCCGCGCCAACATCGTGCGCGCGGGCCTGATCGACACGCCCATGGGCCGCGCCGCCAGCGCCGCGCGCCCGGGCCGCGCGAGCGGGCCGCTGCCCTTCGGCCGCCAGGGCAGCGCCTGGGACATCGCCAACGCCGCCTGCTTCCTGCTCTCGGACGAGGCCGCCTACGTCAATGCCGCCGAGCTGCCGGTGGACGGCGGCCTGCGCCACGGCATCGCGCGCGCACCCGGCGCGTCGGCCTGAGTCCTTCCCTTCTTTTTCTTCCCGCTTCCGGAGACAAGCCTTGAAACGACGTTCCCTCCTGGGCGCCGGCGCCCTCGCGCTGGCCGCCCTCGCCACCGGCGCCATGGCGCAGACACCCGCCTGGCCCGCCAAGCCGCTGCGCCTGGTCGTGCCCTTCCCGCCCGGCGGCGCGGCCGACCTGTTCGCGCGCCTCGTGGGCACCGAGCTCGCGCAGGCGCTGGGCCAGCCGGTGATCGTGGACAACCGTCCCGGCGCCGGCGGCAACATCGGCGCGCGCGAGGTCGCCAACGCGCCGGCCGACGGCTACACGCTGATGCTCGGCACCGTCGGCACGCACGCCATCAATCCCACGCTCTACGGCAACCTGCCCTACGACACGCGCAAGGCCTTCGTGCCGGTGGCGATGGTGGGCTCGGTGCCCAACGTGCTGGTGGTGAACCCGGCGCTGCCCGCCAAGACCGTGGCCGAGCTCACGGCGCTCGCGAAGCGCTCGCCGGGCAAGCTCACGATGGGTTCCTCGGGCAACGGCAGCAGCATCCACCTCTCGGGCGAGCTCTACAAGCACCTCGCGCACGTGAGCATCCTGCACGTGCCCTACCGCGGCGGCGCGGCCGCGCTGACCGACCTGATCGGCGGCCAGATCGACCTGATGTTCGACAACCTGCCGACCTCGCTGCCGCACATCGCCAAGGGCTCGCTGCGCGCGCTGGCCGTGACCGGCGCGCAGCGCTCGCCGCTGCTGCCCGAGGTGCCGACCATGGCCGAGGCCGGCCTCGCGGGCTACGAGTCCACCGCCTGGTCGGGCCTGTTCGTTCCGGCCGGCGTGCCCGCGCCGGTGGTGGCGCGGCTGCACGACGAGGTCGACAAGGCGCTGCGCAGCGAGCGCGTGAAGGCGCGCTACCGCGACCTCGGCGCCGACATCCTGCCGATGCCGCAGCCGGCCTTCGACCAGTTCGTGCGCAAGGAGTACGACAAGTGGGCCGAGATCGTGCGCGTCTCGGGCGCGAAGGCGGAGTGAGCGGATGCGGCCGATCGATTTCCTGCTGCGCGCCGCGCGCCGCCATCCCGACAAGATCGCGCTCTCGGGCCCCGAGGGCGCGCTGAGTTACGCCGAACTGCTGGCCCACACCGAGGCGCTGGCCACCGCGTTCCAGGCACTGGTGCCCGATCCGCGCGGGCGCATCGCGATCTGCGCGGGCAACCACCTCGCGCACGTGGTGTCGCTGTTCGCGACCCTGCTCGCGGGCCGCATCTGGGTGCCGCTCAATCCGCGCGCCGGCGCCGACGAGCTGTGCCGCATCGTCGACTTCACCGAGGCCGCGCTGGTGATCGCCGAGCACGAACAGGCGCCCAAGCTCGAGGCCACCGGCGCGCCGCGCATCGTCTACCGGCCGGGCGCGCTCGGCACGGCGCCCACCGCTTGCGAACTCTCGGCGCTGCTGGCCGCGCACGCGGGCAGCCGGCCCGCGCCGGTGCGCCACGACCTGGCCGAGATCCAGGCGATCAAGTTCACCGGCGGCACCACCGGCGCGCCCAAGGGCGTGATGCAGAGCTACCGCGCGTGGAACACCACCATCGTCTCGATCATGCAGGCGATGCGGCTCGACGCCGACGAACGCTACCTCGCGGTGGCCTCGATCACGCACGGCACCTCGACCTTCCTGCTGCCGGTGCTCGGCAGCGGCGGCACGGTGCTGCTGCCGCGCTCGACGAAGCCGCGCGAGGTGCTCGACCAGCTCGAGCACGACCGCGTGACCGCGGTCTTCATGCCGCCAACGCTGATCTACAGCCTGCTCGAGGACCCGACCGCGCGCGGGCGCGACTGGAGCGCGCTGCGCCACTTCGTCTATGCGGCGGCGCCGATGCGCAGCGCGAAGATCGTGGAGGCGCAGCAGGTGTTCGGCCACGTCGAGACCGGCTACGGCCAGACCGAGGCGCCGGCCATCATCTCCTACATGCCGGTGGAGGACGCGCTCGATCCGCGCAACCTCGAGTCGGTGGGCCGCGCCGCGCTGATGACCGAGGTCGCGATCATGGACCCGGCCGGCGCGCTGCTGCCGCCGGGCCAGGGCGGCGAGGTGGTGGTGCGCGGCGACCTCGTGATGTCGGGCTACTGGAAGCAGCCCGAGAAGACCGCCGAGGCCTTCCACGACGGCTGGCTGCGCACCGGCGACGGCGGCTATCTCGACGAGCGCGGCTTCCTGTTCCTCAAGGACCGCATCCGCGACCTGATCATCACCGGCGGCTTCAACGTCTACCCGACCGACGTGGAGAACGTGCTGGGGCGGCATCCCGCCGTCTACGACTGCGTGGTGATCGGCATCGACGACGACAAGTGGGGCGAGGCCGTGCATGCCGCGGTGCAGCTGCGCGAGGGCGCGGCCTGCGAGGCCGCCGAGCTCGTCGCCTGGGTGCGCGAGCGGCTCGATCCCGTCAAGACGCCGAAGGCGGTGCACTTCTTCGACGCACTGCCGCGCACCGCGAACGGCAAGGCCTCGAAGAAGGACGCACGCATCGAAGTGCTGCGGCGCATGGGCGCCGGCAGCGAGACCTCCACACCGCATCACGCCACGCCATGAATCCGACCCCGCCATCCGACCGCCACGCCCTCGTCACCGGGGGCTCCTCGGGCATCGGCCTCGCGATCTGCCGCCGCCTCATCGAGAGCGGCTGGCAGGTCACCAGCCTCGACCTCCAGCCGCCGCCCGACGCGCGCAGCGGCGCGCACCTGCGCGTGGACATGGGCGACCGCGAGGCGCTCGCCGCCGCGCTCGCCGAAGCCTGCGGCCGCCACCGCTTCACCGGCCTGGTGAACAACGTGGCCGCGATCCGCCCGGCGCCGCTCGAGAACACCTCGCTCGACGACTTCGACCTGCAGATCGGCGTGACCGCGCGCGCCGCGCTGCAGTGCGTGCAGGCCGTGCTGCCCGCGATGCGCGCGGCCGGCGGCGGACGCATCGTCAACATCACGAGCCGCGCCGCGCTCGGCAAGGAACTGCGCAGCGGCTACTCGGCCGCCAAGGGCGCGCTCAACGCGCTCACGCGCACCTGGGCGCTCGAGCTCGCGGCGCAGGGCATCACGGTCAACGCGGTGGCGCCGGGCCCGATCGCCACCGAGGCCTTCAAGGCCGCGAACCCGGCCGACAGCCCGCGCACGCGGCGCATCGCCGAGGGCATCCCGGTGCAGCGCTTCGGCGAGCCCGCCGAGGTGGCGCACGCGGTCGACGCCTTCATGCACCCGATGGCCTCGTTCATGACGGGCCAGGTGCTCTACGTCTGCGGCGGCATCACCGTGGGCCTGGCGGGCTGAGGGGCAAGCGATGACGATCAGGACCGAGATCGGCTACACCACCCCCGACGCGATCCATGTGCGCGGCCTGAACCTCGCCACCGAGATCATCGGCAAGCTCGACTTCGTCGAGATGCTGTGGCTGCTCGCGATGGCGCGGCTGCCCGAGCCGCGCGAGAAGGCCATGGTCAACATGCTGCTGGTGACCGCGGCCGACCACGGCCTCACGCCGAGCGCGATCGCCACGCGCATGACCTGGCTCGGCGCGCCCGAATCGCTGCAGAGCGCGGTGGCCGCGGGCCTGCTGGGCGCGGGCTCGAACTTCCTCGGCACGGTGCAGAACGTCAGCGAGATGCTGCTCGCGGCCGCCGCGGATCTCACCGACGACGCGAGCGATGCCGAGCTGCGCGAGCGCGCGGCCGCGCTGGTGCGCGAGCGCCGGCAAGCGAAGCGCAGCATCCCGGGCATAGGGCATCCGATCCACGTCGACGGCGATCCGCGCGTGCCCACGCTCATGGCCGTGTCGAAGGCCAACGGCTACTTCGGGCGCCACTGGCGGCTCTCGCTCGCGCTGGTCGAGGTGCTGCGCGAGGACCATGGCCGCCACCTGCCGCTCAACGCGGCCGGCGCCAACGGCGCGGTGCTCGCCGACATGGGCCTCGACCCGCTGCTGGGCCGCGGCCTGGCGCTGGTCGGGCGTGCCGCCGGGCTGGTCGCGCATGTCTGCGAGGAATCGCGCGCGCCGACCGGGCAGCAGCTCTGGGACCTGGTGCTGCGGCAGGACCCGCGCAACGTGCTGCCCGCCGACAAGCGCTGACAAGCGCCGAGCCACGGGCCGTCGTTACGCGCGTTACGGCGGTGACGCGGCGGGCGCCGCCGCGCGTTGCCGCGGCGCCCGCGCGCTTCGAAGATGCGCGCCATGCGACATCTTCCCGCCACCCTCCTCGCGCTGTCTGCGCTGCTGCTGCCCCTGACCAGCCATGCCGAACCCGCCGGCTTCGACAGTCCTCCCGCATCGCTCGCCGCACAAGTCCTCGGCGACCGTCCCGGCACCATCGTCGCGGGCACCTGGCGCGGCGGCGCGGCGCGCTACGCGATCCAGCGCAATACGCTCAGGCACGTCGGCAAGGCGAAGGCGATGGCGCCCGGCGAGGCGCAACCGGTGTTCGAGATCGGCTCGATCAGCAAGGTCTTCACCGGCCTGCTGCTCGCGCAGGCGGTGGAGCGCGGCGACTTCTCGCTCGACGACACGCTGGGCCGGTTGCTCGCCGACAAGGCCACGCTGCCGCCGCCCGTGGCCGCGATCACGCTGCGCCAGCTCATCACCCACACGGCCTGCCTGCCGAACCTGCCCGCGCTGCCGGCGCGCCCGCCCGGGCCCGATTCCAATCCCTTCGCGAAGCCCACGCGTGCGCACCTGATGGTGGCGCTCTCCTCGCTCGAGCTCACGCAGGCGCCGCCCTGCGCGCCGCGCTACGGCAGCCTGGGCATCGCGCTGGTCGGGCAGCTGCTGTCGGACCGCTATGGCCAGCCCTGGGACCAGCTGGTGCGCGAGCGCATCGCCGTGCCGCTGGGCATGAAGGACACGGTGCAGCACCTCGATGCGGCGCGCGCCAAGCGGCTGCCCCAGGGCTACGCCGGCAACGCGGCGCGTGCGCCCTGGGATTTCGGCGCGCTGGCCGCGGCCGGCGCATTGCGCAGCACCGCGCCCGACCTGCTCTTGTTCGCACGCGCCTTGATGGCCGGCCGCGCAGGACCGCTGGGCGCCGCGGCCGAGCGACTGCGCGAGCCGCTGTCGGCGCAGGGCGAGTACGACGTCGGCTATGCGCTGCGCATGCGCGATCCGGCCGCGGGCGGCGCGCAACGGCGCATCTATTTCCACACCGGCCAGACCGGCGGCTACCGCGCGCTGCTCGCGTTCTCGCCGGCCACGAACGAGGCGCTGGTGCTGCTCGCGAGCAACGACGCGGCCGCGGTGGTGCCGGTGCTGGACGCGCTCACCCTCCCCCTCGCCGCGAAGTAGCCATGCGGGCCGTCCCGGGGTGGCCGCCGCGCGATTGCCGGCACAATCCCCGCGGACACACCTGCATGAACACACGATTCGTCGAAGCCTTTCTCTGGGCCGCGCGGCTGGGCAGCTTCCGGGCCGCGAGCGACCGGCTGCACATCACGCAGGCGGCCGTGTCGAACCGCGTCGCCTCGCTGGAAGAAGACATCGGCGCGCGCCTGTTCGAACGCGACGCGCGCGAGCTGCGGCTCACGCCCGTCGGCGTGCGCCTGATGGACTACGGCGAGCGGCTGCTCGAGTTGCGCCGCGAGATCGTCTCGCTGGGCCGCCCGCGCGAGGACCTGCTGGGCCTGGTGCGCATCGGCGCGATCGAGACCGTGGTCCACACCTGGCTGCTGGGCTTCCTCACCAACCTGCGCTCCACCTACCCGGGCATCGAGGTGCAGCTCACCTCCGAGACCACGCTCGCGCTGCACCGCGGCCTGCGCGAGGGCGCGCTCGACATCGCGCTGCAGACCGACCACATCGCGGGCGCGGGCATCGTGAGCACGCCCTGCCTGCCGATGCCCATGGGCTGGGTCGGGCAGATGAGCGCCGAAGGCACGCAGACGGTGGAACAGTTGCTGCGTCAGCCGGTGCTGACCATGAGCCCGGGCTCGCAGCCGCACGAGGCGCTCAAGAACCTCTACCGCGCGGTGGGCATCCCGCTGGGCAAGGTGCATTGCGTGAGCTCGATCTCGGCGCTCGCGCGGCTGGTGAAGGCCGGCTTCGGCAATGCGCTGGTGCCGCTGCCGCCGGTCTACGAATACGTGGCGGCCGGCGACGTGCGCATCATCGAATGCGATGCGCTGATCTCGCCGCAACGGCTGGTGGTGAGCCATCTGGAGGCCGCCGACTCCGATGCCATCCGGCTCGTGGCCGAGCTGGCCTGCCGGGCCTCCGACCAGTTCACGGCCGCGGCGGTCGCACCAATCTGGAGCGGAGCCATAGAGGGTTAACCCTCGAAACAGCGCATTTGCGCCCCATCGAGGGGCCAGTAATTCTTGTGGCTGTCGCCCAGAAAAACTCGTTTGTGACAGCCTGACCCCGCGGCGGAAGATCGCGCCTTCTTTTTTCGAAGGCCCGCTCCCGCTTCCGCCGCCATGACTTCCACCGCTTCCGTCACCGAACCTTCCGCCGCCGAGAACGGCCTGCTCTTCGTCGCCTGCGACGTCGATCCCGCGGCCGACGAGGCCGACTTCAACCGCTGGTACGACCGCGAGCACGTCGAGGAACGCGTGCGCATCCCGGGCTTCCTTTCCGGCGCGCGCTATGTCTCGCTCGAAGGCGGCCGCCGCTACCTCGGCCTCTACCGCACCGCCTCGCTCGAGGTGTTCCGCTCGGCCGGCTACCGCGCCGCCTTCGAGCGCCAGACGCCGTGGTCGATCGCCAACCTCGACCGCATGCGCGATCCGATCCGCCGCGTCTGCGCGGTGCGCGCCGTCACCGGCTTCGGCAGCGGCAGCCACATCGCGGTGCTGCCGCTGGCCGTGGCCAGCGATGCCGCGGCGCTCGCCGAACGCGCCGCCGAGGCCGGCCGCCGCCTCGCCGAGCAGCCGGGCTTCGTCCAGTCCTTCCTGCTGCAGCCCGACGTCGCGCTGAGCACGCCGCTGCCGCGCGAAAGCAGCGAAGGCCGCGTGCTGCAGTCGATGCTGGTGGTCGAGACCAGCGGCGCCGACGCGGCCCGCGCCGCGCGCGCCACGGCCGCCGCCGCGCTCGATGCCGATCCCGCGAGCGGCTGGCTGCTCGCGCTCGGCTGGAAGCTGCACGCCGGCGAGCTGGCCTGACCGACCGCCTCCTTCACCTTCTTCCTCATTCCAGGATCCTCATGACCGAACACGCTCTCCCGGCCGCGTCCGCCGCGCACGGCGCCAAGCCCGCCAAGATGGGCCGCCTCGCGATGGCCAGCTCCATCGGCACCACGCTCGAGTGGTACGACTTCACCGTCTACAACATCATGGCGGCGCTGGTCTTCAACGCGATCTTCTTCCCCTCCTTCGATCCGCTGACCGGCACCATCCTCGCCTTCTCGACCTACGCGGTCGGCTACATCTCGCGCCCGCTCGGCGGCGTCGTCTTCGGCCACCTCGGCGACCGGCTCGGCCGGCGCTTCGTGCTGGTCGCCACGCTGGTGATCATGGGCGTGTCGACCGGCCTCATGGGCCTGCTGCCCACCTACGCGAGCTGGGGCATCTGGGCACCGGTGGCGCTGGTCGCGCTGCGCTTCGTGCAGGGCGTGGCGCTCGGCGGCGAATGGGCCGGCGCGGTGCTGCTGTCGATGGAGCACGGCAAGCCGAACGAGCGCGGCCGCAACGCCTCGTTCACGCAGGTCGGCCCCTCGGCCGGCACGCTGATCGGCACCGGCTTCATCGCCGCCGTGTCGGCCTGGCTCAGCCCCGAGGACTTCCAGTCCTGGGGCTGGCGCATCCCCTTCGTCTCGAGCGTGGCGCTGGTGCTGTTCGGCCTGTGGCTGCGCCGCGGCGTCGAGGAAACGCCGGTGTTCCGCGAGATGGAGCAGAAGCAGGAGACCGCCAAGACCCCGATCAAGGAAGTGCTGGGCCAGCACTGGCGCCGCCTGCTGGTGGCCGGCGGCTCGCGCATCGGCTCCGACGTGCTCTATGCGCTGGTGGTGGTGTTCACCCTCACCTACGTGACCACCGTGCTGCACCTGTCGCGCCCGCTGGCGCTGACCGCGACCATGATCGGCGCGGCCTGCAACGCGATCTCGGTGCCCTGGTTCGGCAGCCTGTCGGACCGAATCGGCCGCCGTCCGGTTTACATCATCGGCGCGCTCTGCGGCATCGTCTGGGCCTTCGTGTTCTTCGTGCTGATGGACAGCGCCAAGCCGCTCGCGATCTGCGCCGCCGTGGTGGTCGGCCTCGTGATCCACGCCATGATGTACGGCCCGCAGGCCGCCTTCGTGACCGAGCAGTTCCCGAACCGCGTGCGCTATGCCGGCTCCTCGCTGGCCTACACGCTGGCCGGCATCCTCGGCGGCGGCTTCGCGCCGCTGATCATCGCCAGCCTGTTCAAGTCCTACGGCAGCACGCTCGCGGTCTCGCTCTACGTGACCGGCGCGCTGTGCCTCACGCTGGTCGCGCTGCTGGTGGCGCGCGAGACCGCGCACGAACCGCTGGAGGCCTGAAGCGATGACGCGCAACACCCTGCACATCGCCTGCGAAAGCATCGCCGAGGACGGCACCCGCAGCAGCGCGCTGCATGCCGTCGCGCCCAACGCGCTGGTGGTGGCCGGCTGGACCGGCCGCGACAGCGCCGCCATCGAGCACCACATCGAGGAGCTCGCCGCGCTCGGCGTGCCGCGCCCCTCGAGCGTGCCGCTGTACTACCGCATGGCCTCGCTGCTGCTCACGCAGTCCGCCGAGATCGAGGCGCTGGGCGACCAGAGCTCGGGCGAGGCCGAACCGCTGCTGTTCTTCTCGCGGGGCGAGTGGTGGCTCGGCGTGGCCTCGGACCACACCGACCGCCAGGTCGAGAGCTATTCGGTCGCCGTCTCCAAGCAGATGTGCGCCAAGCCGCTGGCCGCCTCGGCCTGGCGCTGGCGTGACGTGGAGGCGCACCAGGACGCCATCGAGCTGCGCTCGCGCATCTTCGAGGACGGCCGCTGGGTCGACTACCAGCGCGGCACCCTGGCCGCGATCCGCCCGCTGGCCGCGCTGCGCGACGGCCTGCCGGGTCTTGGCAAGGATCCCGAGGGACTTTTCATGACCTGCGGCACACTGGCGGCGCTGCCCAACGCGCGCGGCGAGGCCATCCGCCCCGCCGCGCAGATGGAAATCGAGTTGCATGACGCGCGCCTGCAGCGGCGCATCGTCCACCGCTATGCGGTGCGCGTCCTGCCCGTGATCGCCTGAACGCCCTTCTCCTCCTTCATGACACAGAACGACTCCACCATCGGCGCGCTGCGCGCGCGCATCGCCCGCGGCGAACTCACGCACGAGGCGCTGATCGAGCAGGTGCTAGCCGCCGCCGCGCAGCCCGCGGCCGCGAACGTCTTCACCCGCCTCTACGCCGACGCCGCCCTGGCCGCCGCGCGCCATGCCGATGCCGCGCGCAAGGCCGGCGTGCAGACCGCGCCGCTCGCCGGCCTGCCGGTCTCGATCAAGGACCTCTACGACGTGGCCGGCGAGACCACCCTGGCCGGCTCCATCGCCTGCCAGGGCGAGCCTCCGGCCGCGCGCGACGCGGCCATGGTGACGCGGCTGCGCACGCAGGGTGCCGCCATCGTGGGCCGCACCAACATGACCGAGTTCGCGTTCTCGGGCGTGGGCATCAACCCGCACTACGGCACGCCGCGCAACCCGGCCGACGCCGAGGTCGCGCGCATTCCCGGCGGCTCCTCGTCGGGTGCCGCTGTGTCGGTGGCGCTGGGCCTCGCGGTCGCGGGCTTGGGCTCGGACACCGGCGGCTCGATCCGCATTCCGGCCGCGCTGTGCGGCATCGTCGGCTTCAAGAGCACGCAGTCGCGCGTGCCGCGCACCGGCGCCTTCGAACTCGCGCGTTCGCTCGACACGGTGTGCGCGATGGCGCGCAGCGTCGAGGACTGCTTGGTCGCCGACGCCGCGATCGCCGATGCGCCGCTCGTGGTGCGGCGACGGCCGGCACAGGGGTTGCGGCTCGCGGTGCCGAAGACCTTGATGTTCGATGCGATCGAGCCTGGTGTGGCGCGGGCTTTCGAGCGGGCGGTGCAGGCGCTGTCCAAAGCCGGAGCGCAGATCGTGGAGATTGCGTTGAGTGAGCTGGCGGAGATCGGGACGGTCAATGCGCCGGGGGGGTTGTCGCCTATCGAGGCTTCGGCTGTGCATCGGGAACGGTTTGCTTCTAAGCGCGAGGCGTTTGATTCTCGGGTTGCGGCTCGGATTGCCCTGGGGACCGAGGTGCGGGCTGCCGATTACATCGCGTTGCTGGATCGGAGGCGGGAGTGGATCTCTCGGGTCGAAGGGCGTCTTGAAGGCTTCGATGCGCTGCTGTGTCCTACGGTGCCTATCGTGGCGCCTGCCATCGATTCGCTGGCTGAGGATTCGGCGTTCTTCCAGGCGAACGGGTTGCTGTTGCGGAATACGTTTGCGATCAATTTGATGGATGGGTGTTCGTTCAGCTTGCCTTGTCATTCGGCTGGGGAGTTGCCTGTTGGGTTGATGCTCTCTTCTGTTCGGGGGGATGACTCGCGGTTGGCTGGGGTTGCTTTGGCTGTCGAGGACGTGCTTCGGGTGGGGTGAGGTTTTTCTTGGGGCTTTCTCTTTGCTTAGGCCGTAGGCCGGGTCCCGCCCCGGCGGGCGGCTCACTTTCTTTGTCTCGCCAAAGAAAGTAAGCAAAGAAAGGCG
>NZ_JBWKMZ010000016.1:0-218921 GCF_059415325.1 Variovorax sp. GW821-FHT10D07 | reverse complement strand
GTGGGGTCGCCTTCTTTTGCTTACTTTTCTTGGCGAGACAAGAAAAGTGAGTCGCCCGCCGGGGCGAGACCCGGCCTACTGCCTAAACAAAAAAGCACGCCCTCGGCACAAGAGCAACGCCAATCAAGCCCTGAACCTCTTCCGAGTCAAAGCCAACGCCACCCAAAACGCCACCCCCGCATACACAACCAGCACACAAGCATGCCGACCCCACCCAACAGGCCACTGATCCATGAACAAAGGCCGAACCAACGCCACAGCATTAGCCAACGGCAACCACCCCGCCACCACCTGCACAGCCCCAGGCAGTTGCTCAAGCGGAAAGAACACCCCACTCAAGAACATCATCGGCGTCATGAACAAGGTGAAGTAGTACGTGAAGAAGTCATACCCCTTCGCCATCGCATTGAAGATCAGCGCGATCGATGAAAACGTGACCCCCGCCCCCGCCAACACCAGCCAGGCCACGAACAGCTTCGGACTGTGGCTGATCCCCAACCCCAGCATCACGAACAGGATCGCCGTCACCGTGAAGATCGACTTGAACGCCGCCCACAGCATCTCCGCCAGCACGATGTCGTCGAGCCCCACCGGCGCGTTCATGATCCCGTCCCAGGTCTTCTGCACGTGCATGCGCGAGAAGGCCGAATAGAGCGCCTCGAACGAGGCCGCGTTCATCGCGCTCATGCAGATCGAACCGCTCGCCAGGAACAGGATGTAGGGCACCTTCGTCTCGCCCACGCTCACCTGCCCCACCAGCGCCCCCATGCCGTAGCCGAAGGCCACGAGCCAGATCAGCGGCTCGGCGATGTTGCCGATCAGGCTCGGGATCGCGAGCTTGCGCCACACCAGCAGGTTGCGCAGGAACACGGGCCACCAGCGCATCGACAGCTGCGGTGGCCGCCACGCGGAAGGCGAGGGTGGCGAAGAAGAGGAGGAGGGCTCGGTGGCGAGGGTCGGGGTGGTCATGCGATGCGATCGGTGGGTGTCTCTGATGTTCTCGTGGCGTGGCGCGTCACAGGCGTCAGCCGTCCTCGCGAATCTGCCGCCCCGTGAGCTTGAGGAACAGGTCCTCGAGGTTCGCGGGCCGGTGGAAGGTGCGCAGGCCCGGGTGCTGCGACAGCGCCTCGAGCAGGCGGCGCGCGTCCTGCGTGTAGAAGAACACCGTCTCGCCGCTGACCTCGACGCGCGCGGCCAGGGCGCGCAGTGCGTCGACGTTCGCCAGCGCGAGCGCGCCGTTGCCGTAGACCTCGACCACGTCGGGCTCGAGGTGCTCGGCGATCAGGTCGCGCGGGCGGCCCTCGGCGATCTTGCGGCCGTGGTCGAGCACCAAGAGGCGCGAGCACAGGCGCTCAGCCTCGTCCATGAAGTGGGTGGTCAAAAGGATCGACTTGCCCTGCTGCAGCAGCACCTGCAGGCGCTCCCACATCAGGTGGCGCGCCTGCGGGTCGAGGCCGGTGGTGGGCTCGTCGAGCAGCAGCAGCTTGGGGTCGTTGACCAGCGCGCGCGCCAGCGAGAGCCGGCGCCGCATGCCGCCCGAGAGCTCGCCGGGCTTGGCATCGGCCTTGTGCGAGAGCGCCGCGAACTCGAGCAACTGCGGCACGCGCTCGCGCACCTGCTTCTTCGCGAAGCCGAAGTAGCGGCCGTAGACCACGAGGTTCTCGGCGCAGCTGAAGTCGGGGTCGAGGGTGTCGAACTGCGACACCACGCCGAGCTGCGCCTTGATCGCGAGCGCGTCGCGCGGCATCTGCAGGCCCAGCGCCTCGATGCTGCCGCCGTCGGGCGCGGTGAGGCCCAGGCACATGCGGATGGTGGTGGTCTTGCCGGCGCCGTTCGGGCCGATCACGCCCAGGCATTCGCCGGGCGCGATGTCGAACGAGAGATCGTCGACCACCGTGGTGTCGCCATAGCGCTTGCGCAGGTTCGCCACGCGAAAGAGCGGCGCGGCGGGCGCGGCGGCCGGCGAGGGAGGGGAGGCAGCTTGGGAGGAGGAGTACACGGGCGGGACCAGAAAGAGGAAGACAGGGAGGACCGCGGAACGCGACGATTCTGACGCAGGCCCGCGCGCGGCGCCGTCCGTCGGGGGACCAGGGTTCACCGCGAGCCCATGGCGCGCGCGAGCGAGACACAATCGCGGCTTCGCCGGCCCTGGCCGCAGTCCGTCCACGCATCCTTTCGTCCGACCTTCCATGCAGACAAGCCACAGGCCGTGCACTTCCTTCTTCTTCCGGGTCCGCGGGCGATGACGGCAGCGACCGCGTCGCGGCCCTGGCGCGCGCTGCTGCTCGTGCTGTGCAGCGCGCTGCTCGCGGCCTGCGCGCCCTTCCATCGTTCGATCGGCGCGGCGGAGCGCGCGAAGCTGCCCGAGGTCGACGTGCGCGTGGTGGTCGCGCAGGAGAGCTTCATGTTCTCGGCCCAGCCGCCCGGCGCGGCCGCGGCGCTCGGCGGCGGCATGATCGGCGCGCTGATCGACTCCTCGGTGCAGCAGGCGCGGCAGAAGGAGATGAGTGCCGAGGTCGGCGCCACGGTCGGGCCGCTGCTCGACTACGACTACCGCACCGAGGCCGGCATCGCGCTCGGCGAAATCGGCGCCACCGGCCTCTATCCGCCGCTGCGCATCGCCTCGGCGCAGGTGCTGCCCGCGATGCCGCCCAAGGCACAGCACGAGGCGCGCATCGCGGCCACGCGCAACGGGCCCGCCTACCTCGTGCTGCTGCTGCAGTACGCGCTCGAGCCGGGGCTCGGCGCCTTCACCACGCGCACCACCGCGCTGCTGTGGCAGGACGGCGGCAGCGAGCCGGTCTACCGCGCGGGCGCGATCTACCAGTCGCCGATCGGCGGCGGCACGCGGCCCACGGTGGTGCGGCGGCTGGTCGCCAACGATGGGCAGGCGCTGCGCGCCGTGATGCGCGACTCGGTGATGCAGACGATGCGCCTGTTCGCGCTCGACATCGCGGGCGCGCGCTCGGGGCCGGTGAAGACCGGGCGCTTCAACGTCAACGGCACCTGGGTCGTGATCGGTGGCCAGGGCATCGAGGACACGCAGGCCGGTCCGCCGCGCGTGCTGTTCCGCGACGAGGACAAGGCGCTGTATTCGATCCGGAGCACCGTGCCATGACGCGCCTTCGCTTCCATCGCGCCGCCGTGCTCGTGCTGCTGGCCGGCGCGCTGACGCCCATCGCGCACGCGGTCGACGAGAACGAGCCGCTGAGCATGGTCTTCGAGTCCTCGCCCGAGCCCGGGCAGCGGCCCGACGAGGCGCCGGTGCTGGCGTTCCGCATCGCGCAGCGCTGCACCTTGTTCCTCGCGCGCGTCGACGACATCCGCCGCAACAAGAGCCACATGGGCAACCTCACGCGCATGCTGCCGACGGTGCATGCCACGCCGCGCCGCGTGGAGTCGCTGCGCGGCGGCGATGCCGTGCCCTGGGTGCGCGACGCGCTGCTGGCCACGCGCCGCTACGGCTTCGACACGCTCGCGGCCGCGCCGCCGGCCGCGGGCCTGGCGCGCCGCCAGCTCGGCGCCGAGGTCTCGCTGCGGCTCGCGCATGCCTGGTCGGTCGACCTCAACCTGGTGTCGCACGTGGCGATCAAGGTCGACTACCGGCTGCCGGGCGGCGCCACCGTCTCGCGCCAGTACCACGGCATGGGCACGCGCGCCAACTGGACCAGCGCCAACGGCGAGTTCATGGCGGTGCTGAACCTCGGCCTCGAGGAAGCGGTGCGCGGCATGGTCAACGACGCCGAGCGGCTGTGCGATGGCCGGCCGCTGCCGCCCGAGGCGCCCTGAGCCTCCGGGCTACATCCGCAGCCCGGTGAACTCGTCCTTCATCCAGTCGATGAAGGCACGCGTGCGCGCCGGCAGCAGCCGCGCGTTCGGATAGATCACGCTGACCGGCCGCGGCGGCGGCTCGAAGTCCTCGAGCACCAGCGCGAGCCGGCCCTGCGCCACCAGCGGCAGCACCTGGTAGGAGAAGAAGGTGCCGAAGCCCATGCCCGCGGCGCAGGCCTCGACGGCCGGCGCGAGGTGGTTGAACTCGAGCCGCGTGACGGTCGCCACATGGATCGTGCGGCTGCCTTCGTGGAAGCTCCATTGCGCGGGCGCATCGAGCCGGCCGCGCACCGCGGGCGCGCCGGCCAGGTCGCGCGGATGGCGCGGCGTGCCGTGGCGCTTCAGGTAGGCGGGGCTCACGGCCACCACGCGGCGGATGCTGCCGAGGGTCTGCGCGACCAGCGAGGAATCTTCGAGGCTGCCGATGCGGATGCCCACGTCGATGCCTTCCTCGAGCAGGTTCACCGTGCGGTCGTACAGCAGCACGCTGCAGCGCACGCGTTCGTGGCGCTGCATGAAGCGCGTGATCGCGGGCGCCACGTACATGTGGCCGAACAGCACCGGCGCGGTGATCGTGAGCCGGCCCTCGGGCTCGCGCGCCTCGGCCTGCAGCGCGAGGTCGGCGGCGTCGGCCGCCAGCAGCACCTCGCGCGCGGCGGGCAGGTAGTGGCTGCCTTCCTCGGTCAGCGACAGCCGCCGCGTGGTGCGGTGGAACAGCCGCACGCCCAGGTGCGCCTCGAGCGCGGCGAGCGCGCGCACCACCGCGGGCAGCGAGGTGCCGAGCGCCTCGGCGGCGCGGGTCAGGCTGCCCTGGTCGGCAATCTGCACGAAGGTCTGCATGGCCTTGAAGCGATCCATCGGGCGATTAGATCGGATTCATCCGAAAAACGCAGCAGTCAAATCCGATGACGTGTATTCCTTCGATCGACGCAAGAGAGAAGAATCCATTCCGACGCCACCACTTCGAGGATTCCGACCATGACCGCTTCGCGCCAACCGGCCCAGTTCATCAAGCTCTACGGCACGCCGATCTCGGGCCACGTGCACCGCGTGCGCCTGTTCCTGTCGCTGCTGGGCCTGCCCTTCGAGGCGATCGAGATCGACATGCGCGCGCGCGCCAACCGCACGCCCGAGTTCCTCGCGCGCAATGCCTTCGGCCAGGTGCCGGTGATCGAGGACGGCGAACTCACGCTCGCCGACTCGAACGCGATCCTGGTCTACCTCAACGAGCGCTATGCCGCCGACCCCGGCCGCTGGATGCCGCGCGATGCCTTCGGCGCGGCGCAGGTGCAGCGCTGGTTCTCGGTGGCCGCGGGCCAGCTCGCCTTCGGGCCGGCGGCCGCGCGCGTGTTCGCGCTGTTCGGCCGGCCCGACGATCCGAGCGAGGTGCGCAAGCGCGCCCATGCGTTGTTCGAGGTGATGGAGCAGCACCTCGCGGCGCAGCCCTTCCTGGTGGGCGAGTCGGCCACGCTGGCCGACATCGCGAACTACGCCTACGTGGCCCATGCGCCCGAGGGCGGCGTGTCGCTCGACCCCTATCCCCACGTGCGGCAATGGCTCACGCGCGTCGAGGCGCTGCCGGGCTTCGTGCCGATGGTGCGCTCGCCCGTCGCGCTGGCCGCCTGATCGCGTCCACCCTCACCGAAGAAACTCGCGGAGGTCCGCCATGATCGATGTTCCCTTCCACGCCGGCGAACGCGCGATGCAGCTGCAGGCCGGCTCGCGCGAGGTCATGGCCGCGGCCGGCTCGCGCGTGATCCGCGACTTCATGCCCGACCAGCACCGCGACTTCTTCGCGCTGCTGCCCTTCCTGGTCACCGGCAGCATCGACGCGCAGGGCCAGCCCTGGGCCAGCATGCTGGCCGCGCCGGCCGGCTTCGCGCATTCGCCCGATCCGACGCACCTGCGCATCGATGCGCTGCCCGATGCCGGCGATCCGCTCGCGGCCTCGCTGCGCGACGGCGCGACGCTCGGGCTGCTCGGCATCCAGCCGCACACGCGGCGGCGCAACCGCATGAACGGCACGGTCGAGGCGCTCGACGCGGCGGGCTTCACGCTCGAGGTGCAGCAGAGCTTCGGCAACTGCCCGAAGTACATCCAGGCGCGCGAGCCCGCCTACCGGCCGCCGGCCTCGGCGCCCGCGGCGGTGCAATGGCTCGATGGGCTCGACGACGCGGCACGCGCGCTGATCCGGCGCGCCGACACGCTGTTCATCGCCAGCGCCCATCCCGCGAGCGCGGCCATCGAGGGCGACGAGGTCGATGTCAGCGCGCGCGGCGTCGACGTCTCGCACCGCGGCGGCCGGCCCGGCTTCGTGCGCGTGGACGACATCGGCGGCGGCGTGCTGACGGTGCCCGACTTCACGGGCAACCGCTTCTTCAACACCTTCGGCAACCTGCTGGCCTATCCGCGCGCGGGCCTGTTGTTCGTCGACTTCGACAGCGGCGAGATGCTGCATGTCGCGGCCACGGCCGAGATCGTGATCGACGGGCCCGAGCTCGCGTCCTTCGAGGGCGCCGAGCGGCTGCTGCGGCTGCGCGTGCAGCAGGTGCTGCGCCGGCCCGGCGCGCTGCCGCTGCGCTGGGGCGCGGCACAGCTGTCGCCGTTCCTGGAGCGCATGGGGCAGTGGGCCGAGGCAGCGGCCTGAGTACCGGGCGCCATGTTCAGTCGAACTGAGGAATGCGCCCGTTGACCGAGGGCCGATAGCGCCAGCCGCGTTCGAGCAGCCGCTCGACCTCGGCGCGGCGCTCGCGCAGCAAGGCCTCGAGCCCGGCCGCCGCGAGCGTGCAGGCCAGCGCCTGTCCCGGGCACGCATGCAGGCCATGCCCGAAGCCCAGCATGCGGCGCCGCGTGCGCAGCGGCTGGAAGCGATCGGGCTCGGGATTGAAGGCCGGGTCGCGGTTCGCGGCCGCCAGCACCAGCAGCACCGCATCGCCCGCGGCCAGCGTCGTGCCCGCGATGTCCACCGGCTCGGCCACGAAGCGCCGCGTGTTGTGCACCGAGGGATCGTGGCGCGCGGTCTCCTGCACCACCATCTGCAGGCCATCGCGCGAGGCTGCGGCCTCGCGCGCGGCCGGTTCGCGCCGCCAGGCGATCAGGCTATTGCCGAGCAGGCCGGCCGTGGCATCGCAGGTCTGCGACAGCAGGCCGACGAGGTTCGCGAGCAGCGCGCGCGAGGGCGGCGTGCCCGCGGGTTCGGCCTCGCGCACCGCCGCGAGCAGCGTGCCGCGCGCGGCCGGTGCGTCGGCCACCAGGGCTTCGAAGCGCGTCATCAGCGCGGCCGCGGCAACGCTCGCCGCACGCAGCTGCGCTTCGCTCGACAGTGGCGACAGGCAGGCCACGAAGTCGCGCATCCAGCCATCGACCCGCGGCAGCGCCGCATCGCCGAAGCCCAGCAGCCGCGCCATCGCGCGCAGCGGGATCGAGAACAGCGCGTCCGACAGCGGCAGCGCGCGCGTGCCCGTGGCCGCCTCGAGCGCGGTGGCATGCGCGCCCTGCAGGTCGAGGCCCGCGAGCGCGCGCTGCAGCGCGGGCCGGTGCGCCTGGTGCGCCGCGCCTTCGTTCATGCGCACCAGGTGGCCGAAGACCTCGCCCGCGGGCTGGCCGACGATGGCGCGCGGCACCGGCTCGGCGGCCGGGCGCACGCGCAGCGCGCCGTGGGCCTGCAGCAGCGTCTCGATGACCTCGGCGCGGCTCGCGACCCACAGGCGCGGCGTGGCGTTCCAGGCCAGCGGCGGGCCGTCGCGCAGGGTGGCGTAGTAGGGGTAGGGATCGGGATGCACGACGGCCGCGACTGGGTCGGTTGGGTCGGTTTGGGCCATCGTCTCGAGGGTGGGGTGCGGCGTGCTCATGGCCGAAGTCTGCGCCGCGCGTGTCCGCCACACTTCGCTCGCGGCCGAAGTGTGGGATGGCATGGCGCCTTAGGATCGCCGCATGAACACCGCCGCCTCCGCGAACCCGGACCTCCAGCTCGCCCGCCTCGCCGGCGCCATCGCCGAGCCCGCGCGCGCCCGCATGCTCAGCTGCCTGATGGACGGCCATGCGCGCACCGCCACCGAGCTCGCGACCGTGGCCGAGGTCGCGCCCTCGACCGCGAGCGCGCACCTCGCGCGGCTCAGGGAGGAGCGGCTGGTCGCGCTGCTGGTGCAGGGCAAGCACCGCTACTTCCGGCTCGCCGACGACGACGTGGCGGCCGCGCTTGAAGGCCTGATGGTGGTGGCCGGCGCGCCGCGCGTGGCCGGGTTCAAGCCCAGCACCCCGAGCCGGCTGCGCAGCGCGCGCACCTGCTACGACCACATGGCCGGCACGGCGGGCGTCGCGCTGCACGACCGGCTGCATGCGCAGGGCTGGCTCAGCGGCCTCGCGAGCGGCTCCTACGAACTCACGGCCGAGGGCGCGGTCGCGCTCGAGAGCCTGGGCGTGGAGGTCGATGCGGTGCGGCGTTCGCGCCGCCGCTTCGCCTGCGCCTGCCTCGACTGGAGCGAGCGCCGCCCGCACCTGGGCGGCGCGCTCGGCGCCGCCTGGCTGCAGCTTTCGCTGAAGCGCGGCTGGGTGCGCCAGGAGCTCGACGGCCGCGCGCTGGCGCTCACGCCGAAGGCCGTGCGCGAGATGCCCGAGCTGTTCGCGGGCGCCTGACCGCGCCTCGAATCGAGCTTCGAATCAGGCCTTGAGCTTGAGCAGGTAGATCAGCGGGCCCGCCATCGCGGTGTCGAGCTCGAGGAAGCCCTCGAAGTCCTTGCCCGCCATCCAGTAGGCGTCCCAGTTGTTCTTCCGGATGGTCTTCTGCCAGAGGTCGGCCACGGTCGCGCGGCGCACCGCCTCGAGCAGCACGGCGCGCCGCTCGGGCGTCACCTTCTTGCCGGTGAGCACGCCGCGCCAGTTGGCGAGGTCGGCGTCCACGCCCTGTTCGCGCACCGAGGGGATGCCGAGGAAGGGCCGCCTGGCCGACACGCCGATCGCGCGCAGCTTGCCGCTCGCGAGGGCCTCGCTGAATTCGCTGTAGCCCGAGATGCCGGCCGCCGACTTGCCCGACTCGAGCGACTCCACCACCTGCGCGCCGCCCGGGTGCGGCTGGTAGACCAACGCCGCGGTGTTGCCCGCCACGCGCGCCAGCATGCCGGCGTACATGTGGTCCACGCCGCCGGCCGAACCGCCGGCGATCACCGTCTTGGCGGCGTCGGCGCGCAGCTGGGCGATCAGGTCCTTGGGCGTCTTGATCGGCGAATCGGCGCGCACCGCCACCACCTCGTAGTCGCTCGTGAGGCGCGCCACCGGCGCCACCTGGGCCAGCGTCACGGCCGGCTTCTGCAGCGCCACCGCGCCGACCATCACCATGCCGCTCATCAGGATCGCGTCGGGGTCGGCGTCGTACTTCTCGACGTACTTCGCGAGCCCGATGGTGCCGCCCTTGCCGCCGATGTTCTCGTAGACCACGTCGCCCACCGCGCCCGAGGCCAGCAGCGCGGCGCCGAGCGCGCGGCCGGTCTGGTCCCAGCCGCCGCCCTCGTTGGCGGGGATCACGATGCGCAGCTTCGCGGTCAGCTGCGGTTCGGCCGCGCGCACCGCCCCCGTTCCCAGCACCGCCATCGCGCCCAGCCAGGCATGGAAGCGCCGGCGTCCGGGCGAAGGCGGCAGGGCGGTCGGGTGCGGCATGTCTGTTTCCGATTGTCTAAAAAGGTAAACAAATGATGACGCAACGCACCTGTCGTGTCGGTGACAGGCGCCCAGGGGAAAACCCGGGGAATGGGCCTCCAGCCCCGCCAAATGCGGAACTAAGTCACGATTTTGGCGGGTCGGGCCTTACTGGAACGCCACTTCCGCGAAGCTGCGCAGCTTGCGGCTGTGCAGCCGGGTCGAGCCTTCCTGGCGCAGGATCTCGATCGCCCGCATGCCGATGCGCAGGTGCTGCTCGACGCGCTCGCGGTAGAAGTGGTTGGCCATGCCGGGCAGCTTGATCTCGCCGTGCAGCGGCTTGTCGCTGACGCACAGCAGGGTGCCGTAGGGCACGCGGAAACGGAAGCCGTTGGCCGCGATGGTCGCGCTCTCCATGTCGAGCGCCACCGCGCGGCTCTGGCTGAAGCGGCGCTGCGGCTGGTTGCCGGGCAGCAGTTCCCAGTTGCGGTTGTCGGTGCTCGCGACCGTGCCGGTGCGCATGATCTTCTTGAGCTCGGGGCCCTCGCACTTCGTGACGTCGGCCACCGCCTGCTCGAGCGCGAGCTGGATCTCCGACAGCGCGGGGATCGGCACCCACAGCGGCAGCTCCTCGTCGAGCACGTGGTCCTCGCGCACGTAGGCATGGGCCAGCACGTAGTCGCCGAGCTGCTGCGTGTTGCGCAGGCCCGCGCAGTGGCCCAGCATCATCCAGGCATGCGGGCGCAGCACCGCGATGTGGTCGGTGATGGTCTTGGCATTGGCCGGGCCGACGCCGATGTTGACCATGGTGATGCCGCTGTAGTCCTCGCGCACCAGGTGGTAGGCCGGCATCTGCGGCAGCCGCGGCGGCGCCGTGCCCTGGCTGCCGTCGAGCAGGTGGCCGAAGGTGGCGCTGGCGCCGGCGGAGAGCCCGCGCCGGCGCGTCACCACGTTGCCCGGCTCGATGAAGGCGATGTACTCGCTGTTCTCGTCGGCCATCGCCTCGTGGCCCAGGCGCACGAACTCGTCGATGTAGAACTGGTAGTTGGTGAACAGCACGAAGTTCTGGAACCAGTCGGGCAGGGTGCCCGTGTAGTGGCGCAGCCGGTGCAGCGAGTAGTCGACGCGCGCGCCGGTGAACAGCGCCAGTGGCTGTGCCTCGCCGGGCAGCGCCTCGAAGGTGCCGTTGGCGATGCCGTCGTCCATCGCGCCGAGGTCGGGCAGGTCGAACACGTCGCGCATCAGCGCGCGCCGCTCGGGGCTCATCGTGCCCTCGATGTGGTCGTTCTCGGCGAACGAGAAATGGATCGGGATCGGCTGCGTGCTGGTGCCCACCTCGAGCTCCACCTGGTGGTTCTCGAGCAGCAGCCGGAACTGGTCGAGGTAGTAGCGCGCATAGAGATCGGGCCGCGTCAGCGTAGTCTCGTAGCGCCCCGGTCCGGCCACGAAGCCGTAGCTCAGGCCGGCATTGGCCGGCGGCGTGTGGCGCGCCACCGTGTGGGTGTGGACCCGCACGAAGGGATAGCAGGCGCGCACGCGGCCCGGCAGCTCGTCGCCGTCCACGAAGCGCAGCATCGATTCGCGCAGATGGGCGAGTCCGCCCTGGTAGATGGCCTTCACCTGGTCGAGCGCGGCGGCGGCGTCGGTGAAGCGGGCGGGTGCGACGAAGGGGGGCATGTAGGGCATGGCGGCATTGTGCAATGCCGTCGTGACCGCTTTCGGAACGCTTCCGGCCGGCTCGCCCTTCAGGCCAGCAGGCAGCCCAGCACCTTCGCGAGCATGTCGTCCGCATCCGTCGCGGGCACCGCGCCCGGCAGCTCGACGTCGCCGTGCATCACGAACACCGGCTTGCCCCACTTGAGGCCCATCGCCATTTCCGACAGCGTGCCCATGTTGCCGCCGATGGCGACCAGGCACAGGCCGCTGCGCGCGACGATGCCGTTGCGCAGCTCGCCCATGCCGGTGGGGATGGCGACGCTGAGCCATTCGTTGGCGTTGCGGTCGTCGTCCTCGGGCAGGATGCCCACGGCGATGCCGCCGGCCTCGGCGGCGCCGCGCGAGGCCGCGGCCATCACGCCGCCGCGCCCGCCGCACACCACCGCCATGCCCGCGCCGGCCAGCGCATGCGCGACCGCATAGGCGGCCTCGCACTCGGCCGGGCCGCCATCGCCGGGACCGATGATCGCCACCGGCTGGCGATGGCGATCGGGCCCGCGCTGCCGTTGCGCGAGGCGCGCCAGCGCCTCAATGACCGGCGCCGACCACTGCACCGCGTTCGCGCCTTCGCGTAAGCACATCGCCCACTCCCATCACGATCACACACACCACCATCAGCACCAGCGACAGCGCCGCCGCCACCGCGAAATCGGAACCGCCATCGCCCACCTGCGCCAAGAGCATCAGCGGCAGGATGTTGAGCTGCGTGCCCACCAGCGCCAGCGCCGTGCCGTAGGTGCCCATCGCGATCGCGGCCACCATGCAGGCGTTCGACAGCACCGAGGGCGCGACCTCGGGCAGCACCGTGTCCCAGAAGGCGCGGGCGCGCGAGGCGCCGAGCGTGCGCGCGGCCTGCGCCGGGCGCGGGTCGAGGTTGGCGAACACCGGGTACAGCGACAGCGCCACGCGCGGGATCAGGTAGTAGGCATAGGCGAAGCCCAGGCCCGACACGCTGTAGATCCAGCTGCCGAGCACGGCAGGATCGGCGCCGAGCCCGGCCATGAGCTGGGTCACGAAGCCCGCGCGGCCGAAGGCCAGGATGAAGCCGTAGGCGATCACCAGCCCCGAGAAGGCCAGCGGCAGGCCCAGCAGGGTCATCAGCCACTGGCGCCGCGCGGCCGGCTGGCGCGCGAGCTCGATCGCGATGCAGGTGCCGACCAGCGCCGACACCGCGCCCGCCGCCAGCCCGAGCGCCAGCGTGTTGCGCAACGCGCCGAAGAACAGCGGGTTGCCCACCAGCCGGCCGAAGGCGCTGCCGCGCTCGGCGAAGGCCTCGGGCAGCAGTGCCGCCAGCGGCACCGCGAAGAACAGCGCCATGAAGGCCCAGGCGGGCCAGGCACCGAAGCGTCTCATCACGAAGCGCCTACTTCCCCAGCGCGGCCTGGGCCCAGAGCTTGTCGAGCTCGGCCTTGCGCTCCGAGGCCTTCACCACGTCGAGCGGCTTGATCTGCGGCGCGGCCGGCATCTTGGCCGCGACGTCGGCGGACAGCGGCGTGCCCGGCACCGCGGGCCGCACGAAGCCCTGCGCGAACAGCGACTGGCCGGCCTCGCTCATGATGAAGTTGAGCCACAGCTTGCCGGCGTTCGGGTTCGGGCCGTTCTTCACCAGGCTGATCGCATAGGGCGCGGCCACGCTGGCCTCCTTCGGGATCACGACCTCGACCGCGTCGCCCATGCCGTCGACATGCTTGGCCTTGAGGCCGTCGTTCTCGTAGCTGATCCAGACCGGGATCTCGCCCTTGAGGAACTTGGCGTACGGCGTGGTGCCTTCCACGCGCAGCACGTTGCCTGCTGCATGCAGCTTGCCGAGGTAGTCGGTGCCGGGCTGCACGTTGTCGACGCCGCCGCCGTTGGCATAGGCCGCGGCGAAGGTCAGCACCTGGCCGATGCCGGTGGAGCGTGGGTCGAGGTAGACCACCGTGCTCTTGAACTCGGGCTTGAGCAGGTCGGCCCAGCCGGTGGGCACGTTCTTCACCAGCTTCTTGTTCACGAGGAACGCGATGTTGAGCGTGTGGATGGTGAACCAGCGGCCCTCGGCCTCGCGGAACACGGCCGGCAGCTTGTCGAAGTTGACGGGCTTGAACGGCGCGACCACGTCCTTCTTCGCGGCATCGACGGCCGAGGCCGCGAAGTAGTAGGCGGTGTCGGCCTGCGGGCGGCGTTTCGTTTTTTCCAGCGCGACCACGGTGGCGGCCGAGCCGATGTCGTTGTAGGTCAGCTCGATCTCGGGATAGCGCTTCTTGAAGTCGCGGAACAGCGACTTCCAGTTGGCCCATTCGGGGCCGGTGTCGAAGGAGACGCACAGGCCTTCCTTCTGCGCCTCGGCGTAGAGCGCCTTCTCGCCCGCGTAGAGCTCGGGGCCGTCGAAGGCGAAGGCGGTGCGCGCGAGCGCCAGCACGGGCAGGGCGCCGGCGGCCTGGATCAGATGTCTGCGTTGCATGAGTGACTCCTCGGGAGTAGATGATTCAGTGGTCGAGCAGGCGAAGGTGTTCGGGCGCGATCGCGATGGCGTCCGTGGCCGGCCGCGCCGATTCGGCGAGAAAGGGCCTGGGCGCGCCCGGCACCTCGAAGTCGTAGCGCGTCAGCGAGCCCAGGTAGCGCTGCGCGCCGCAGCGGCCCGCGATGCGGTTCGGCGTGCCGGGCGCGGGATCGGCCGCGATGTGCTCGGGCCGCACCAGCACGTGCAGCGCGGTGCCGGGCGCGCGCATGCCGGTGGGCGCCGCGAGCTGGGCGAAGCCCAGGTCCAGCTTGTTGAGGCCCGCGACCCTGGCCGGCAGGATCGTCGAGAGCCCGACGAACTCGGCCACCGCGCGGCTCGCGGGCTGCTCGTAGATCTCGCGCGGCGTGGCGATCTGCAGCAGCCGGCCGTCCTTGAGCATCGCCACGCGGTCGGCCATGGCGAGCGCCTCTTCCTGGTCGTGCGTGACCAGCAGCGTGGTGGCGCCGAAGCGCTGCTGGATCGCGCGGATCTGATCGCGCAGGTGGCCGCGCACGCCGGCATCGAGCGCCGACAGCGGCTCGTCGAGCAGCAGCGCGCGCGGGTCGATCGCGAGCGCGCGCGCCAGCGCCACGCGCTGCTGCTGCCCGCCCGAGAGCTGCGCGACGGCGCGCTGCGCGTACTCGCCCAGGCCCACGGTGTCGAGCAGCGCCTGCGCGCGCTGGCGGCGCTCGGCGGTCGCCACCTTGCGCAGCTTGAGGCCGTAGGCCACGTTGTCGAGCACGCTCAGGTGCGGGAACAGCGCATAGCTCTGGAACACCATACCGATGTGGCGCCGGTGCACCGGCGTGCGCGACATGTCCTCGCCGTCGAGCGCGATGCGGCCCGTGTGGCCGGTCTCGAGGCCCGACACCAGCTTGAGCAGGGTCGACTTGCCCGAGCCGCTGGGCCCGATCACCGCGACCAGCTCGCCGGTGCGCACGTCGAGCGAGACCTCGTGCAGCCCGTGCGTGCTGCCGGGGTAGTTGTAGCTGACCGTGTCGAGGAGGAGGCTCATGGCGTGACGGCGCGTTGCTTCACCAGGGAGGAGGAAAGAAGCGCCGACGCGCTCGCCAGCACCAGGAGGATGACCGTGGCCGCGCAGGCGAAGCCCGTGGCGCCGTAGAAGGCCTGCAGCAGCACCACCGGGTAGGTGCGGTTCTGGAAGCTGGTGAGCAGGTTCGACACGCCGAACTCGCCGACCGAGATCGCCGCCACCATCACCAGCCCGCTGATCAGGCTCTGGCGCAGGCTCGGCAGCACGATGCCGCTGAACTGCTGCCAGCCCGAGGCGCCGAGCGTGGCCGCGGCCTGCTCGAGCCGGTCCAGGTCGAGGTGGCGCAGGTCGGTCAGCAGCGTGTTCGTGAGGTAGGGCAGCGTGAGGATCGCGTGCGCCGCGATCAGAAGCGGCATCGAGCCCAGCCAGGGCGCGAGGTCGGTGTTGAACACGATCATGTAGCCGAAGGCCAGCGTGATCGCCGGCACCGCCACCGGCGTGGCGCTCACGATGCGCGCCGCCAGGCTGCCGCCGCGCCGAGCGCCGTGGTACAGCGCATAGGCCAGCGGCAGCGCCAGCACGGTGTTGATCGCGCAGGCCGACAGCGCCACCACCAGGCTGCTCACGAAGGCCTTGCGAAACGAGGTGTCGAGCCAGAGGTCGACATACCACTGCCCGGTCAGGCCCGTGGGCAGCAGCGTGTTGGTCCAGTTGCCGCCCACGCTGCCGACCAGCAGCAGGGCGATGGGCAGCAGCAGGTACAGGCCGTAGAGGAGCGAGATGCCGCGAACCAAGGGTTGTCTCCGTGTCACGCGCGGCCGGCATACTTTCCGGATGCGCTACTGTCTGCGTTGGGTCTTCCGCCGCATCGGCCTGAATTCTAGGAAGCACCTTGGTATTCATGGGTGAAAGTTGGATGACGACACTTGAGCTGTTGGCAACTGTTTTTCACCGAACTTTCATCAACCGGAGCCATGCATGAAGCGCGACTGCCCCACCATCCAGGAGCTGCTGGCCTTCGACGCGGTGGCGCGCCACGAGAGCCTGACGCTCGCGGCCGGCGCCCTGTGCATCACCGTGAGCGCGGTCAGCAAGCAGATCGCGGGGCTCGAGGCCTTCCTCGGCCGCGCCCTGCTGCAGAAGAACGGGCGCGGCGTGCAGCTCACGCCGCAGGGCCGCGTCTACTGGCAGAAGATCGCCGGCGGCCTGCGCGCGATCGAGACCGCCACCTTCGAGGCGCGCTCGGGCGATGCCGGCGCCGGCCTGCTCACGCTCGCGAGCGTGCCCACCTTCCTCACCAAGTGGCTGATCCCGCGGCTGCCGGCCTTCAGCCAGAAGAGCCGCCACGTCATGCTGAGCTTCAGCCGCCATCTCGAGCCCAGCGACGGCATCCCGGCCGGGGTCGACGCGGCGATCCGCTACGGCCCCGACGGCTGGCCCGGCGTGGTGTCCGAATACATCGCGGGCCGCGAGTTCGTGCTGATCGTGGCGCGCTCGCTGGTCGAGGGGCGGCACCGCATCGCGCAGCCGGCCGACATCCTCGGCCACACGCTGCTGCATCACGAGGGCGCGCCCACCGCGTGGCGCCAGTGGGCCGCGCAGCATGGCGTGCCCGAGGTGCAGACCGTGGCCGGCCCGCGCTTCGCGCAGTACTCGGCGCTGATCCAGGCCGCGCTCAACGGCCTGGGCATCGGCCTGGTGCCGAAGCTGCTGGTGCAGGAGGAGTTCGCCGAGGGCTCGCTGCTCAGTCCTTGCGGCACGCCGGTCGGCGTGAACCAGGGCCACTACCTCTGCTACCGGCCCGACCGGCTCGACCTGCCGGCCTTCGCTGCCTTTCGCGCCTGGCTGCTCGACGAAGGCCAGAAGTCGCGCGGCGTGGAGGCCGAGGCATGAAATCGCGCGAGTGGTTACGCTCGCCATCCCTCATCACGACAAGGACGATGCATCGATGAAAGTCGCAGTCATGGGCGCCGGCGCGGTCGGCTGCTACTACGGCGCCATGCTGGCGCGCGCGGGCCACGAGGTGGTGCTGATCGGCCGGCCCGCGCACGTGGAGGCCGTGCGGGCCCGCGGCCTGCGCCTCGAGGCCCAGACCTTCGACGAACACGTGCCCATGGCCGCGAGCACCGAGACCGACGCCGTGCGGGGCGCCGACCTCGTGCTGTTCTGCGTCAAGTCGACCGACACCGAGGCCGCGGCCGCGCAGATCGCGCCGCACCTCGCGCCCGGCGCGCTGGTGCTCACTCTGCAGAACGGCGTGGACAACGACGAGCGCGCGCGTTCCGTGCTGCGGGCCCACGAGGTGGCCGCGGCCGTGGTCTATGTCGCGACCGGCATGGCGGGCCCGGGCCACGTCAAGCACAACGGCCGCGGCGAACTCGTGATCGCGCCCTCGGCCCGCGGCGAGGAAGTCGCGCAGGCGCTGCGCGCGGCCGGCGTGCCGACGGAGATATCCGGCAACGTGCGCGGCGCGCTGTGGGCCAAGCTGGTGCTCAACTGCGCCTACAACGCGCTGTCGGCGATCACGCAGCTGCCCTACGGCGTGCTGGTGCGCAACGAGGGCGTGCCCGGCGTGCTGCGCGACGTGGTGGCCGAATGCCTCGCGGTCGCGCGGGCCGAGGGCGTGACGATTCCGGGCGACATCGATGCCGCGGTGGCGGGCATCGCGCGCACCATGCCCGCGCAGTTCTCCTCGACCGCGCAGGACCTCGCGCGCGGCAAGCGCAGCGAGATCGACCATCTCAACGGCTTCGTGCTGCGCCGCGGCGAGGCGCTGGGCGTGCCGGTGCCGGCCAACCGGCTGCTGTGGACGCTGGTGCGGCTGCTCGAGGACAAGCAGGCGCGGGCCTGAACCGGGCCTCAGCCGGGCATCGGCTCGCGCATCGTCACGAACTCCTCGGCCGCGGTCGGGTGAATGCCCACCGTGCTGTCGAACATCGCCTTGGTGGCGCCCGCGCGCATCGCGACCGCGAAGCCCTGCACCACCTCGCCCGCGTCGGCGCCCACCATGTGCAGGCCCACCACGCGGTCGCTCTTGGTGTCGACCACCAGCTTCATGAAGGTGCGCTCGCTGCGGCCCGACAGCGTGTGGCGCAGCGACTTGAACTCGCTCGAGAACACCGTGACCTGGCCGAACTTCGCGCGTGCGTCGAGCTCGCCGTAGCCGCAGGTGCCGATGTTCGGGTGCGTGAACACGGCGGTGGGAATGAACTCGTAGTCGAGCCGGCGCTTGCCCTTGCCGAACAGTTCGTCGACCACCACCATCGCCTCGGCCAGCGCCACCGGCGTGAGCTGCACGCGCGTGGAGACGTCGCCCACGGCATAGATCGAAGGCACCGAGCTGCGGTAGTGCGCATCGACCGCGATCGCGCCGCGCTCGTCGAGCGCCACGCCCGCGGCCTCGAGGCCCAGGCCCTGCGTGTTGGGCACGCGGCCGGTGGCGAACAGCACCGTGTCGGCCTCGATCTGCTGGCCGCGCGCGAGCGTGGCCACCAGGCCGTCGGCGGTGCGCGTGACCGAGGCCACCTCGCAGTTCAGGCGCACGTCGACGCCGGCCTTGCCCATCTCGTTGGCGAGGAACTGCCGCACGTCGTCGTCGAAGCCGGTCAGCAGGTGCGCGCGGCGGTGCAGCAGCGTGACCTTCGCGTCGAGCCCGTTGAAGATCGAGGCGAATTCGCAGGCGATGTAGCCGCCGCCCACCACCAGCAGGCGGCGCGGGAACGGGTCGAGGTCGAACATCGCATCGGAGGTCACGATGTGCTCGCGGCCCGGGATGTCGGGCACGAAGGGCGTGCCGCCGGTGGCCACCAGCAGGTGGCGCGCGGTGTAGCGCTTGCCGTCGACCTCCACCGTGTGGGCGTCGGCGAGCTGCGCCCAGCCCGTGACCAGCGTGACGCCCGAGTTCTTGAGCAGCGAGGCGTAGATGCCGTTGAGCCGCGAGATCTCCTTGGCGCGCTGCGACTTCAGGTGCGGCCAGTCGAACACCGGCTCGCCGGGCAGTTGCCAGCCGTAGCCCGCCGCTTCCTCGAAGGATTCGGCATAGCCGGCCGCGTAGCTGTAGAGCTTCTTGGGAATGCAGCCGACGTTGACGCAGGTGCCGCCGAGCTCGGCGGCCTCGGCCAGGCCGACGCGGGCACCGGTCTGCGCGGCCATGCGCGCGGCGCGCACGCCGCCGCTGCCGCCGCCGATGACGAAGAGATCGAAGTCGTAGGGGGTGGACATGGAACAAGGCTCTCCTTTGCGAGCGCACTGTAGCCCGCGTCGATGACCGCTGCCGGGCACGGGGCTTGGAACGGGTTCCGAGGAGCTGCGCGTGTCGGCGGCGGCCGAGCGAGAATCCGCGCTCGTCGGCAAAGAAGGACAGAGACATCCGCATGAAGAACAACGACCCCAGGCACCTTCCACGCGGCGCGGTTGCGTGCCGGCTTGCGCTGCTCGTGTCGTGGCTGTCCGTTCTCGCGCCCCTGCCCGCCGATGCGCAGCTCGCGCGCAAGCCCTCGTTCTATGACGCGCAAAAGCGCGTGGAGGAGTCGGCCTCGCCCGTGCGTCCCGCCGGCGGCGCCTCGTCGCTGCCTGCGCTCGCCAGCCGCGCCGACTTCGACGCGCTCGCGCGCACCTACGATGCCGGCACGCCGATGGCGCTGCCGCATGTGCTGTTCGTGATCGACCGGCGCGCGAAGCCGGCGCCGCGCGTGTACTACCTCGACACGCCGCGCTGGCAGCTGCATGTGCGCTTCGTGCGCGATACCGGCCTGGCGCCCCACGCGGGCAAGCGCGAGATCGATCGCAACTACCTCGTGCCCGACCGCCGCTTCCTGTTCGGCACGCTGAGCTGGCAGCAGAACGTCGCGGGCTTCGGCTACGAATTCTGGGAAGGCGACCGCCTCACCGCGCCGCTGCTGCGCGAGGCCGACCGCGCGGTGAAGGCCAGCTTCTTCGCGCCCGTGAAGTTCAAGACCAACTCGACGCTGCACGAACGCGTGGCGCGGGAGGCCGGCATCGACTTCGTGACGCAGGAGGCGCTGATCCGCGAGCAGCCCTACCTGCCGATGAACCTCGGCACGGCCAGCGGCCGGGTGCGCATCGTCGAGGACGAGGGCGCGGTCAACGCACTGCTGCCCGAGGACATCGCGGTGCTGCGCCAGGTGCCGATCGCGCTGCCGCCGGTGGCGGGCGTGCTGACCGAGCGGCCGTCCACGGCGCTGTCGCACGTCAACCTGCTGGCCAAGGGCTGGGGCATTCCCAATGCCTACGTGCGCGACGCGGCCGAGGCGCTGCGCGTGCATGCGGGCCAGTGGGTGGCGCTCAAGGTCGCGGCCTCGGGCTACCAGGTGCGCCCGCTCACGCCCGAGGAGATCGCGGCGTTGCCCACGCGCGCCGCGCGCACGGCCGCCATGGGCCGCGGCAGCGCCGCGCCGGGCGGCGCCGCGGCCGTGCGGCCCGACCTGCGCGAAGCGCGGCTGCTGCCGCTGGCCTCGCTGCGCGCGCGCAACAGCGCGCAGTGCGGCGTGAAGGCGGCCAACCTCGGCGCGCTGCAGGCCGCGCGCATCCCGTCGACCAGCGTGCCCGACGGCTACTGCATCCCGTTCGCGCACTACGACCGCTTCATGCGCGCCAACGGCCTGGCCGAGCGTATCGCGCGCATGCAGCAGGCGCCGGGCTTCGCGGCCGATCCGCTGGTGCGCCAGCGCGCGCTCGAGGCGCTGCGCGCCGAGATCGTGCAGTGGCCGGTCGATCCCGCCACCGCGGCCGCGTGGCGCGCGGCCTGGCAGTCGCAGCTCGGCGGCGGCGGCGTGTTCGTGCGCAGCTCGTCCAACTCCGAGGACCTGCCGGGCTTCAGCGGCGCCGGCCTCTACACCACCGTGCCCAACGTGAAGAACGGCGACGCGCTCGAGCTGGCGGTGAAGAAGGTCTGGGCCTCGGTGTTCAATGCCGAGGCCTGGGAGGCGCGCGGCGCGGCGGGCTTCGGCGCCGAGTCGGTGCTGATGGGCGTGTTCGTGCAGACCGCGATCGACGCCACCAGCGCGGGCGTGATGATCACGCGCGACCCCTTCGACGCCGGCCATCCGCACGTCACCTACATCTCGGCCAAGCGCGGCATCGGCATCCGCGTGGTCGAGGGCCGGCGCGTGGCCGAGCAGCTCATGTACTCGAGCTGGTCGAAGGCGATCCAGGTGCTGAGCCGCTCGGCCGAGGACAGCGCGCTGCAGCTCGACAAGGACGGCGGCGTGAAGGAGGTGCCGCTGGAGGCCGGCCGCAGCGTGCTGACCGACGAGCTCGTGGTGCGGCTCGCGAACGTGGGCGCGGCGGTCAAGCGCGGCTTCGGCGGCGTCGACCAGGACATCGAATGGGCCACCGTGGGCGAGCGCATCGTGCTGCTGCAGGCGCGGCCCTACGTCGAGCGCCGCCGCTGAGGCAGGGGCCAACGCCATGAACCTGCACCGCCTCGACCTGGTCTCGCTGTCGCTGTTCAACCTGGTGGTGCGCACCGGCAGCATCAGCAAGGGCGCCGAGCTCGCGCACCTCGCGGTGGGCGCGGCCAGCAAGCGCATCTCCGACCTCGAGGCCGCCGTGGGCACGCCGCTGCTCGAGCGCCATTCGCGCGGCGTCACGCTCACGGTGGCGGGCGATGCGCTGCACCGCCATGCGCAGCGCATCCTCGACGACGTCGACCAGCTCGCGGCCGACCTGTCCGACTACGCCTCGGGCGTGCTCGGTGTGGTGCGGCTGTGGGTCAACACCTCGGCCGTCACGCAGTTCCTGCCGCGCGGGCTGTCGGGCTTCGTGGCGGCCAATCCGGGCATCCGCATCGAGCTCGAGGAACGCAACAGCAGCGAGATCGTGCTCGCGGTGCTCGACGGCCGCGCCGACGCGGGCATCTTCGCGGAAGGCACGCCGAGCCTCGGGCTGCACCTCGTCAACTACCGCGTCGACCGGCTGGTGATGGTGGTGCCGCGCGGCCATCCGCTGGCGCGCCGGCGCAGCGTGCGGCTCGAGGAGGCGACCGAGTACGACTTCGTGAGCCTGCCGGCCGAGACCTCGCTCGCGCAGCGGCTGCAGGCCGCGGCCGAGGCGCTGGGCCGGCGGCTGCGGCTGCGCATCCAGGTGCGCAGCTTCGATGCCGTGTGCCAGATGGTGGCGGCCGGCATGGGCGTGGCCGTGCTGCCGCACGCGGCGATCCAGCCGCACCTGCGCTCGATGGGCCTGCGCGAGATCGCGCTCGACGACGCCTGGGCCGAACGCCGGCTGCTGATCGGCCTGCGCGACGCCGGCGTGGTGCCGCGCCATGTGCGCACCCTGATCGACCACCTCTGCCAGGGTTAACCCTCGGGCGCTTTCGCGTTCCGCGAAAGCTGCGTGCGCGCCTTTGTCGTTCTCCCGCGCGGCCGCGCTGCCCAGAATCCGGGCAACGAATGCGGCGTCGTGCTGGCGAGCCGCGCAGACAAAGGCTCCCATGGCTACCCCCACTTCCCTCCTCGACGACGACGGCGCCATCGTGCGCAAGGTCGCGTGGCGAATCATGCCGCTCATCATGGTGTGCTATCTCTTCGCCTTCTTCGACCGCATCAACATCAGCTTCGCCAAGTTCGCGCTGCAGAGCGACCTGGGCCTGAGCGACACCGCCTACGGCTTCGGCGCCGGCCTGTTCGTGGTCGGCTACGTGCTGTTCGAGGTGCCGAGCAACCTGATGCTCTACAAGGTCGGCGCGCGGCGCTGGATCGCGCGCATCATGGTCTCGTGGGGCGTGGCCACCGCGCTCATGATGTTCGTGCAGACCGAGTGGCAGTTCTATGCGCTGCGCTTCGTGATCGGCGCGATGGAAGCGGGCTTCGCGCCCGGCGTGCTGTTCTACCTCACGCTGTGGTTCCCCGCCGCGCACCGCGGCCGCATCACCTCGATGCTGTTCCTGGCCTCGGCCTTCGCGGGCCTGTTCGGCGCGCCGGCCGCGGGCCTGGTGCTCGCGCACTTCGACGGCCTGCTCGGCATGGCCGGCTGGCACTGGCTGTTCCTGGTCGGCGGGCTGCCGTGCATCGCGCTCGGCCTGCTGGTGTTCGTGCGGCTCGACGACCGCATCGCCGACGCGCACTGGCTCACGCCCGACGAGCGTACGCGGCTGTCGCTGCGCATCGCCGAGCAGGGCGGCGCGGCCGGCGCCCACGGCTCGCTGCTCGATGCGCTGAAGACGCCGGGCTTCCTCATGCTCGGGCTGATCTATTTCCTGATCCAGGTCGCGTCCTATGGCCTCAACTTCTGGGCCCCGCACCTGATCCGCGCCTCGGGCAGCACCGATCCCACGGCGATCGGCCTGCTGACGGCCGTGCCCTATCTCTGCGGCGCGATCGCGATGGTGGTGGTCGGGCGGCTGTCGGACCGCAGCGGCGAGCGCCGCCGCTTCGTGATCGCGCTGCTGCTGCTCGCGGCCATCGGCTTCTTCGCGGCCGGCCTGTTCGACCACCACACCGACCTGCTGGTGCTCGCGCTGGCCGTGATGGGCGCGGGCGTGATCGCCTCGATCCCGGCCTTCTGGGCGCTGCCGCCCAAGCTGGTGAGCGGCGCGGCCGCGGCCGGCGGCATCGCGCTGATCAACACGCTGGGCCAGCTCGGCGGCATCGTGAGCCCGGTGATGGTGGGCCGCATCAAGGACCTGAGCGGCAGCACCACGCCCGCGCTCTACGTCATCGGCGCGCTGGCGCTGCTGTGCGCCGCGCTGCTGGCCTTCGCGCTGCCCGAATCGCTGCGTCGGCGCGAACCGCGCCCGTCGGCCGCGCCACGTTCCCCCGCGAGCGGCGCGCTGCATGCGTCCGGCATCGCCTTCGCCGAGAAAGCCCCCAAGCCATGAACCTTCCCCTGAGTCCCGGCGCGCTGCGAGGCCTGCGCGTCATCGAGATGGGCCAGCTGATCGCCGGCCCCTTCGCCGGCAAGACGCTCGGCGAATTCGGCGCCGACGTGATCAAGATCGAGCCGCCCGGCAGCGGCGACCCGCTGCGCAACTGGCGCCTGCTGCAGGACGGCACCTCGGTCTGGTGGCAGGTGCAGTCGCGCAACAAGCGCTCGCTGGCGCTCGACCTGCGCAGCGAGGAGGGCCAGCAGATCGCGCGCCGGCTGATCGCCGAGGCCGACGTGCTGATCGAGAACTTCCGCCCCGGCACGCTCGAGGGCTGGGGCATGGGCTACGAAGTGCTGCGCGAGCGCAACCCGGGCCTGGTCATGCTGCGCATCTCGGGCTATGGCCAGACCGGCCCCTACCGCGACCTGCCGGGCTTCGGCGCCATCGGCGAGGCGATGGGCGGGCTGCGCCACCTCACGGGCGAGCCGGGCCGGGTGCCGGTGCGCTGCGGCATCTCGATCGGCGACACGCTGGCCGCGCTGCACGGCACCATCGGCGTGCTGACCGCGCTCTACCACCGCAAGGTCAACGGCGGCCAGGGCCAGGTCATCGACGTGGCGCTCAACGAGGCCGTGTTCAACGTGATGGAGAGTCTGGTGCCCGAGTACAGCGCCTTCGGCGCGGTGCGCGAGGCCGCGGGCAGCGCGCTGCCGGGCATCGCGCCCTCGAACGCCTACCGCTGCGCCGACGGCTACGTGCTGATCGCGGGCAACGGCGACAGCATCTTCCGCCGGCTCATGCAGAGCATCGGCCGCGACGACCTCGGCGCCGATCCCGCGCTCGCGAACAACGCGGGCCGCGTGGCGCGCGTGGCCGAGATCGACCAGGCGATCGAGGCCTGGACGCTGCCGCAGTCGGTGGCGACGGTGCTCGAGGTCCTCGGCGCGGCGCGCGTGCCCGCGGGCAAGGTCTACACCGCGAAGGACATCGCCGAGGACCCGCACTACCGCGCGCGCGAGATGCTGCTGCGCCAGTCCACGCGCGACGGCCACGAGATCGAGGTGCCCGGCGTGGTGCCCAAGCTCATGGGCACGCCGGGCACGGTGCGCTCCTCGGCGCCACGGCTGGGCGACGACACCGACGCGGTGCTCGGCGAGATCGGATTCACATCGGAAGACATCGCCGCGCTGCGCGGCAGGAAGGTGGTTGCATGAACGACGCGGTCTGGAACGGAAGAACATTCGACGGCGATCGCCGCGTGCGGATGTGCGAGGTGGGCCTGCGCGACGGCCTGCAGGTCGAGGCGGCCTTCGTGCCGACCGAGGACAAGATCGCGCTGTGCAACGCGCTCTCGCGCGCCGGCATGGCGAAGATCGAGGTCTCGGCCTTCGTCTCGCCGCAGGCCATTCCCGCGCTGCGCGACGCCGAGGTGGTGCTGCGCGAGATCGAGCGCGTGGACGGCGTGGCCTACACCGCGCTGGTGCCCAACGTGCGCGGTGCCGAGCGCGCCATCGATGCGCGCGTGGACGAGATGAACCTCGTGATGTCGGCCAGCGAGAGCCACAACCTCGCCAACCTGCGCATGATGCGCGAGCAGTCGTTCCGCGCGCTGGCCGAGGTGGCGACGCTCGCGCGCCAGGCCGGCGTGGCGGTCAACGTCTCGCTGTCGTGCAGCTTCGGCTGCCCGATCGAGGGCGACGTGGCCGAGGCCGGCGTGCTCGGCTGGTGCGAGCGCTTCGTCGAGGAGCTCGGCGCCGGCGGCGTCACGCTGTGCGACACCACCGGCATGGCCTGGCCCGGCCAGGTGCATGCGCTCACGCGCGCCTTCCTGCGGCGCTGGCCCGGCACCGAGCTCACGCTGCACTTCCACAACACGCGCGGCATGGGGCTGGCCAACGTGCTGGCCGGCATCGACGCCGGCGCGCGCCGCTTCGATGCCTCGATCGGCGGCATCGGTGGCTGCCCCTATGCGCCGGGCGCCACCGGCAACGTCTGCAGCGAGGAGATCGTGCATGCGCTCGAGCTCTCGGGCTGGGACACCGGCGTCGACCTCGCGCGCGTGATTGATGCCGCGCGCCGGCTGCCGGCGCTGATCGGCCACGACATCCCGAGCCAGATCGTCAAGGCCGGCCGCCGGCTCGACCTGCATGCGCCGCCCGCGGACTTCGAGGCCACGCGCGAACGCGCGCTGGCGCGCGAGGCCGCGCGCGCGCACTGAGACCGCTTCGCTTCCCTTTCATCCCACAAGACCAGGAGACATTCGCATGCAACCCCTTCGCTTCATCGCCGCGCTCGCAGCGGCCGCGCTGCTCGCCGGCCCGGCCCTGGCCCAGACCTATCCCTCCAAGCCGATCACGATGCTGGTGCCCACGGCCGCCGGCGGCACCACCGACATCGCGGGGCGCATGCTCGCCGACCCGCTGGGCAAGGCGCTGGGCCAGCCGGTGGTGGTCGACAACCGCGGCGGCGCCAGCGGCGTGATCGCGGCGGTGGCGGTCAAGCGCGCCGAGGCCGACGGCCACACGCTGCTGATGCAGTACTCGGGCTACCACGTGATCTCGCCCCACGTCACGAAGCAGAAGGCGCAATGGGTGCCCGAGGACTTCCGCGCCGTGGCCAACGTGCTGAGCGCGCCGCAGGTGGTGGTGGTGCGCGAGGGCCTGCCGGTGAAGACCATGGCCGAGCTGATCGCCTATGCCAAGGCCAACCCGGGCAAGCTGACCTATGCCTCCTCGGGCCCGGGTTCGCTGCAGCACGTGACCGGCGCCATGCTCGAGCAGCAGGCCGGCATCCAGCTCACGCACATCCCCTACAAGGGCACCGGCCCGGCGCTGCAGGACCTGCTGGGCGCGCAGGTCGACATGACCTTCGGCACGCCGCCGCCCTTCATGCCCTTCATCCAGTCGGGCAAGCTGCGCGCGGTGGCCGTCACCGGCAAGGCGCGCGTGGCCTCGCTGCCGACCGTGCCGACCGCGGCCGAGGTCGGGCTGCCGAACCTCGACGCGACCTCGTGGTTCGCGGTGTTCGCGCCCGCCAAGACGCCGCAGCCCGTGATCGACAGGCTCAGCGCCGAGATCGCCAAGGTGGTGGCCACGCCGGCCTTCCAGCAGAAGGCCGCCGAGCTCGGCGCCACGGCCGACTACATGAACCCGCAGAAGCTCGCCGACTACAGCAAGGCCGAGTCCCTGCGCTGGGGCAAGGTGGTCGAGGCAGCCAAGATCGAAGGCGAGTGAGACCGCGCGCATGGCGGCGGTCGGTGGTCGGCCGCCGCCATGCGTTTCCCCTCCGCCATCGTTCTCGCTACTTGTAGAGCAGCTGCGGCAGCCACAGGCCGATCTGCGGCCACATGTAGAGCAGGAAGATCGCGAAGATCTGGATGCCCATGAAGGGCAGCATGCCGAGGAAGATCTGGTTCAGCGTGACATGCGGCGGGCTCACGCCCTTGAGGTAGAAGGCCGCCATCGCCACCGGCGGCGACAGGAAGGCGGTCTGCAGGTTCAGCGCCACCAGCAGGCCGAAGAACAGCGGATCGACGCCGAAGTTGTCGAGCAGCGGGATGAAGATCGGCATGAAGATCACGATGATCTCGGTCCACTCGAGCGGCCAGCCGAGCAGGAAGATGATCACCTGGCTCAGCAGCAGGAACTGCACCTTCGTGAGGTTCATGCTCAGCACCCATTCCTCGACCAGCGCCTGGCCGCCGAGCAGCGCGAAGGCGGCCGAGAAGATGGCCGAGCCCACGAACAGCCAGCACACCATCGCCGAGGTCTTGGCGGTGAGGAACACCGACTCCTTGAGCACCGCGAGGTTGAGCCGCCGGTAGGCCGCCGCCAGCAGCATGCCGCCGAGCGCGCCCATGGCCGCGGCCTCGGTGGGCGTGGCCAGGCCCAGCACGATCGAGCCCAGCACCGAAAGGATCAGCAGCACCAGCGGGAAGAAGGAGGCCAGCAGCATCTTGAAGATCTCTAGCCGCGCGAAGCTCAGGAACAGGTAGAACAGCGCCGTGAGCGCGCCCAGCACCGAGAAGGTCGCGACCCACCAGGTCGGCGGCGGCCGGGTGCTGGCGCCGGCCGGTGCGGTCTGCGCGGTCTCCGCGACGGCGGGCGCGGGTGCTGCCGGCGGTGCTTCGGCGCCCGGCGGTTCGGCGACGGCGCCGGCCGCGGGCTCCTCGCTCGGCGGTTCCTGCAGCCCGCCTTCGCTCGGTGGCTCCTGCAGGCCACCTTCGGCCGGCGGTTCCTGCAAGCCGCCCGAACTGCTGCCGCTGCTGCTGCCGCGCGAGGCACCGATCTCCTCGATGTCGTAGCGCGCCTCGGCCTCGACCGTGGTCACGGCCTGGTAGCTGCCCAGCGCCAGCAGCGCGTAGATGACGGCGGGCAGCGCCACGATGCCGAGCTGCCTGAGCACGTGCGAGAGCGGCACCTCGGCATTGCGCCGGCCCTTGAGCAGGCCCAGCAGCGCATGCGCCGACGGGCTGGCCGCGATCCGCTGCGTCAGCGGCGGCAGCGGCACCACGCGCTCGGCGGCCGACAGCGGCGGCGCCCACTGCGGCTTGAGCTTGGCGATCAGGATCACGTAGACCACGTAGAGGCCGGCCAGCATCAGGCCCGGGAAGAAGGCGCCCGCGTAGAGCTGCACCACCGACACGCCGGCGGTGGCGCCGTAGACGATCAGCAGCACCGAGGGCGGGATCAGGATGCCGAGGCAGCCGCCCGCCGTGATCGCGCCCGCGGCCAGCGGCACGCTGTAGCCGCCGCGCAGCATCGCGGGCAGCGCCAAGAGGCCCATCAGCGTGACCACCGCGCCGACGATGCCGGTGGCGGTCGCGAAGATGGTGCAGGTCACGAGCGTGGCCACCGCGAGCGCGCCCGGCAGCCGCGCGAGCGCGAGGTGCAGGCTCTTGAACAGCGACTCGATGAGGTTGGCGCGCTCGACCAGGTAGCCCATGAAGACGAACAGCGGCACGGCGATCAGCACGTCGTTGGCCATGGTCTTGTAGGCCGACTGCACCATCAGGTCGAGCGTGCGGTGCCAGTCGCGCTCGTAGGCCAGGAAGGTGAAGAGCATGCCCATGCCCATCAGCGTGAAGGCGGTGGGAAAGCCCAGCATGATCGCCACCACGACGAGCGACAGCATCAGCAGGCCCAGGTGGCCGTTGGTGATGGTCTCGGCGCGCAGCAGCATGGTGGCGCCGCCGATCACGACCAGCGCCATGAAGGTGAGGCCGAACCAGAGTTCGCGGCGGATCTTCATCGCGCGCCCTCCCGTGCCTCGTTGGCGACCACCACGCGGTCGAGCGCGGCGATGTCGGCGTCCTTCACATGCACCATCTCCTTGAGCTTCTCGACGTCGACCTCCTCGACGTCCTGCTCGCGCGAAGGCCAGGCGCCGTCGCGGATGCACTGCACGCAGCGGATGATCTCGACGATGCCCTGCAGCAGCAGGGTGAAGCCCGCGAGCGGGATGATGAACTTGAACGGGTACAGCGGCAGCGGCTCGGCCGAGAAGGTCTGCTCGCGGATCGCGAGCGCCTCGCTCGCGTAGATCCAGCCGGCCCAGGTCAGCGCGACGATGCCGGGCAGGAAGAAGACGATGTAGAGCACCAGGTCGACCAGCGCCTGCGTGCGCGGCCTGAAGAAGCCGTAGAGCACGTCGCCGCGCACGTGGCCGTTCTTCGAGAGCGTGTAGGCCCCGGCGGTCATGAACATGGCGCCGTAGAGCATGATCTGCGCGTCGAGCACCCAGGCATGCGGCCGGTTGAGCACGTAGCGCGAGAACACCTCCCAGCTGATCAGCAGCGTGAGCAGCAGGGCACACCAGGCGAAAGTCTTGCCGATCCACGTCGAGAACCGGTCGACCGCCAACAGGAAGGATTGCATCGGGACGAAACTCCTCGCCGGGCGCTGCGCGCGTCGTGCGCGGCCAGCGTCAGGCGAAATCGGGAATGAGAAGAGGGCACCCGCCTCGGGGTGCCCTCGCGTTCTTTCTCTGGCCGGAAGACCCGTTCAGGTCTTTTTGGCCTGCCGTCCGAAGTAGTGGTTGTAGGCCATCTTGAAATCGACCGAGTAGTCGTTCTGCCACTGGCCCGCACGCTCGGCGAAGGCGCGCTGCGAATCGAGCACCTTCTTGAACAGCGGGTTCTCGGCCGACTTCTTCGCGATGGTCTTGTCCCACGAGGCGAGCTGCGCGCGCAGCACCGTGTCGGGCGTCTTGTAGAACTTGATGCCGCTCTTCTTGAGCTCCTCGTAGTCCTTGGAGTTGCGGTCGATCGCCTTCCAGCTCATGTCGGCGCTCGCGGCCTGGGTCGCGTACTCGATCACGGCCTTGAGCTCGGGCGGCAGCGCGCGCAGCTTGGGGCCGTTCCACAGCACCTCGAACTGCTCGCCGCACTGGTGGAAGCTCTGCAGCATGCAGTTCTTGGCCACGTCGGGGAAGCCCAGCACGCGGTCGCTCGAGGCGTTGTTGAACTCGGCCGCGTCGATCAGGCCGCGGTCGAGCGCGGGCACGATCTCGCCGCCGGGCAGCGGGTTCACGGCCGCGCCCATGTCGGTGAACACGTCGACCGCGAGGCCCACGGTGCGGAACTTCAGGCCCTTCATGTCCTCGGCCTTGGACACCGGCTTCTTGAACCAGCCCAGCGGCTGCGTGGGCATCGGGCCATAGAGGTACGAGGCGACGTCGAGGTTGAGGCTCTTGTAGATCTCGTCCATCAGCGCCTTACCGCCGCCGTAGGTGTGCCAGGCCAGGATCATGTTGGCGTCCATGCCGTAGCCCGGGCCCGAACCCCAGAGCGCGAGCGCGGAGTTCTTGCCGTACCAGTAGGCGACCACGCCATGGCCGCCGTCGAGCGTGCCCTTGGCGACGGCGTCGAGCAGCTGGAAGGCCGGCACCACCGAGCCCGCGGGCAGCACCTCGATCTTGAGGCGGCTGCCGGCCATGTCGTTGACCTTCTTGGCGTAGTCCTGCGCGTACTCGTGGAAGATGTCCTTGGCCGGCCAGGTGCTCTGGAAGCGCAGGGTGGTGGTCTGGGCCATGGCGACCATCGGCGCCGACATGGCGCCTGCGGCCACCGCGGCGCCCTTGAGCAGGCTGCGACGGCGGGTCGATTTGCTGTCTGTCATGTTGTCTCTCTCCATAGGTCTGACTGGGGAAATCCCAGGCCGCCGTCTTGGAGTTATGGTTGACAGGCCCAAGCCGCCATCTTTGGCGCGCAGCAAAACACGACAAACAGGGTTTTCACGAACCGGTGAAAAATTTCACCATCCGACGGCCACCGGGAACCGGTAAAGAAGGCCGCCGCTTCGTGGGAACCCTCTTGCCATCGATCGAATTGGAAGGAATGCAAAAGATGACCGAACCCGTGGGTGAAAAAGGCTATGCCGGCGACGTGACGCCCGAGCAGGCGGCGCAATGGATGGCCAGCGGCGAGGCCGTGCTGGTCGACGTGCGCACCGATGCCGAGCGCGAGTGGGTCGGCTTCGTGCCGGGCGCGGTGCCGCTGGCGTGGAAGCAGTGGCCGGGGATGGCGCTGAACCCCGGCTTCGACGAGGGCGTGCGCGCGGCCGGCGAAGGTGGGAAGAAGGTGGTGCTGTTGTGCCGCAGCGGTGTGCGTTCGATCGCGGCTGCGAAGCGGGCGACGGAGCTGGGGGTGGAGGCTTACAACATCCTCGAGGGGTTCGAGGGGAACCCGGATGAGAGCGGGCACCGGGGGCAGGTCGGTGGGTGGCGCAAGCGGGGGTTGCCCTGGAAGCAGAACTGAGCCGCTAAGGGGACAGCAGATCGGGCCGATGGGCGCGCAGCCAACCCTCGGCACCAGCCAGCAATTGCGCGGCCTGGTCGATGCAGGCCTGGAGCGCGGCATTGGAGATCGGGTCGCCCTCGTAGTCGCTCACGTTGCGTTGCCGGCGCAGCGCATCGAGCACGATGATGTCCGGTTGCGCCACGCCGATCGTCAGCCCCAGGCTCTGGATGGCCGTCTGGTGATGGCCCGGTTGGCTGGTGGCCGTGCGGTAGCCGTTGGCCCACAGGCCCAGCATCGCGCATTGCATGATGCACTTGTAGGCCGCATCGAAGCGGTTGTCGGTGCTGACCTGTGCGACATGCGCGTCGGCCAGGTTGCGACGCGCCGCCTGAAGCAGCTTGGCGATGCCCGCGGCGTCAGGCTGGTGGACCTGCAGCCGCCCGATCGCCTGCAAGTTCTGCAAGCTCATCCGCTCCTCCCTTCACGAGCAGTTTGGGTTTGGCGAGTATGTCGCGTGCGAAGGCATCGCCGGCGCGTGCGCGCCGTGCAAATTCCTCGGTTGTGTAGAGCACCGTGTTCACTTCGCGGCCCAGCGTCGCGTGCAGGGGAAACACCGCCTGCGCGAGCGTCATGAAGTCGACGCTGCCCAGCACGAGCAGATCCACGTCGCTGCCCGGAGACGGCGTGCCGCGCGCGATCGAGCCGAAGACCAGCGCGAACCGGATCTGCGCATCCAGCGGTGCCAGCGCTTCGCGCACGGCAGGCACCACGCCATGTGTCTTGCGAAACATCGCCGCGAGGTCCTCGAACAGGGGATGGCGGGTGTCGGCGTTGTAGCGCACCTGGTTGCCTTGTTCGCTGCGCTTCAGCAGACCGGTGCGCGCCAGCTTGTCCACCTCGCGCGCGAGCGTGCCCGCATGGCTGTCGGTCAGGCGCGCCAGCTCGCGCAGATGGAACGCGGACTGCGGCTGCAGCAGCAGCACCGCCAGCACGCGCTGCCGCGCGGCGGGGAACAGCAGGTCCATCAAGGAAGAATCGTTGCTCATTGGGCGACGATTGTTGCTATTGAGGCGACATTCGGCAAGTCGCCGAGTTCAAAGAAAAAGGCCCGCGGGCAAGCCGCGGGCCTTTTCCTGTGAGGGTCGCGCCGAAGCTCAGTTCAACGGCGGAATCCGCAGCTTCTGCCCCGGATAGATCTTGTCCGGATGCGAAAGCATCGGCTTGTTCGCCTCGAAGATCGCGTTGTACTTGTTGGCGTCGCCGTAGTACTTCTTGGAGATGGCCGACAGCGTGTCGCCCTTGACCACGTCGTGGTACTGCGCGGGCGGTGCCGCGGGCGCGACCAGGTTGTTCTCCACGCTCGTCACGTTGGCCACGTTGCCGGCCGCGAGCGAGGCTTTCTCGCTGGCTTCCTGCGAGGGTGCGTTGCCCGCCAGCGTCACGATGCCGGTGCTCGCGACATAGGTCACGGCGAGGTTCGTGAGGCCGAGGTTCTGCGTCTCGATGTAGGTCTTGATGGCGGCAGCGGCCTTGTCGTTGGCATCGGGTTCGGCCGCCTGGGCCGACGAGCCGCCGAACAGCTTCTCACCCGCTTCCTTGATGAAACTCAACAATCCCATGGTTCTCTCCTTGGTCGGTGGTCGATGGAATTCGCGAATGTAGCGGCGCGCCGGGGTGCCCCTGCGTAGTCCCCGACCGCGACCGACAACACCGCGACAGCAGGAATCGTCACAAAGTCGCAATAATGCCGCGCATGTCCGCAGCCACCGCTCCCTTTCTCGCGATCGACATCGGCAACACGCGCCTCAAGTGGGCGCTCTACGATGCGGCTCGCCCCGGCGCCGCCCTGCTGGCGCAGGGTGCAGAGTTCCTCGATCACATCGAGCGGCTCGCCGACGGCCCCTGGGCCGATCTTCCATCGCCTTCCAGCATGCTCGGCTGCGTCGTCGCCGGCGATGCGCTGCGCCGCCGCGCGGAGGAGCAGGTGGTCGAGCGCTTCGACTGTCCGCCGCGCTGGGTCATGCCCAGCCTCGCCGAGGCCGGCATCGTCAACGGCTACGACCATCCCACGCGCCTCGGCGCCGACCGCTGGGTCGCGATGATCGGCGCGCGCCACCGCATGCTGCGCGAAGGCGCGCCGCGGCCCATGGTGGTGGTGCTGATCGGCACCGCGGTCACGGTCGAGGCCGTCGATGCCGACGGCAAGTTCCTCGGCGGCCTGATCCTGCCGGGCCACGGCATCATGCTGCGCGCGCTCGAGTCGGGCACCGCGGGCCTGCACGTGCCCACCGGCGAGGTGCGCGAGTTCCCCACCAACACCAGCGACGCGCTGACCAGCGGCGGCACCTACGCCATCGCCGGCGCGGTCGAGCGCATGGTGCAGCACGTGCGCTCGCACTGCGGCGCCGAGCCGGCCTGCTACATGACCGGCGGCGCGGGCTGGAAGATGGCGCCCGTGATGAACGGCCACTTCGAGCTGGTCGAGAGCCTGATCATGGACGGGCTGCTGGTGATCGCGCAGCAACGCGCCGGATGAGGCTCGCCGCTCAGGCGCGCAGCAGCTGCGTCGCCGCGTGGATGACCAGCCCCACGAGCCCGCCCACCAGCGTGCCGTTGACGCGGATGAACTGCAGGTCGCGCCCGATGTTGCGCTCGAGCTCGGCCGTCATCTCCTCGGTGTTCCACTGCGCCACGCGCTCCACGATGTAGCGCCGGATGTCCTCGCGGTAGCGCTCGATCGCGAGCGGCGCCGCGGCCTCGATCTGCTCGTTGATCCAGCGCCGGATCGCCTCGTCGCCCTGCAACCGCTGGCCGAGCGCGGCCGCCATCGACGCGATGCGCCGGCGGATCGTCGAGTCGCCGCGGCCGAGGTCCTCGTGCAGCCAGGCCAGCAGCTCGCCCCACAGCCCGTGCAGGTAGTCGCCCAGCGCCGGGTGCGCGATCAGCTCGGCGCGGATGCGTTCGCCGCGCGCGTGGAACTCGGGGTCGTGCTGCAGCCGCACGATGAAGTCGTCGACGAAATGGTCGAAGCGCCGCCGCATGGGGTGTTCGGGTTCGGCCGCGAGCTCGGCGATGGTGTGGGCCACGGCCGCCACGATCTTGCGCGTGGCCAGGCGCGCCGCCACCTGGTCCAGGCCCACGAAGCGCAGCGTCTTGATCTCGCGCGCGATCGCCTCCGTGATGTGCGCCTGCACCTCCTCGCCGTCGAGCACGCCCGCGATCTGTTCGAGCACCCCGTCGAGCAGCGCCTGGTGGCGCCCGCCCGCGGTCAGCGCGCCCAGCGTCTGGCCCATGAGCTGCGACAGGTCGATCTTCTCGAGCCCGGCCGCCGCGGCCTTGCCGATGAAGTCGCGCACGCGCGCGTCGTCGAAGGCCGAGAGCCCGTAGCGCGTGGCGGCCACGCCCCATTCGCCGAGCCGCTCGCCGCTGGCCGGCCGCGCGAGCCACTCGGCCATGCGGCCGGCCGGATCGAACTCGCGCAGCTTCGCGAGCACCTGCGCGGTGCTCAGGAAGTTGTTGCAGATGAAGCCCGCGAGCTTGGCGCCGATGCGGTCCTTGTTGCTCGGGATGATCGCGGTGTGCGGGATCGGCAGCCCCAGCGGATGGCGGAACAGCGCCACCACCGCGAACCAGTCGGCGATGGCGCCGACCATCGCGGCCTCGGCGAAGGCCGCGAGGTAGCCGAACACCGGGTGCCGGTCGTGCAGCACCGTGGCGACCGCATAGAGCGCCGCGGCGGCGCACAGCAGGCCCAGCGCCACGCGCTTCATGCGCCGCAGCGCGTCGTCGCCCTCGGCCGCCGGGGTCGTCAACGCAGCCTGTTCAGCCGATGGCCGGCGAGGACGCCAGGCGGTGCATGAACAGCTCGCAGCGCGCGAGCTGGTCGAGGCTCACGTACTCGTCGGGCTGGTGCGCCTGCTCGATGCTGCCGGGGCCGCACACCACGGTGGGGATGCCGGCGTTCTTGAACAGGCCCGCCTCGGTGCCGAAGGCCACCAGCGTGGTGCGCTCCTCGCCCGCCAGGCGCTGCGCCAGCTTGGTGATGGCGTCGTTGGCGCTGCCGAGGAAGCTCGGGATCTCGCAGATGGTGTCGAAGCTGAAGCCGGCGTCGGGCGCGACCTTCTTCATCGCCGGCTCGAGCGAGCCCGCATAGGCCAGCACCTCCTGCTGCATGCGCTTCGCGTCGGCCGTCGGCAGGTCGCGGAACTCGTAGCGGAACTCGGCGTCGCGCGGCACCACGTTGTCGGCGATGCCGCCGTGGAACTGGCCCACGCTGGCCGTGCTGAAGGGCACGTCGAAGCCCTCGTAGCGCGGCTCGTCGCGCTCGAAGCCCTCGGCCATGTCGCGCACCTTGCCGATCACGCGCGCGGCCATCTCGATGGCGTTGACCGACTTCGGCGTGAGCGAGGAGTGCGCCTCCTTGCCGCGCACGCAGCACTTGTAGCGGTACACGCCCTTGTGGGCGATGGCCGGCACCATGCTCGTGGGTTCGCCCACGATGCAGGCCAGCGGCTTGATGCCCGCGTCGCGCATGTCGGCGATCAGCTCCTTCACGCCGAAGCAGCCGATCTCCTCCTCGTAGCTGAAGGCGAAGTGCACTGCGAAGGGGGCCTCGCTCTCGAGGAAGCGGTGCGCATTGGCCAGCGCCACCGCGATGAAGCTCTTCATGTCGGCCGAGCCGCGGCCGTACAGGCGCCCGTCGCGCACCGTGGCCGAGAGCGGGTCGACGCTCCAGTCCTGGCCGTCCCAGGGCACCGTGTCGGTGTGGCCCGAGACGATCACGCCGGCCGGCTTGCCTTCGCCCAGCGTGGCGAACAGGTTGGCCTTGGTGCGTTCGGCGTTGTAGGTGATGCGGCTCTTCACGCCGAGGGCGGCGAGATGGGCCTGCGCGAAGTCGATCAGCTGGAGGTTGCTGTTGGCGCTGATGGTGTTCATGCGCACCAGGGCCTGGGCCAGTTCCAGGCTGCGGGGGGAAAGCGTGTGGGACATGCGGCGCATTGTCCCGGAACTCGGCGCCGAAGGCTCAGAAGGCGGTCGGATGGCCGCCGCTGTCGGTCTCCGACACCTTGAGGCGCGCGAGTTCGTCGCGCAGCCAGCCGCCCGCCTGGCCCAGCGGGCGCGCCTTGTTCCACAGCAGGTCGACGCCCAGCAGCCAGTCGGTGTGCGGGTAGGCCTCGAGCTGCAGCTCGACCAGCTCGCCCGCGGCCAGTTCGCGCCGCACCAGCAGGCGCGGCAGCGTGGCCCAGCCCAGGCCCGCGTGCGTCATCTCGAGCAGCGCGAGGTAGCTCTCGGCGCGCCAGCAGCGCGTGGCATCGAGGTACTCGGTGGTGGGCAGCCGCTCGCTGTGCGCGCTGAAGGCGAGCCGGCGGTGCCGGTGCAGCTCGCCGAAGCTCACCGTGGGCAGGGCCGCGAGCGGATGCGTGCGCGCCGCGACGTGCGCCATCACCAGCTTGCCCATCTGCACGAACGCCAGCTCGCGCGCATAGCCGGGCTGCGCGAAGCCGATGCCCAGCTGCGCCTCGCCCTGGCGCACCAGCACGCTGACGTCGCCGTGCAGCGGATGCCGCACCTCGAGGTCGACGTGCGGGAAGCGCTCGGCGAAGGCCGAGAACACCGGCATCAGCACGTTGTAGGGAATCTCGATCGCCAGCGTGAGGCTGGCCTCGACCGCGTCGGCGAGGCTTTGCGCATGGCCCTCGAGCGCGAGGCAGCGGTCGAGCACGCCGTGGGCCTCGCGCAGCAGGCGGCGGCCGGCCTCGGTCAGCGCGGGGATCTTGGTCGCGCGGTCGAACAGCGCCACGCCGAGGTCGACCTCGAGGTTGCCGATGGCCGCGCTCACGGTCGACTGGGTCTTGCCGAGCTGGCGTGCCGCCGCCGAAAAGGAACCGGCGCGCGCCACGGCGGCCAAGGTCTCGAGCTGGTCCAGCGAATAGCGCACGGTCCGTCTTCCATCGAAAAAAACGATCGATATTAACTTTGACCCATGACGGAGGAAATCGATCATCCGGCCGCGACCCGACCCACAACACCAACGCGGAGACTTTTCGATGACCCTTTCTTCCGGCGTCCACCCCGTGGACGAAGTGCTGCCCCCGCAGCAGATGGCCAGCTACGGCCTGCAGCACGTGCTGGTGCTCTACGCGGGCGCGGTGGCGGTGCCGCTGATCCTGGGCGGCGCGCTCGGCCTCACGCCTGCGCAGGTCGTGACCCTGATCAACGCCAACCTGCTGACCTCGGGCATTGCCACCCTGATCCAGACCCTGGGCTGCTGGAAGTTCGGCGCGCGGCTACCGCTGGTGCAGGCCTGCTCGTTCATCGCGCTGGCGCCGATGATCATGATCGGCAAGGAATACGGCCTGCCGCACGTGTTCGGCGCCGTCATCGCGGGCGGCGCGATCACGGTGCTGCTGGCACCGGCCATCAGCCGGCTGCTGCGCTTCTTCCCGCCGGTGGTGATCGGCAGCCTGATCACCGTGATCGGCATCTCGCTGATGCCGGCGGCCGCGATCTGGCTCGGCGGCGGCAACCCCGACGCGCCGGACTTCGGCAGCGCGCCGAACCTGCTGCTGGGCCTCGCCACCGTCGCCATCACGCTGGGCATCTATGCGCGCTTCGGCGGCTTCGTCGGCAACCTCGCGGTGCTGCTCGGGCTGGTGGCGGGCACGGCGATTGCTGCGGTTTTCGGGCTCACCGATTTCGCGCAGGTGGACCACGCGGCATGGTTCGAATTCAGCGCGCCCTTCGCCTTCGGCCTGCCCGCGTTCGGGCTGGCACCGATCCTGATCATGACGCTCGCGATGATGGTCATCATGGCCGAGACCACCGGCAACTGCCTGGCCATCGGCCAGATCGTCGGCCGCCCCGCGACCCCAGCCACGCTCGGCAACGCCTTCCGCGCCGACGGACTGTCGACCATGATCGGCGGCGTCTTCAACAGCTTTCCGTACAACGCCTTCACGCAGAACACCGGGCTGATCGCGCTGTCGGGCATCAAGAGCCGCTACGTGGTGGCATCGGCCGGCGCGATCATGGTGCTGATGGGCCTGTTTCCCAAGCTCGGTGCCCTGATCGCCTCGGTGCCGCGGCCGGTGCTCGGCGGCTGCGCGATCGTGATGTTCGGCATGACCACGGTGGCGGGCATCCAGGAACTCTCGCGCGTGCGCTTCGAGGGCACGCGCAACGCGATCGTGGTGGCGGTGTCGGTCAGCGTGGGCGTGCTGCCGATGTCGTTCCCGGCGCTGTTCGCGCAGGCCGCCGGGCCGCTCAAGCTGGTGCTCGAGAGCGGCATCTTCCTGGCCGCGATCACGGCGGTGCTGCTGAACCTGCTGCTCAACCGCGGTGCCGCCGGGCAGGAAGCGCCGGCGGCCGCGACGCACTGATTCCAGATCTTCACAATGAATTCGACCCACATGAACACAGCTCCCTCCCTGTCCCCACGCGACCTCGAACTGCTGCGCATGACGATCGCGCTGTCCGAGGAATCGAAGGCCCGCGGCCGCCATCCCTTCGCCGCGCTGGTGGCGAACGAGCATGGCGAGGTCGTCGTCACGGCCGGCAACAACTCGATGCCGCCCGAGGGCGATCCCACGCAGCATGCCGAGCTGGTCGCGGCCGCGCAGGCGGCGCGGCTGCTCGCGCCCGAAGCGCTCGCGCGCTGCACGCTCTACACCAGCGCCGAGCCCTGCTGCATGTGCGCCGGCGCGATCTACTGGACCAACATCGGCCGCGTGGTCTATGCGCTGTCGGAGCACGCACTGCTCGGCCTCACGGGCGACCATCCGGAAAACCCGACCTTTTCGCTGCCCTGCCGCGAAGTCTTCGTGCGCGGCCAGCGCCGCATCGAAGTGATCGGGCCGCTGCTCGAGGACGAGGCGGCCGCGCCGCACCGCGGCTTCTGGCACGACGGCCCCTGAAGCCCGTGGATCGGTGTTTTCCGACGTGCCCGGAAATGCCTTAGTGGATAGACTGGCGTTTTGAGAGCAAGCCATGAAACTCATCGATTCGCTCGTCACGCAGGCGGCCGGCATCGCCGCCGTCCGACGTGACCTCCACGCCCACCCCGAACTCTGCTTCGAAGAAGTCCGCACCGCCGACGTGGTCGCGGGCAAGCTCACCGAATGGGGCATCCCGATCCACCGCGGCCTCGGCACGACCGGCGTGGTGGGCATCGTCAAGAACGGCACCAGCAACCGCGCGGTCGGCCTGCGTGCCGACATGGATGCGCTGCCGGTCACCGAGCTCAACACCTTCGCGCATGCGAGCAAGCACCACGGCAAGATGCACGCCTGCGGCCATGACGGCCACACGGCGATGCTGCTTGCCGCGGCGCAGCATCTGGCGAAGCACCGCAACTTCGACGGCACCGTCTACCTGATCTTCCAGCCGGCCGAGGAGGGCGGCGGCGGCGCGCGCGAGATGATCAAGGAGGGGCTGTTCGAGCAGTTCCCGATGGACGCCGTGTTCGGCATGCACAACTGGCCCGGCATGAAGGCCGGCCAGTTCGCGGTGAGCCCGGGCCCGGTGATGGCCTCGGGCAACAAGTTCTACGTCAACGTGGTGGGCAAGGGCGGCCATGCGGCGCTGCCGCAGACCGGCATCGACCCGGTGCCGATCGCCTGCGAGATCGTGCAGGCCTTCCAGACCATCCTCACGCGCAAGATGAAGCCGACCGACTCGGCCGTGATCTCGGTCACCACCATCCATGCCGGCGAAACCAACAACGTGATCCCCGACAACTGCGAGCTGTCGGGCACGGTGCGCACCTTCTCGCTCGAGGTGCTCGACATGATCGAGGCGCGCATGAAGAAGATCTGCGACCACATCTGCGCGGCGCACGACGCCACCTGCGAGTTCCGCTTCGAGCGCTACTACCCGCCCACCATCAACACCGAGGCCGAGGCCGACTTCGCGCGCCGCGTGATGGGCGGCATCGTCGGCCCCGAGAACGTGCTCAAGCAGGAAGCCGCCATGACCTCGGAAGACTTCGCCTTCATGCTGCAGGCCAAGCCCGGCGCCTATGCCTTCATCGGCAACGGCGACGGCGCGCACCGCGACGTGCACCACGGCGAGGGCCCGTGCACGCTGCACAACGCGAGCTACGACTTCAACGACGACCTGATCCCGCTGGGCGCCACCTGCTGGGTGCAGATCGCCGAGCAGTTCCTCGCCACCGGAGACGCTCCGAAATGATCGGCATCGGCGAGGCTTTCGCGCCGCGCTATGCGCAGGCGCGCCAGAAATTCCTGCAGGCCTGCCTGAGCGCGGGCCTCACCGTGGAACCCCACCTGCTGCCGATGCGCGGGCGCGACGGCGAGGAGCTCTCGTGCGACGTGGCCTTCGACGGCGCGCCCGACGCCGACCGGCTGCTGATCCTCAGCAGCGGCTGCCACGGCGTGGAAGGCCACTGCGGCAGCGGCGTGCAGGTGTTCGCGCTGCACGACGCCGAGTGGCGCGAGAAGGCGCGCTCGGCCGGCGTGGCGGTGCTCTACGTGCATGCGCTCAATCCGCACGGCTTCTCGTTCGGCCGCCGCGTCACGCAGGAGAACGTCGACCTGAACCGCAACTTCGTCGACTTCACGCAGCCGCTGCCGGTCAATGCCGCCTATGCCGAGCTGCATGCGCTGCTCGTGCCCGACACCTGGCCGCCCACGGCCGAGAACCAGGCCGCGGTCAATGCCTGGATCGAGAAGAACGGCATCGGTGCCTACCAGACCGCGGTGAGCGGCGGCCAGTACCAGTTCGAGGACGGCCTGTTCTTCGGCGGCAAGGCGCCGACCTGGAGCCACCGGATGATCCGCGCCGTGCTGCGCCGCCACACGCGGCGCACGCGCCGGCTGGCCTGGATCGATCTGCACACGGGCCTGGGCCCGAACGGCATCGGCGAGCGCATCTTCGCCTGCCGCGACGACAAGGCCGCCTACGAGCGCGCCAACGCCTGGTGGGGCAACGGCGCCGGCCAGGCCGACGCGGCGCCGGTCACCTCGATCTACGACGGCTCCTCGACCTCGGCGCTGCTGCGCGGCCTGATGTGGGATGCCGTCTACGACGAATGCCCGCAGGCCGAGTACACGGGCATCGCGATGGAGTACGGCACCGTGCCGGTGCTCGACGTGCTGACCGCGCTGCGCGGCGACCACTGGCTGCACCGCCATCCGGAGGCGCCGGCCGACCTGTCGGACGCGATCCGCCGGCGCACGCTCGAGGCCTTCTACACCGACACCGATGCCTGGCGCGGCCAGATCGTGAGCCAGGCGCGGCAGGCCATGTTCCAGGCCGCCGACGGGCTCAGCGGGCGCTGAGCCGCTCGAACCGGGCGGCCCGCTTCAGGTCCGCACCTTGCCGTCGCCCGTGAGCATCGAGAGCTCGACGAACTTCGAGCCCACGTGGTTCTTCGCCGAGAACGAGACCTCGAAGCCGCCGAGCTGCAGCCGGTCGATGCTCTCGAGGCCGGTGATCAGCCCCTCGCGCGACAGCTTGCCGGGCGCCTTGCGCAGGCCCTCGACCAGCACCTTGGCCGCGAGATAGCCCTCGAGGCTCGAGAAGTTGGCGCTGGCGCCGTTGCCGGCCTTGCGCACCGCCTCGGTGAACTCGCGCGCGATCGCGTTGGCCTGGCTGTAGGGCGAGGGCACGACCTGGGTCACGAGCACGCCTGCGGCCTCCTTGCCGAGCTCGTCCGACAGCGCCTGGGTGCCGACGAACGAGAGGTTGAAGAAGGTGCCGCCGAAGCCGGCCTTGCGCGCCTCGCGGATGAAGGCCGCGCAGGCCTTGTAGGCGCCGACCTGGACCACCGCGTCGGGCCGCGCCGCCAGCAGCGTCTTCACGGCCGGCGCCACCTCGGCCGAATTGCGCTCCACCGTGGCCTGCGCGATCGGCTTGAGCTGCTGCTCGGCCAGCGCCAGCGTCACGCCGTCGAGACCGGCCTTGCCGTAGGCGTCGTTCTGGTGGAACACCGCGATCTTCTTCAGGCCCAGGTGGGTGAGCTGCCTGACCATCAGCGCGGTCTCGTCGTTGTACGAGGCGCGCAGGTGGAACACGTTCTTGTGGAAGGGCTCGCGCAGCGCCATCGCGCCGGTGAAGGGCGCCACGAACGGCACCTTGTCCTTCACCGCCAGCGGCAGCGCCGCCAGGCTGGTGGGCGTGCCGATGTAGCCGAACAGCGCGAACACGTCCTCCTCGATCAGCTTCTGCGTGTTGGCGGCGCAGCGCTCGGGCTCGTAGCCGTCGTCGAGCGTCTTGATCTGCACCGCGCGGCGGCCGGACTGGGCGTTGTAGGCGTCGAGGAACACCTTGGCGCCCTGGTGGAACTGGATGCCCAGCTGCGCCGCCGGGCCGGTGAACGGCGCCGACTGGCCGAGCACGATCGGGCCGTCGCCCTGGGCCCGGGCGACGGCGGCGAAACCGCCGAGCGCGGCGGCACCGGCCGCCATCGAGAAATGCCTGCGATTCATCATTGCGAAAACCCCCTCCTGCCATACGTCATGCGCCGAACCCGCCGCATGCCCTGAAAACGCCAAAAACTTTAGACTCGCCCGATGGCCCACGCCTCGAACGACACCCCCCACGACTCCTCGCCTGCCGCTGCCGCCACGGTGCTCGGCGCCTGCCCCCACGACTGCCCGGACACCTGCGCGCTCGTCACCACCGTCAAGGACGGGGTGGCGGTCAAGCTGCAGGGAAATCCGGCCCATTCGCACACGGGCGGCGTGCTGTGCACCAAGGTGTCCCGCTACATCGAACGCAACGACCATGCCGAACGGCTGGTCCAGCCGCTCAAGCGCGTCGGCCCCAAGGGCAGCGGCCGCTTCGAGCCGGTGAGCTGGGAGGCCGCGCTCGACGGCATCGCCGCGCATCTTCGGTCATTGCGCGCCGATCCCGAGGCCATTCTCCCCTACAGCTATGCGGGAACCATGGGCCTGGTGCAGGGCGAATCGATGGACCGGCGCTTCTTCCACAAGCTCGGCGCCAGCCTGCTCGACCGCACCATCTGCTCGATGGCCGGCGGCGAGGCCATGGTCCACACGCTGGGCGGCAAGGTCGGCATGCGCATCGAGTTCTTCGCCGAGGCGAAGCTGATCCTGATCTGGGGCAGCAACTCGATCGCGAGCAACCTGCACTTCTGGCGCCATGCCCAGGCGGCCCGGCGCGCCGGCGCGCGGCTGGTGTGCATCGACCCGCGGCGCACCGAGACCGCCGACAAGTGCGACGAGCACATCGCGCTGCTGCCGGGCACCGATGCCGCGCTGGCATTGGCGCTGATGCATGAGCTGATCGTGCACGACTGGCTCGACCACGACTACATCGCGAACCACACGCTGGGCTGGGAGCAGTTGCGCGAGCGCGCGCTGCAATGGCCGCCCGCGCGCGCGGCACGCGTGTGCGGCGTGCCCGAGGAACAGATCGTGGCGCTGGCCCGGGCCTATGGCACCACGAAGCCGGCCGCGATCCGCCTGAACTACGGCATGCAGCGCGTGCGTGGCGGCGGCAACGCGGCGCGCGCGGTCGCCTGCCTGCCGGCACTGGTGGGCGCCTGGCGCGACCGCGCGGGCGGGCTGCTGCTGAGCAGCTCGGGCCATTACCCGGTCGACCGCGCCGCGCTGCAGCGACCCGACCTGCTGGCCGGCCGCCGGCCGCGCACCATCAACATGAGCACCATCGGCGACGCGCTGCTCGACGGCACCAAGCCGGTCCAGGCGATCGTGGTCTACAACAGCAACCCGGTGGCGGTGGCGCCCGAATCGGCCAAGGTGGCGGCGGGCTTCGCGCGCGAGGACCTGTTCACCGTGGTGCTCGAGCAGTTCCGCACCGACACCGCCGACTACGCCGACTATTTGCTGCCGGCCACCACGCAGCTCGAGCACTGGGACATCCACTGCAGCTATGGCCACACCGACGTGCTGCTGAACCGCCCGGCCGTGGCGCCGCGCGGCGAAGCGCGCAGCAATGCCTGGGTGTTCCGCGAGCTGGCGCGCCGGATGGGCTTCGACGAGCCCTGCTTCGCCGAGAGCGACGAGTCGCTGTGCCGCACCGCCTTCGCCGAGGGGAGCATCGACTTCGCGCAGCTGCTGGCGCAGGGCTTCACCAGCGTGAAGCTGGCCGAGGCGCCGTTCGCCGAGGGCCGCTTCCCCACGCCCTCGGGCCGCTGCGAGTTCTACAGCGCGCGCCTGGCGGCCATGGGCATGGACGGCCTGCCCGACCACGTGCCCAACTGGGAGCCGGCGGGCAGTTCCACCGAATTCCCGCTCGCGATGATCTCGCCGCCGGCGCGCAACTTCCTCAACTCCACCTTCGTCAACGTGACCAGCCTGCGCGCGATCGAGGTCGAGCCGCTGCTCGAGATCCACGCCGACGACGCCGCCGTGCGCGGCATCGAGGACGGCGCGCTGGTGCGCGTGTTCAACGGCCGCGGCGAGCACCGCTGCCGCGCCGAGGTCTCGCGCCGCGCGCGCCCCGGCGTGGTCAACGGCATGGGCATCTGGTGGCGCAAGCTCGGCATGGACGGCACCAACGTCAACCAGCTCACGAGCCAGCGCCTGACCGACATCGGCCGCGGCCCGACCTTCTACGACTGCCTGGTCGAGGTCGAGCGCGTGGCCGGCGCGCAGGCGGCGACGGCGTGAGGGCCGCGTCCGTCGCGGTGCTGGCCGGCGCGCTGCTGCTCGGCGGCTGCGCCGACCTGCGCTACTACTGGCAGTCGGCCAGCGGCCACATCGGCATCATGCGCGCCGCCAAGCCGGTGCCCGACTGGCTGGCCGATCCGGCGGTGCCCGCGGCGCTCAAGGCCAAGCTCGAGCTCACGCAGCGCATCCGTCGCTTCGCGAGCGACGAGCTGGGCCTGCCCGACAACCCCAGCTACACCGCCTACGCCGACCTGCACCGCGCCGCTGCGGTGTGGAACGTGGTGGCGGCGCCGCCGTATTCGCTCACGCTCAAGAGCTGGTGCTTCCCTGTGGCGGGCTGCGTGGGCTACCGCGGCTACTACAGCGAGGAGGCGGCCAAGGCCGAGGCCGAGGCGCAGCAGCGGCAGGACCTCGAGGTCTCGGTCTACCCGGTGCCCGCCTACTCCACGCTGGGCTGGATGAACTGGGCCGGCGGCGATCCGCTGCTGTCGACCTTCATCGGCTACCCCGAGGGCGAGCTCGCGCGGCTGGTGTTCCACGAGCTCGCGCACCAGGTGCTCTACGTGGCGGGCGACACGGTGTTCAACGAGTCCTATGCGACGGCGGTCGAGCGCATCGGCGGCGCGCTGTGGCTGCAGCGCGAGGCCGGCGAGCCGGCGCGCCGCGAGTATGCGCAGTTCGACGCCCAGCGCCAGCAGTTCCGCGCGCTCGCGCTCGACACCCGGCGCGCGCTCACGCGCGTCTATGAATCGCCCGAGGCCAAGGCCCAGGACTGGAAGGCCGTGGCCGCGATGAAGCAGGCCGCGATGGACGACTTCCGCGCCCGCTACGCGGCGCTGCGCGAGGGCTGGGCCGGCCCGCGCCAGCATGCCTACGACGGCTGGGTGGCGCGCGCCAACAACGCGGCCTTCGGTGCGCAGGGCGCCTACGACGACCTGGTGCCGAGTTTCGAGGCGCTGTTCGAACGCGAGGGCAGGAGCTGGCCGCGCTTTTACACTGAGGTCCGCCGCATCGGCCGGTTGCCGACCATGGAGGAGCGCCGCCAGGCGCTCGCCACGGCCAGCGGCATCCTGCAGACGCGGCGCGGCCGCGGCCACGACAACAACGGAGAACACGACGGTGCCTGACATCCATATCGAACGCCAACACACCCTGGGCATCGCCCGCGCACGCCAGGTGGCACGCAAGTGGGTGCGGCAGGCCGAGCAGGAGTTCGGGCTCGATTGCGTCTACACCGAGGGCGAGGAGCGCGACGTGGCGACCTTCACGCGCGCCGGCATCGACGGCACGGTCGAGGTGACGGCCCAGACCCTCACCTTCGATGCGACGCTGGGCTTCCTCTTCAGCAGCTTCAGCGAAATGATCGAGCAGAAGATCAGCCGCAACCTCGATGCGCTGCTGGGGCCGGCCGAGGGCGGTAACCGCTTCGCCTGAAGCGCCGCCGTTTCAGGCGATGGTGTAGCCGCCGTCCACGGGCAGCGATGCGCCACTGATCATCGACGCGCCCTCGCTCAGCAGGAAGAGGATCGGCGCGACCACTTCCTCCACGCGCGCGAAGCGCCCGAGCGGAATGCCTGCGATGGCGGCCGCGCTCTTGGCCGGATCGGCCCAGGCCTGCGCGGCCATGGGCGTGAGCGTGACGGTGGGATTGACGCTGTTGACGCGGATGCCGTGCGGCCCGAGTTCGAGGCACAGCGAGCGCGTGATCGCATCGAGCGCGGCCTTCGAGGCGCAGTAGCAGAGGTGCGCATCGAGCGCGACCAGCGCGGCCTGGCTCGAGACATTGACGATGCTGCCGCGCACGCCGGCCGCGGCCATCGCCTTGCCGCAGCGCGCGGCGACCAGCGCGGCGGCACGCGCGTTGACGGCCATGACGGCATCGAAGCTCTGCGCCTTCAGTTCGAGCGCCGGTTCGAGCAGCGCGATGCCGGCGCAGTTCACCACGAGGTCGAAGGCGGGGAGCTCGGCGAATGCCTGGTCGAGGGCTTGGGGGTCGGCCACGTCGAGCACTCGCGGGGTGCAGCCTGTCTGCGCTGCCAGTTCGTGAAGTGCTTCGGCGTTGCGGCCCACTGCCGTCACGGCGGCGCCCGAGCGCGCGAGCTGCGTGGCCACGGCGTGGCCGATGCCGCTGCTGGCGCCGGTGACCAGGGCTTTGCGGTTGCGGAAATCGAAGGTGATGGTCATGTCGGGTTGTTTTCGTTCGGGGGGCGTGCACAGGACAGCGGGTACTTCCCTCCGCGAATGTCCCCCGGCCTTCGGCCTCCTCCTTTATTTCGCTGCGGGAAGCACCCACTGCCCTATGCACGAGAGGCGTGATGGTCGTGTGGCTGGTGCCGTGGTCGTGCGCTCATTGGAGGCGGTGCATCGCATCGCGCAATGCGGGGTACAGCGACTTGTAGATCTCGAAGCGTTCGCGGTAGATCGCCTGCGCTTCAGGCTCCGGTCTTGCACGTTCCACCAGCGTGACCCAGCCTCGCTCGGCCGTCGTCGCATCGACCAGCCCCGCGCCCAGCGCCGCGAGCATCGCCGCGCCGAGGGCGGCTTCGACCTCTTCCTCGATGGTGAACACGGGGTAGCCCGTGATGTCGGCCACGATCTGCATCCAGAGGTCGGAGTGGGCCGCGCCGCCGACCACGATCAGGCGCGGGTCCAGCGGCTGGCCGCTGCGGCGTCCGGCCTCGATGTTGTGTTGCAGCGCGAAGCTCACGCCCTCGAGCACGGCACGGTAGAGGTGGGCACGGCCGTGCGCGAGCGAGAGGCCGATGAAGGCGCCCTTGGCCTGCGCGTCCCAGATCGGGCTGCGCTCGCCCATCAGGTAGGGCAGGAACACCAGGCCCTGCGCGCCGGGCGGCACGTCGACGGCCTGGCGCTCGATCAGCGCATGCGCGTCCTCGCCGGTGCGCGCGGCCTCGGCCAGTTCGGCCTGGCAGAAGGTGTCGCGGAACCACGTGACGGCCGCGCCCGCGGCGATGGCACCGCCGAACACGTAGCTGCGGTCCGCGCCGCGGTACACGTGCGGCATGCCGATGAGCCGGTGGCGCGCATCCACGCTCGGGCTCACGAAGCCCCAGCACATGCTGGTGCCGATCATCGCGACATGGTCGCCGCTGCCGGTCACGCCCGCGCAGAAGGTGGCCACCGCGGCATCCACGCCGCCGCCCATCAGGGGCATGCCTTCGGCGAGGCCGAGCCGCGCGGCCCATTCGGCCTTCAGGCCGCCGACCACGTCGCTCGATTCGACCAGCCGCGGCGGCATCATGCGCGCCGGAATGCCCAGCATGCCGAGCGCCTCGTGGGACCAGCCGCGCCGCGCCGCGTCGTAGACGCCGCCGATGTTGCCGGCCGAGCTGTGGTCGACCGCGAGCTCGCCGGTCAGCCGCCAGTTGACGTAGCTGTTGGGCGGCAGGAACCAGCGCGTCCTGTTCCACACCTCGGGCCGGTGCTCGCGGAGCCACAGCATCTTGGTGTAGCCGTAGTAGCTGTCCACGCCGTTGCCCGTGATCGCCTGCAGCTTCTGGACGTCGACGGTCGCGTTCACCGCATCGACCTGTGCGGTGGCGCGCCGGTCCATCCAGATCAGGCAGGGGTGCAGCGGCTGCATGGCCTCGTCGACCGGGATGCCGGCGCCGCCATAGAGGCTGCTCACGCACATCGCGGCGATGTCGGCGGGCGCGACGCCGCTCTTCGCGACGCAGGCGCGCACGCTCTCGCACACGGCATCGAACCACACGGCGCAGTCCTGCTGCGCCCACAGCGGCTTCGGCGTCTCGGGCTGGTAGGCCACGCCGGCCTGCGCGCGCACGCGTCCGTCGACGCCGACCAGCAGGCACTTGGTGCTCTGCGTGCCGATGTCGACGCCGATCACGTACTTCATGGGGCGGTCCGCGGCTGCGGCTTGAGCAGCACCTTGATCGAGTCGAGCGAGTTGGCGAGCGCGAAGGCGCGTTCCCATTCGGTCAGCGGGAAGTCGTGCGTGACGATGCCCTTCGAGGTCACGAGCCCGCGCGCCAGCAGGTCGATGGCGATCGGGTAGCAGTAGGGTCCGAGGTGGGCGCCGCGCACATCGAGTTCCTTGCGGTCGCCGATGATCGACCAGTCGGCGCTGGTCTCCGAACCGAAGACGCTGAACTCGACGAAGCGGCCGAGCTTGCGGATCATCTCCAGGCCCTGCGTCACGCCGATCGGCGCGCCCGTGGTCTCGATGTAGACGTCGCAGCCATAGCCCTCGGTCAGGCCCTTGACGATGGCGTCGGCGTTCTCGGTCTTCGGGTTGATGACGACGTCGGCGCCGTACTGCTTCGCGAGCGCGAGGCGCTCGGGCACGAGGTCGATCACGATCAGCTGCCTGGGCGTCTTGAGCGCCGCCACCTGCGTCATCATCAGGCCGAGCGGGCCGGCGCCCGCGATCACCACCACGTCGTCGAGCTGGATGTCGCCGCGGTTCACGGTATGGATCGCGCACGACAGCGGCTCGATGATGGCCGCATCCTCGAGCGGGATGCCGTCGGGGATCCTGTGCACGCGCGCGGTCGGCGGCAGCCGCATGTAGTCGGCCATGCCGCCGTCGGCCACGATGCGCTGGAAGCCGAAGATGTTGTGCACCTCGCACATCCAGTACTTGCCCGAGGTGCAGAAGCGGCACTTGCCGCAGGGCACGATCTGCTCGGCGATCACGCGGTCGCCCTTGCTGACGCCGAAGTGCTCGGCCGCGCCTTCGCCGAGCGCCTCGACATAGCCGAAGAATTCATGGCCCGGGATCACCGGCGCCTTGACCCACGAGGGCTGGCCGTCGCCGCCCCAGAACATCTTCGCGCCCGAATGGCACTTGCAGTCGGAGGCGCAGATGCCGCAGGCCGCGATCGAGATCAGCAGTTCGTTGGCGCCGATGGCGGGCACCTCGACGGTCTCGAGGCGGTAGTCCTTGGGGCCGTGGCAGACGACGGCCTGCATGGCGAGCTGGGCGATGGCGCCCGTGCTGCCGGACTGGAGCTTTTGATAAGACATGGGTTCCTTGTGAGGAGAGAGGGTTGAGTGTTTCTCCCTCCCCCGCTGGGGGAGGGCCGGGGTGGGGGCACGCAGCCTCCCGAACGAGCGCCGCGTGCCCCCATCCCGGCCTTCCCCCAGAGGGGGAAGGAGCAAGGCAGAAGAGGGAGGGCTAGCGCTTCGCTTCCCGGCTGATGAAGATCGCGAGCAGCACGATGCCGCCCTTGATGATCAGTTGCAGGTACGGCGACACGCCGATCATGTTGAGCCCGTTGTTGAGCACGCCCAGCAGCAGCGCGCCGACGAGGGTGCCGACGATCGCGCCGCGGCCGCCGGCGATCGAGGTGCCGCCCATCACCACGGCGGCGATGGCGTCGAGCTCGAAGCCCACGCCCACGCCGGGCTGGCCGCTGGTCACGCGCGAGGCCTGCACGATGCCGGCGACCGCGGCCGTGAAGCCGCTGAGCGCATACACCAGCAGCTTGTAGCGCGCCACCCGCACGCCCGACAGCCGCGTCGCTTCCTCGTTGCCGCCGATGGCGTAGACGTAGCGGCCGAAGGGCGCCATGTTCAGCAGCACGTAGGCCGCGAGGTAGGTGGCGAGCATGAGCAGGATCGGCACCTTGATGCCCGCGAGCGTGCCGCCGCCGAGGAAGGCGAAGGACTCGGGCAGGCCGTCGATCGGGTAGCCGCCGGTGTAGATCAGCGCGATGCCGCGCGCGATGCCCATGGTGGCCAGGGTCACGATGATCGGCGGCATGCGCAGGTAGGCCACGCAGTAGCCGTTGAACAGGCCGATGACCGCGCCCACGGCCAGGCCCAGCGGCACCGCGAGCAGCGGCGGCAGCCCGAACTGCACCATCAGCCCCGAGGCCAGGGTGCCCGACAGCGCCACCACCGCGCCCACCGAGAGATCGATGCCGCCGGTGAGGATGGCCGCGGTCATGCCGACCGCGATGATGGCGTTGATCGAGGACTGCAGCGCGATGTTCTGCAGGTTGCCCCAGGACAGGAAGTTGTCGGTCGCGACGATCATGAAGACCGAGATCGCGACCAGCCCGACCAGCGGCAGGAAGGCCGTGGAGCGGCGCAGCTCGGTGAGGAATCCGCCGGCGGGAGCGGGCGGCGCGGGATGGCTGGCGGTGGCGTTCATGGCGAACCCCCTGTGGTTGCGTGGCGCATGATGTCGCCGGAGTGGATGGAGTCGCCCTCGAGCGTGGCCACGATGGACCCGCCCGAGAACACCGCGACGCGGTCGCACATGCCGACGATCTCGGGCAGCTCGCTCGAGATCATCAGCACCGCCTTGCCCTGGCGCGTGAGCTCGCGCATCAGGGCGTAGATCTCGGCCTTGGCGCCGACGTCGATGCCGCGCGTGGGCTCGTCGAAGATCAGCACCTCGCAGGAGTGGCCGAGCCAGCGCGCGATCACCACCTTCTGCTGGTTGCCGCCCGAGAGCGTGGCCACGCGGGTCTCGAGGTCCGGCGCCTTCACGCCCACGCGGCGCGCGAGCTGGGCGGCCTCGCGCTTCTCGGCGCCCTCGCGCACCAGGCCCGCGCGGCGGTGCCGGCCCAGGTTGTTGAGCGTGATGTTGAAGCGGATCGTGAAGTCGGTGATCAGCCCCTGCACCTTGCGGCTCTCGGGCAACAGGCCGATGCCATGCGCCAGTGCCTGCGTGGGATCGTCGAGCCGCACGGGCGCGCCGTTGCGCAGCACCGTCTTGCGGTGCGCGCGGTCGGCGCCCATCATGCCGAGCGCGAGCTCGGTGCGGCCCGAGCCGACCAGGCCCGCGAAGCCGAGGATCTCGCCCGCATGCAGTTCGAAGGCGTTGACCGGCCCGCCCTTCGCGAGCTGGATCGCGGGCACCTCGAGCAGCTTGCGCGCGCCGGCCGCATGCGGTGCCGGTTGCGGCTTGGGCGGAAAGCTCTGTTCAATGCGCCGGCCCACCATCATCTCGACCAGCGCGTCGATGTCGGTCGCGCCGACCTCCGCATGGCCCGCGTTGGCGCCGTCGCGCAGCACGCTGATGCGGTCGCAGACCTCGAAGATCTCGTCGAGGTGGTGCGAGATGAAGATCATCGCCACGCCACGGTCGCGCAGCGAACGCATGATGCGGAACAGGTGGTCCGCCTCGTTCGGCGTGAGCGTGGCGGTCGGCTCGTCGAGCACCAGCAGGCGCGCCTTCAGCGACAGCGCCTTGCCGATCTCCACGAACTGCTGCTGCGCCACCGAGAGCCGGCACACCGGCACGCGCAGGTCGATGCGCACGCCGAGCTCGTCGAACAGCTGCCGCGCCGCGCGCCGCATCGCGGCCTTGTCGATCAGGCCGAAGCGCCGCGTGGGGTAGCGGCCCAGGAAGATGTTCTCGGCCGCGTCCAGGTGCGGGATCAGGCTGAACTCCTGGAAGATGATCCCCACGCCCGCCGCGATGGCGTCGGCATAGCCCGCGAAGCGGCGCTCGTTGCCGTCGATGTAGATGCGGCCCTCGTCGGCCTGGTGGATGCCGCAGAGGATCTTCATCAGCGTCGACTTGCCCGCGCCGTTCTCGCCGAGCAGCGCATGCACCTCGCCCTTGCGGATCGAGAGGTCGATGCCCGAGAGCGCCTGCACGCCGGGAAAGCGCTTCGAGACGCCCTCCAGCCGCAGCATCTCGGCGGTGTCGTTCATGGTCACGGCCAGGGTCCGTCCGCGCCTTACCAGCTGAAGCTCTTCGCGCCTTCGGCGTCGATCAGCTTCACGTCGACCGGCACCGCCGCCGGCACGTTGGCGCCCCACTTCTTCGCGAGCGCGATGCCGATCGCCAGCCGGATCTGGTCGCGCGGGTACTGCGCGGTGGTGGCGATGAACTTCGAGCCCGGCTTCTGCATCGCCTTGATGGCCTCGGGCGCGCCGTCGACGCTGGTGAGCTTCACGTCCTTGCCGCTGGCCTCGATGGCCGCGAGCGCGCCCATCGCGCCGCCGTCGTTGACGCTGAACATGCCCTTGAGGTCCTTGTTGGCCTGCAGGATGTTCTCGGTCACGGTGAGTGCGGTGGCGCGCTCCTGCTTGCCGTTCTGCGTGCTCACCACCTTGATGCCCGGGTACTTCGCGAGCGCCTCGCGGCAGCCCTTCACGCGCTCGAGGATCGGCACCACCGGAATGCCGTCGAGGATCGCCACGTCGCCCTTCTCGCCGATGGCCTTGGCCAGGTACTCGCAGGCCAGCCGGCCCGCGTCGGTGTTCTTCGAGCCGACGAAGGAATCGACCGGGCCCTGCGCGTTGGCATCGACCGCCACCACCACCAGCCCCGCCTTCTTGGCCGAGCGCACCGCCGACTGCACGCCGGTGGAGTCGGTCGGGTTCAGCAGCAGGATGTCGACCTTCTTCTGGATCATGTCCTCCACGTCGCCGATCTGCTTGGCCACGTCGTGGCGCGCGTCGGTCGCGACCACGCTGGCGCCGATGCTCGCGGCCGCTTCCTCGAGCGCCTGCTTCATGGTCACGAAGTAGGGGTTGTTGAGCTCCTGGAAGCTCATGCCGATGCGCAGCGGCTGCTTCGGCGCCTGGGCCTGCGCGGCGGAGGCGGCGCACAGCAGCGCGGCGAGGGTGGCGAGGATGTTCTTCTTCATGGCATGTCTCCTTGAGTGATGACGGTGGAAAGGACGCGGGCAAGGCTTCGCCCCGCGCGGTGCCCGGACGGGCCCGCGCCGATGGCGATGCGGGAAACGGGGGGCGGGCCGCCTACGGCGGGCTGGCGCCGCGCAGGTGCGCGGCCTGCGCCGCCTGCATGCGGTGGAAGTTGCGGAACTTGGTCGGCGGCATGCGCTTGTGCAGCAGGAACTGCCGGTTGAAGTTCGACACGTTGTTGAAGCCCACGTCCATGCAGACGTCGAGCACCGGCTTCTCGCTGCTGGTCAGCAGCTCGCAGGCGCGGCTGATGCGCAGCCGGTTCACGTAGCGCACGAAGGACTGGCCCGTGTGCTTGCGGAAGGCGCGCGAGAAGGCGCTCGGGCTCTGGCCCACCAGCTCGGCCAGCATCGGTTCGCGCAGCTCGTCGCCGAGGTTGGCCGCGATGTGGGCCAGCACGTTGTTGATGGCGTGCGACATGAAGGCCTTGGGATCGGGCTTGAAGGCCGGGCTCGCGAGCCGCTGGCGGTCCTGGCTCGCGGCCAGCAGCTCGAGCAGCGACAGCAGCAGGATCACGCGGCGCAGCCCGCGTGCCTCGAGCAGCGCCTCCATCAGCGGCTTGGCGGCCGCCGCGGTCTCGGCCGAGAACAGCAGCCCCGCGCCCGACTCGGCGATCAGCGGCGCGATGCGCGCGAACTCGGGGAAGCTCGCGGCCATGCGCTGCACCAGGCCGGCCGGGAACTGAATCACGATGCCGCGCCGCTCCACGCTCTGGCCCGCGGGCACGTCGCTGATCCAGTTGTGCGGCAGGTCGGGGCCCATCATCACGAGGTTCCCCGGCTCGAAGTGGCCGACGTGGTCGCCCACGAAGTACACGCCCTGGGTCTCGACGATGAGCTGGATCTCGTACTCCGGATGGAAGTGCCAGCGCACGGTGCGGTAGGGATAGCCGTGGGCCCAGCAGGCGAACGATTCGTCACCGCGGACTTCGACGATTTCCAGATCGGGTTGCATGGGGCTCGGTTTCCTTGTCTCTGCCGCTGGGCGGTTCTTCGGGATGCGTGACAGCTGGGGCGGACTGTACGAATCGCTCCCGATGCCAACAACCAGAGATGGCGGCTCGAATCGATACTTTTTTGATGCGGGGGCGAGGGCGGGTGGCGTGCATCGCGGCCTGCGCTGCGGCGCAGCAAAGGGCTTTCTCCCCGAGGGAAACGGCCCGGACGGGCCTGGATTGCTGCGGCGCGGAAGGGCGGGCGCGACCGCGCCGTGCCAGCGTCAAGAATTCATAGGTGTTTTCCCGCCCCGAAGCCTCGCGGAACCCGCGCGACGGCGCGCGGCACACTCGCAGGCCATGACGACATCCACCGCTTCCTCCTCCGCTCCCGCCGCCGGCCCGCTCGCCGGCCTCAAGGTCATCGAGCTCGGCCAGCTGATCGCCGGCCCCTTCGCGGCCCGCACGCTGGCCGACTTCGGCGCCGAGGTGGTCAAGATCGAGCCGCCCGGCGCGGGCGATCCGCTGCGCAGCTGGCGGCTGATGAAGGACGGCACCTCGGTCTGGTGGCAGGTGCAGTCGCGCAACAAGCGCTCGCTGGCGCTCGACCTGCGCGAGGCCGAGGCACAGGCCATCGTGCGCCAGCTCGCGGCCGAGGCCGACGTGCTGATCGAGAACTTCCGCCCCGGCGCGATGGAGGGCTGGGGCCTGGGCCCCGAGGCGCTGCTGGCGGCCAATCCCGCGCTCGTGATGCTGCGCATCAGCGGCTATGGCCAGACCGGGCCCTACCGCGACCGGCCCGGCTTCGGCGTGGTGGCCGAGGCCATGGGCGGGCTGCGCCACCTCACGGGCGAGCCGGGCCGGGTGCCGGTGCGCGTGGGCGTGTCGATCGGCGACACGCTGGCCTCGCTGCATGGCGTGGTCGGCGTGCTGATGGCGCTGCAGCACCGCCATGCCACCGTGAGCGCCGAGCATCCGAAGGGCCTGGGCCAGGTGGTCGACGTGGCGCTCTACGAGGCCGTCTTCAACTGCATGGAGAGCCTGCTGCCCGAGTACGGCGCCTTCGGCGCGGTGCGCGAGGCCGCGGGCAGCGCGCTGCCGGGCATCGCGCCGACCAATGCCTACCGCTGCGCCGACGGCGGCTATGCGATCGTCGCGGGCAATGGCGACAGCATCTTCCGCCGGCTCATGGGCTGCATCGGCCGGCCCGATCTCGCGGCCGATCCGGCGCTGGCGAACAACACCGGCCGCGTGGCGCAGGTGGAACTGCTCGACGCCGCCATCGGCGACTGGGCCGCCAGCCGCACCGTCGACGAGGTGCTGGCCGCGCTCGATGCCGCGCACGTGCCGGCGGGGCGCATCTACACCATTGCCGACATCGCGGCCGACCCGCACTACGCGGCGCGCGGCATGCTGCAGCGGCTGCGCATGGACGACGGCAGCGAGCTGTCGGTGCCGGGCTTCGTGCCCAAGCTCTCGCGCACGCCGGCTGCGCACCGCCTGAACGCGCCCGCGCTGGGCGCGGACACCGACGCGGTGCTCGAGGAGATCGGATTGACCGCCGGCCAGATCGCGGCGCTGCGCGAGCGGGGGATCATCGGCGGGGCGGGGTGAAGCGTGAGGCGGGGCCGAGAGGATTCGGCGAAAGACGGAACCCGGTCTTCGCCAGTCCCCTATGCGCCTCGGCGAGGTGGCAGGCGGGACGGGTACCAGTCAGCCGAGGCTTGGCTGAGTGGCATCCAGACGGTCAGCCCCGCTTCATGAGGGTCATTCCTTCGACGGTTCCTGGCCCGATGCAGGCCCGTAGACGTCAAAGAACGGATACTGCGTATAGCGCGAGTCGAGCGGCTCGGCCGTGACATTGATCCAGCCGCTGGGCCAGCCTTCGGTTGTCAAGGTTCCCGAGATTCGCTTGTCCGTTTGTTCGGTCAGCTCGATGGTTCTGGTCGTGCTGTATGACTTCAAGACCCACTTTACAGGCACATTGGACTCGACCTCCATGACTGCACCGGTGGCGGCGACGAATACCGGCGGCCGCCCCCAGACCACGGAAGTCGAGCCGAACGCCTTGAGAACGACGCCGTTCAGCTTGACGGTCATTGCGGCGTCGGCAAGGTATTCGAGCTTGTAGTTGAAATCTCCTCCCGCGACCCGGTACTCGTTGGTGCAGAGAGGATCCTTGCAGAGCTTGAGTTGCAAGGCCCCCTTGTACTCCCCGGCTTCCGCTCGCGCCTTCGGCATGAGGTAGGTGGAGTATCTGCCGTCAGGCAAACGCGTTGCTGTCAGCTGGTTCCATTGGGGATCCAGGACTTGCTGTGGATCAATGACGACCGGATAGACAGCGCCGGAAGGCTCCTTGTCCAGCTTGACGAAGATCTGCTTCGCGGTGGGGCCGGGATAGTTGGCACCCAACATGACATAGCCGTCCAGAGAACCTTCGAAACTGACCGTGATGAGCTCGTCACCCGGCTCGGATGGAACGGTCGGCGTGTTGTCGGAAGGCGTGTTCGTTCCGCCCGAGGAGGGCGTGTTCGTTCCACCCGATGAAGGCGTGTTGACGTTCGGGGCGCTACCCGACCCGGCCGACGAGCCCAGGATCGGAAAACCGCCTCCTCCACCACCTCCACCTCCGCCACAGGCCGTGATGGAAAGCACAAGGCAAGCCAAAAGGGCCGACGCCCTCCCTCTGTTGATCAGCATTCAGAACTCCTCGATGTTTTTCTTTGCGCTGTCGGTTCTGTGGACCGCAGGCGCCATTGGGACGATTTCCCGGACGGGATCATCCCAGAAATGGGCAAGGAGACCGGGCGGACGGGGCTGAAAACAACGAGCCGTTGTGCAGGCTCGTTGGTTCCTTCAGAGCAGAGAGGAAACGACGGACGCCGAGATTCGCGTGACCGGCCGCAGGGATCGTGTGGCCGCTTGGTGAATCCGTCTCTGAAAGACTCTTGGCGCTCAGCCGCGCAGCGACTCGATCAGCGCGATGTACTGTTCCTTCGCCTCGTCGCCGCTCAGGCCCTTGCGCGAGGTCCAGGCGTCCCACTTGGCGCGCGCGACGATGTCGCTGAAGCTGGGCTTCTTGGCCGTGTTGTCGCCCTCGGTCGCCTGCTTGAACAGGCCGTAGATCTTCAGCAGCGTGGGGTTGTCGGGGCGCTCGGCCAGCAGCTTGGAATTGGCCTGGGCGGTCTGGAAGCGTTCGTCGAGGTCGGACATGGCGGGGGATGCGTAGGTGGGTGGAAGGAGTCGGGCATCTTACTGACCCGACAGTCACCCTCGCTCGAGCCCGCGCCGCGTGGAGGGCCTCAGGTCGTGGTCTGCACGTGCAGCCGGCTCGACTTGCAGCGGTGCAGCGCGCGGTAGTGCTCGAGCGGCCTTCCGTTGAGCCCGTAGGCGATCGACTCGATGCGCAGCAGCGGCTCGGGCGCGGGCAGGTTCAGCAGCTCGCAGGTCCGGGCGTCGGGCAGCACGGCGTCGATCCAGCGCTCGGCGCGCACCAGGCGCAGGCCGTACTGGCGGCGCAGCACGTCGTAGAGCGAGCGGTCTTCCAGCCGGATGCGGTGCAGGCCCGGCGCCATGTCGGCCGGCACCACGGTCTCGACCAGCAGGCGCAGCTCGCCGTCCACGCTGCGCAGGCGCTTGAGCGCCACCACCTGCGTGTCCTCGGTCAGGCCGAGCGCGCCGGCCTCGAGCGCGGTGGGCAGGCGCAGTTCCTGGGTCAGGATCTGGGTGCGCACCGAGCGGCCCTTGCGCTCCATCTCGTCGGAGAAGCCCAGCACGGTGGAGACGAAGTCCTCGTCGCGCTCGCGCGCCGCGACGAAGGCGCCGCGGCCCTTGATCTTGTAGATGAGGCCGTTGCGCACCAGGTCGGCCAGCGCCTCGCGCACCACGATGCGCGAGATGCCGTACTGGTCGCCGAGTTCGGCCTCGGACGGCAGCTTGGCGCCGATCGGCAGTTCGCCCTGCAGGATCTGCAGGCGGACGGCGTCGCGAAACTGGGCCCACAGGGGCGATTCGGAATTCCGGTCGAGGGCGGGCGCGGTCAAGGTCGGGCTGTTCACGTGAGGACGGGCTTCGAGGCCATCAATGATGCATCCAAAGGGGAATCCGCTGACGGGGCGGCGGTCTGCAGGCGCACGCCGTGGCGTTCGCGCAGCGCGGTGGCGCAGGCATGGAGCTCCTCGCGCTGGCGCTGCGCGTCCCAGCCCAGGGCCTCCGCGGCGATGCCGGCGATCTCGGCCAGCGCGGCGTCGGTGACCTGGCCGCGGATCGCCAGCAGGGTGCGGCGCACCACCAGGTCCGACAGGTGGATCACGCCGGTCTCGAGGCACAGGTAGCCGATCTCGGCCACCGAGTGGTCGGGGGCATGCCGCAGCGGCACGTCGCCCGAGGCCGCGAGCCGCTGCGCCAGCGGCAGCGCCTTGGCGCCGTAGCGCGCGAACAGCGCCTGGGCGCGGCGGCGGCTCGCGCCGGTGGCCATCAGGCGCTCGAGCAGGCGCTCGGTGGCGGCCGCGTCGGCCGGGAACTCGGCACCGCCGCCGATCGGCAGCATGTCGGTGGAGGCGGTGCGCGCGCGGCCGAGGTGGCGCAGCACCGCGTCGGTGGCCTCCTCGGCCAGCGCGCGGAAGGTGGTCCACTTGCCGCCCACCAGGCAGACGATCGGGATGTCGCGCGTGGCGTTCGGCGGGTCGATGGCCACCGAGTGGTCGCGCGAGATCTGGCCCGGCTTGTCGGCATCGGAGCGCGCCAGCGGCCGCACGCCGACATAGGTGTAGACCACGTCGGCCGGGTCGAAGGCGAGGTTCGGGAACACCTCGCGCAGCACCTCGAGCAGGTAGTCGACCTCCTCGGGCTCGGTGGCGATCTGATCGGGGTCTTCCACCGGGATGTCGGTCGAGCCGACCAGCACGCGGTCGAGGAAGGGATAGACGATGCACACGCGCCCGTCCATCGCCTCGAAGTAGGCCATGCGGCCGTCGAGCGCGTCGCGCAGCGCGGGATGGTCGAGCACCAGGTGCGAGCCCTTGGTGCCCATCACACGCGGCCCGCTGCCGCCGAGCACCGCGGTGCTGCGGTCGAGCCAGGCGCCGCTGGCATTGACCACCGTGTCGGCCGTCACGCGCACCAGCTCGCCCGTGATCTCGTCGCGCAGGGTGAGGATGTTGCCGGCGCAGCCCATCACGCGGCAGTGGTTGACGGCGGTGGAGCGCGGCTGGTCGCGGCAGGCATCGGCGATCAGCTCGAGGATCAGCCATTCGGGATGGCTGATCCAGGCGTCGAAGAAGGTGGCGGTCCAGCGGATCGCCGCGCGGAACAGCTGGCGGTCGCGCGGCGGCACGCGGTCGATGCGGTGGCCCGGCATCACGCGCTGGCGCCGGCCCAGCAGGTCGTACAGGCGCAGCCCCAGCGCCACCGCGAGCAGGCCGCGCGTGCGCGGCGAGGCCGGCCGGCCGAGGAAGCGCAGCGCGCTGCCCAGCATGCCGCCGAACAGGCTCGCGAGCGGCACCACCGTCTTCAGCGGCTTCACCAGGTGCGGCGCGTTGCGCAGCAGCAGGTTGCGTTCGCGCGTGGCCTCGGCCACCAGCGAGAAGCTGCCGTTCTCGAGGTAGCGCAGGCCGCCGTGGATCATGCGCGAGGGCGCGCTGCTGGCGCCGGCGCCGAAGTCGCCCTTGTCGACGATCAGGCAGTCCACGCGCTGCAGCGAGAGGTCGCGGAACACGCCCACGCCGTTGATGCCGGCGCCGACGATGACGGTGGAGAAATGGCGTCCGGCGAGCGAGGCGGGACGGGTGAAGGGCAGTTGCCAGGCGCTCATCGTGCGGAATCCGGCATGCGGGTGGTGCCGGTGGTCAGGGTGAAGGCCGGTGCGAGGCTGTCGAGCAGCGCATCGAAGCCGGCCAGGAAATCGGCGCAGGCCGGGATGTCGCCCGCTTCGGGCGCGAGGGTCTCGCAGGGCGCGAGCAGGTGGGCGTTGTCGGGCGCGTCGAGGTCGAGGCCCTGCGAGATGGCGGCATAGAGCGCCGCGCCGCGCGCGCCGGTCTCGTCGTCGCCGCAGCGCGCGACCGGCCGGCCGAGAAAGCCGGCCAGCAGCCGCGCCAGCCGTGCGTCGCGCGCGCCGCCGCCGAGCATGGTGAGCGCCCCGGGCAACAGGCCGTGGGCCGCGAGCCGGCCCAGGTGGCGCGCATGCAGCGCCACCACCGCGTCGACCACCGCGCGCGCCATGTCGGCGCGGCCATGGTGGCTGCGCAGGCCGACGAAGCCCGCGCTCGCGCCCGGCGGCGCGCTGCCACCGTTGACGAAGGGCAGGAAGCGCACGCCGTGCGCGCCCAGCGGCGAGCCCATGGCGGCATCGATCACGGCCTGCTCGCTGCCGAAGCCCAGCGCCTCGGCGGCCCAGGCGATGTTGGCCATCGACGAGGGGCTGTTCTCCATGTAGAGCCTGCGCTCGGCCGGCCCGAAGTTCACCACCGCGGCCACTGGCGGCTTGGGCGCGCCCGCGGGCGTGGCCGGGCCGATCGCGGCGTTCACGCTCCAGGTGCCGAACACCGCCACCGCATGGCCGCGCGCCTCGGCGCGGATCGCGGTCATCGAGGCCAGCAGGTCGATCGCGCCCATGGCCACCGGCACGCCCGCGGGCAGGCCGCAGGCCGCAGCCTGCGCGGGCAGCAGCCGGCCGTACACCTCGCCGCTGGGCACGATGCGCCCTAGCGTGCGCGGCGACAGGTCCGACAGGCCCGCGGCGTCGAAGGCCTGCTGCGACCAGCGGCCGCTGGCCAGCGAGACCAACCCGGCGGTGCTCGCGTCGCTGAGGTCGGTCGCGGCCTCGCCGGTCAGCAGGAAGCCCAGGTAGTCCTTGGCGAACAGCAGCCGCTGCAGTTCGCCGCGCTGCACCGCGTCGTGGCCGAACAGCTCGGCCGCGATCAGCGTCGGCTGTCCGGGCCAGGGCCCGCAGCCCACGTCGTCGAACAGCGCGGCGCCGTGGCTCCGTGCGAGCTTCAGCGCACGCGCGGTGGCGCGCTGGTCGGTGGAGGCGACCGCGCTGCCGCCGATCAGCCGGCCGGCCGCGTCGAGCGCATAGAGACCGGCGCCGTGGCCGGTGCAGCCGATGGCGCGCACCGCGGCGGCCAGCGGGCCGAGCTGGCCCGCGATGGCGCCGAGCACGCGGCCCAGCGCCGCATGGATCGCCGCCTCGGCCACCTCGCAACCGCCGCCGGGGCGCCGGTCGTGCGGCAGCGCGGCGCGCGCCAGCGCCACCGTGCGCCCGCTGTCGGCATCGAGCGCGAGCGCCTTCAGGCTGCTCGACCCCATGTCTATACCCAGGTAGATGTTCGTTGTCATGTCATAACAGCTTCGGGCAATTTGGTTCAGATCGCAGTAGCGTTTCCCCTAGTATTCCAGCAAAAACGAGCCGCATACATTCTGACCTGTCATGACAACATGCATGACGACTAGAGATCCAAAGCCACCCTCCAAGGCGGCCCATCTGCCAGGTCTGAGCAACACGAGGAGACAGAAGTGAGAAGAGATTTCCTGAAGTCCGCGGCGGCCGCCGCAGCCACCACCGGCCTGGGCCTGGCCGGCTCCAGCGCCTTCGCCCAGCAGCCCGCCGCACCGGCCGCCACCGGCCTGCGCGGCAACCCGAACGACGTCTACGTGATGAACGTGATGGTCTCGGGCGTCGAGTACTGGTTTCCGGTCTACGAAATGATGAAACAGCTGGGCCGCACGCTGGGCGTGCGCACCCGCTACACCGGCACGCCCGAGTACGACGTGAACAAGCAGCTCGCGTCCTTCGAGCAAGAGCTGGCGCGCAAGCCCGCGGGCATCCTGCTGCACCCGATGAACCCCGACCCGTTCATCGAGCCGATCAACCGCGCGGTGGCGGCGGGCATCCCGGTCGTGACCTTCGCGGCCGACTCGCCGAACTCCAAGCGCGCCTCGTTCATCACCTCCGACAACGACCGCGAGGGCACGCAGGCGGCCGACGCGATCGCCGCCGCGCTCGGCGGCAAGGGCGAGTACGCGGTGCTCGAGAACCCGGGCCAGGACAACCACGACCGCCGCATCGCCGCCTTCGTCAACCGCATGAAGACCAAGCACCCGGGCATGAAGCTCGCGGGCCGCGCGGCCAGCAACCAGGACCCGAGCAAGGCCTACCAGGCCGTGCTGAGCCTGGCGCAGGCCAACCCGAACCTGGGCGCGCTGTTCATGCCCGAGGCCAACTCGGCGCTCGGCGCGGCGCAGGCCAAGATCGAGTCGAAGAAGAACATCCGCGTGATGTGCTGCGACGTCAACGCCAAGATCCTCGACATGATCAAGGCCGGCGACGTGTTCGGCGCCATCAATCCCAACCAGGGCATGCAGGGCTACATGGGGATGATGATGCTGTTCCTGGCCAAGAACCCGCAGCTCATCGACCCGATGAACGACGCCAAGCGCAACGGCACCAACCCGATGTCGGTGCCCTTCCTCGACAACGGCCTGTCGGTGGTGAGCAAGGCCAACGCCGACGACTTCTACTGGGACAAGTACCTGGCGCGCCGCGGCACCAAGGGAATCGGCGAGTGAGCGACGACCCGAAGCCGCTGCTCTCGCTGCGCGGCATCAGCAAGCGCTTCGGCGCTTCGCGCGCGCTCGCGGGCGTGGACTTCTCGCTGCGTGCCGGCGAGATCCACGCCCTGTGCGGCGAGAACGGCGCCGGCAAGTCGACGCTGATGAACATCATCGACGGCATCCACCAGCCCGACGAGGGCACGATCGCGCTCGACGGCCGCGAGATGCGCATCGACGGCCCGGCCCATGCCATGCGGCTGGGCATCGGCCTGGTGCACCAGGAGATCGCGCTGTGCGGCGACGCCACCGTCGCCGAGAACATCTTCATGCCCGAGATCAACGCGGGCGGCCGCGCCTTCATGGACTACGGCGGTCTCAACGCGCGCGCCGCCAAGGTGCTGCGCCGGCTCGGCCAGGACATCGACCCGGCCGCGCGCGTGGACGAGCTCGGCATCTCGAGCCAGCAGCTGGTGGAGATCGCCAAGGCGCTCACGCTCGACTGCAAGGTGCTGATCCTCGACGAGCCCACGGCCGCGCTCACCGAGCTCGAGTCGGCCGCGTTGTTCCGCGTGCTGCACGACCTCAAGGCGCAGGGCATCGGCATTATCTACATCAGCCACCGCATGGCCGAGATCTTCGCCAACTGCGACCGCGCCACCGTGCTGCGCGACGGGCGCAACGTGCACTGCGGCCCGCTCGCGGGCACCACGCCCGACGAGCTGGTGCGCCGCATGGTGGGCCGCGACCTCGGCAACTACTACCCGCCGCGTGCCACGCTGCCCGAGGCGCCCGAGACGCTGCTGCAGGTCGACGACATCGCAGACGGCGAGCGCGTGCAGGGCATCTCCTTCGCGCTCAAGCGCGGCGAGATCCTCGGCATCGCGGGCCTCATGGGCGCCGGGCGCAGCGAACTCGCCGAAACGGTGTGCGGGCTGCGGCCCGCGCGGCGCGGCAGCGTGCGGCTCGGCGGCAAGACGCTCGCGATCCGCAAGTACGCCGACGCGCTGCGCCACGGCATCGCCTACCTCAGCGAGGACCGCAAGGCCGCGGGCGTGTTCCTCGACCTGCCGATCGCGCAGAACGTCTGCGCGATGGCGCTGCGGCGCGTGAGCTCGCGCTTCGGCCTGATGGAGCGCGCGGCCGAGCGCAAGCTGGCGCAGGACCTCGGCGCGCAGCTCAACCTCAAGTCCGACGGCGTGGCGATCGAGGTCGCGAGCCTGTCGGGCGGCAACCAGCAGAAGGTGGCGATCGCCAAGCTGCTGGCCACGAAGCCGTCGGTGCTGCTGATGGACGAGCCCACGCGCGGCGTCGACGTGGGCGCGAAATCCGAGATCCACCACATCCTGCGCGCGCTCGCGAACCAGGGCGTGGGGGTGATCGTGATCTCGTCGGAACTGCCGGAAATCATCGGCCTGTGCGACCGCGCGCTGGTGATCCGCGAAGGCCGGCTGGCCGGCGAGCTCGGCACGGCCGAGATGACGGAAGAGGGCCTGCTGCGGCTGGCCTCGGGACTGGGCGAACAGGAGATGCAGTGAGCTACCAATTCAGAATAGACGGCACCAACCCCGCGAGCACCGCCGGCACCGGCACGGCGGCGGGGGCCAAAGGAGACGCCGTGAACCTTCCCTTCCGACTCGGCAGCATGCGCGAGGCCGGCCTGCTGCTGATCATCGCGGTGCTGTGCGTGGGCATGAGCTTCGCGTCGCCGTACTTCCTCACCTGGGAGAACATCCGCGCGATGCTGCTGTCGTTCTCGATCGAGGGCATCGTGGTGGTCGGCATGACCATCCTGCTGATCGTGGGCGGCATCGACCTCTCGGTGGGCTCGGTGGTGTGCCTCGCGATGGTGATCACCGGCAAGCTGTTCCTCATGGGCGTCGACCCCTGGCTCGCGAGCGCGATGGCGATCGGCGCCAGCGCGATGATCGGCGCCATGATCGGCGGCTGCGTCACGCGCATCGGGCTGAACCACTTCATCGCCTCGCTGGCCTTCATGGTGATCGTGCGCGGCCTGTGCCTGGCCTTCACGCAGGGCACGCCGCAGTCGCTGTTCTCGCTGCCGGCCGAGTTCAAGTTCATCGGCCAGGGCACGCTGTTCGGCATCCCGGCCGTGATCCTGATCTTCGTCGCGATCGTCGCCATCAGCGACTTCGTGCTGCGCCGCGCCACGCTGCTGCGCAAGGTGTTCTACGTCGGCAGCAACGAGAAGGCCGCGCTCTATTCGGGCATCCGCGTGGGCCGCGTGAAGTTCTGGGTCACGGTGCTGTGCTCGGCCTCGGCTGGCCTGGCCGGCGTGATCTACACCGCGCGCTTCGGCGCCGCCACGCCCACCTTCGGCATGGGCATGGAACTCAACGTGATCGCCGCCGCCGTGATCGGCGGCGCCAGCCTCAAGGGCGGCTCGGGCACCGTGCTCGGCGCGGTGCTCGGCCTGGCGCTGCTGTCGGTGGTGACGAGCTCGCTGATCCTGCTCGACGTCTCGCCCTACTGGCAGGACGTGATCAAGGGACTGATCCTGCTCGTGGCCGTGACCATCGACCACCTGCTCAACGTGAGGAAGACCAAGAGATGAAGACGACGACGCTGGGACCGTCGGGCATACGCTGCTCGGCGATCGGCCTGGGAACCTGGGCCATGGGCGGATGGATGTGGGGCGGCGGCGACAACGCGGGCGCGACGCTGGCGATCCAGGCCTCGCTCGACGCGGGCGTGACGCTGATCGATACCGCGCCGGCCTACGGCCTGGGCCGCTCCGAACGGCTGGTGGGCACCGCCCTCAAGGGCCGGCGCCACGAGGCCGTGATCGCCACCAAGTGCGGGCTGGTGTGGCATACGCAGAAGGGCACGCACTTCTTCGAGGAGGACGGCCACCCGGTCTACCGCTACCTCGGCCGCGATGCGATCGCGTACGAAGTGGAGCAGAGTCTCGCGAACCTGCAGACCGACTACATCGACCTCTACATCACGCACTGGCAGGACGCCACCACGCCGGTGGCCGAGACCATGGGCGCGCTGCTCGACCTGAAGAAGCAGGGCAAGATCCGCGCGATCGGCGTGAGCAACGTCGATGCCGCCACGCTCGCCGAGTACCTGCGCCATGGGCCGGTCGATGCGGCGCAGGAGCGCTACAGCCTGATCGACCGCGAGATCGAGGCCACGCTGGTGCCGCTGTGCAAGGAGCATGGCGTGGCGGTGATGGGTTATTCCTCGCTCGCGCTGGGCCTGCTCGCGGGGCCGATCGATCCCGCGCGCGCCTTCACGGGCGACGACCAGCGCGCGAGCAATCCGCGCTTCAGCGCCGACAACCGCGCGCGGCTCGCGGCCTTCTTCGCCGACCTCGAACCGCTGCGCGCCGCGCTGGGCTGCTCGTTCTCCGAAATGATGATCGCCTGGACGCTGGAGCACGGCGCCGTTTCGCTGTCGCTGTGCGGCGCGCGCAACCGGCAGCAGGCGATCCAGAACGCCGCGGCCGGCTCGGTCGCGCTCGGCGCCGATGCGCTGCTGCAGATCGATACCGCCGCGAAGCGGCACCTGGGCGCGCTCGGCTGAGACGCGTCCCGCCCCCTCGAACCATCTTCCACCTTCAAGGAGTTCTTTCGTATGTCGAAAGGCAAAGAGGTCCGCATCGCCCGCCTGCTGAAGGCCGGCCGCGGCCTGGACATCGCGCTCGATCACGGCGTGTGCAACGAGCCCAGCTTCCTCGACGGGCTCGAGGACATGCCGGGCGTCATCGACCGCCTGGTGGCCGCGGCGCCCGATGCGATCCAGCTCAACTACGGCCAAGCCGACCTGCTGCAGCTGCGCCCGGGCCGTGAGCGGCCGGCGCTCGTGATGCGGCTGGACATGGGCAATCCCTACAATGCCACGCGCCACCGCTCGATGTGGGCCGTGCTGCAGAACGAGCACGACCCCGTGCTGCCCGCGGTGCAGATGGACGCGGCCTGCGTGGTCGTCAACCTGTTCATGCTGCCCGACGAGCCCGAGCTGTTCCGCCAGTGCGTGCAGAACATCGCGCGCGTGCGCGCCGACTGCGACCGCTACGGCATGCCGCTGATGATCGAGCCGCTGGTGATGCAGGCGCACGGCGCGGGCCGCGGCGGCTACATGGTCGACGGCGACGCCGAGAAGATCGTGACCCTGGTGCGGCTCGCGCGCGAGATGGGCGCCGACATCGTCAAGGCCGACCCGACCAGCGACCCGAAGGACTTCCATCGCGTGGTGCAGGCCGCGCGCTGCCCGGTGCTGGTGCGCGGCGGCGGCCGCGAGGACCTGCAGCAGGTGTTCGCGCGCTCGCGCGTGCTGCTCGACCAGGGCGCGGTGGGCATGGTCTACGGCCGCAACGTCTACCAGCACGCCAATCCGTCCGCGGTGGTGAGCGCGCTGATGGCGATGATCCACGAGGGCGCCAGCGCGGAAGCGGCCTGGGCCCTCTACGAATCGGGCGGCGCGGCGCGAAGCCGATAGCCCGGGTTCGGCGCGGCTTCCGGCGAACAGGTTTTTTTGTCACGGCAGGCGACGCCCGTCGCCCGCCGGGGTGCGCGCTGCGCGCGCATGTCGTGATTCGAGCCAGAGAAGAACGAGCCCGCAGATTCCCCTGCGAACTTCCAACAACACTTGGAGGCAAACGATGAAGATCCGGTATTACCTGATGGCATTGATGGTGCCGTTCGTCACCCTGTTGACGCACGCGGCGATCACCGGGGTCAGTCCGATGACGACCCTCGGCAACATGGCGACCGCGGTATCCGAGGCCGTCGCCGATCCCCTCCCGCTGCAGGGGCCGGGGCTGGGCAACCTCACCTACACCTCGGAGGAACTGTTCAAGCCGGTGTCGGTGATCACCAGCCCGGCGCATCCGCTCGACCCCGCGCACAGCAGCGCCAACGAGTCGCGCGAGGTGCCCGCCACCTACCCGGGCCGCAAGGACTACGGCATGAACGCCGGCATCATGGTCAACGGCTATTTCCTCACGTCCTTCGCCCCCGATAGCGGCCTCGGCCCGGGCGGCTTCCTGCTGTACGACGTGTCGAACCCGCGCCAGCTCCGGCTGGTCAAGAAGATCTACGAGCCCGAGGGGCGCACCAGCGAGTTCCGCGAGACGCACTCCTTCGGCACCGCGCGGATCGGCGACAAGACCTACGTGGTGCTGCCCAGCATCAACGGCGTGGAGTTCTGGGACTTCACCGACGTCAACGACATCAAGCAGGTGAAGAAGCTGGCGCTGCCCGGCGTCAACGCCGGCGATTACGAGAACGTCGCCTGGCAGCTCTGGTGGCAGGCGCCCTACCTGTACGTGGCTTCGGCGGGCCGGGGCATGTTCATCGTCGATGCCGCCGACCCCGCGAACGCCGTGCTGGCCAACCGCGGCGCCGGCAAGTCCAACCCGGTGTCCACCGGCGAGCTCGGCGGCTTTCGCATCGGCCCGATCTTCACGATGGGCAACCACATGGTGCTGACCGCGATGGAGAGCAACGGCGGCTTCGCGAGCCTCGACATCTCCGATCCGCTCAATCCCAAGGTGCTCGACTCCATCGTGGGCACCACGCCGTTCTACTATGCGACCTGCTTCGACGGCCGGAACCTGCATGTCTCCACCCGCAACAGCGGCGCGAAGATGTACAGCTACGACCTGAGCGACCGCTCGAAATTCGTGGCCGAGGACAACCGCCTGGTCATCGACGAGCAGCTGTACTGCGCCACGCAGGACCACTACGTGATCCAGGGCGCGCAGACGCGCATCCACAAGGTCGACGTGAGCAATCCGCTCAATCACGTGGAGGTGGGCCGCGGCAGCATCCTGCGCGAGGACGATCCGAACTTCTCGCATTCGGACAACGGCCAGGTCGCGATGTTCGGCAACCTCGTGTTCGTGGGCAACGACCACGGCTCGGGCAGCGGATTCGTCGTGCACCAGGTCGACCCCGACACCACCCGGCCCGAGGTCAAGCAGGTCTCCCCCGCCAACGGCGCGAAGCAGCAGGCGCTGACCTCGCGCATCGGCCTGGGCATGACCGACAACATCCGGCCCGAGAGCGTCAACGCCAACACCTTCATCGTGCGGCCCGTGGGCGGCAACACGCTGGCGGGCACCTACAGCGTGCAGCTCGGCATCGTCAACTTCCATCCCACGCAGCCGCTGCAGCCGGGCACCAGCTACGAGGTGTTCCTGCCGGCCAACGGCGTGAAGGACTATGCGGGCAACGCCATCGGCGCCGACTTCAAGTCCACCTTCAACACCGGCAACGCGGCCGAGGTGGGCCTGAGCTACCACTGGGCGCTCAACGGCAAGCTCAGCGACCCGATCTCGAACAACGACGGCACGCCCGCCAGTGGCGACGCCTTCGAGAGCATCGGCCTGAACTTCGCGAACCGCGCCGGCGGCGTGCAGCTCAAGAACGACAGCGTGGCCACCGTGCTGGGCGGCACCGCTTCGCTGAGCTTCTACATGAAGACCACGCAGAACGGCAGCGCCAACGCCTGGACCGCGCCCGGCATCTTCGGGCGCGACCAGTCGGGCGGCGCCGACGACGTGTTCTGGGGCTGGCTCGACAACACCGGCCGGCTCAACCTGTCGGTGGCCAACGCGGCCACCAACAACCCGGGCACGCGCTCGACCTCGCCGGTCAACGACGGCAACTGGCACCACGTGGTGCTCACGCGCGACGCGGGCTCGGGCGCGCAGACCATGTACATCGACGGTGCCAAGACCAGCTCGAGCGGCCTCACCGGCGTGAAGGGCCTCGCGAACAAGTTCCAGTGGCTGGGCCAGATCCAGGGCAATGCCGACTTCTTCAAGGGCACGCTGGCCGACGTGCGGGTGTTCAACCGCGTGCTCGGCGACGCCGAGGTCGCGACCCTGCGCGGCCAGGCGGTCATCGGCGACCCCGGCATCGGCAGCGGGCCCAAGGTGGTCAACGGCACGCTGAACTTCAACCCGTCCACGCTCGGCAGCGGCGGCGCGCAGTTCCGCTGGAACTTCGGCAACGGCACCGTCACGGCCTTCTCGAGCCAGGCCGGCTACAGCTACACCTACACCACGCCCGGCCACTACACGGTGACCCTGACGGTGAAGGACAGCGCGGGCCGCGAGACCTACTACACCTACAACGTGATCATCATCGCGCCCGTCACCGCGAGCGCGCCGCGGCACACCGGCAACATCGCGGGCGACGCGAACCGGGTCTATGCGGTCAATCCCGACAGTGGCACGGTGGCGGCGATCGACGCCCAGAGCCTGGCCAAGCTGTGGGAGGTGTCGGTGGGCAGCGAGGCCAAGACGCTGGCGCTCGGCCCCGACGGCCGGGTCTGGGTCGCGGTGCAGGGCGAGGACAAGCTGGTGGCGCTCAACGCCGCCGACGGCAGCGTCTCGGTCACCGTGCCCTTCGATTACGGGAGCGGCCCCTACGGCGTGGTCTTCACGCCCGACGGCACCAAGGGCCTGCTGACGCTGGAGAGCAAGTCGCGCCTCGTGAGCTTCAATCCGTCCACCGGCGCGGTCACGGCCACCCTGCCGCTCGACGGCACGGTGCGCGGCATCGCGGTCACGGGCGACGCGCAGATCGCCTACGTCACGCGCTTCAAGTCGAAGATGACCGGCGGCGAGCTCTACAAGGTCAACCTGGCCTCGATGAGCGCGCTGTCGACCATCGCGCTGCCGGTGGACACCACCACCGTCGACACCGAGGCCGGCGCGCGCGGCGTGGCCAACTACCTGAGCCAGGTCGTGATCTCGCCCGACGGCAAGCGCGCCATCCTGCCCTCGAAGAAGGACAACATCGTGCGCGGCCGCTTCCGCGACGGCCGCGACCTGGTGCACGACCAGACCGTGCGCTCGATCCTGTCGCAGGTCGATCTGCAGTCGGCGGCCCACGTGGCCGGCGAGCAGATCGACTTCGACGACCGCGCGCCGGCGCGCGCCGCGCTGTTCTCGCCCGCGGGCGACTACATCTTCGTGGCGCAGATGGAAGGCAACCGGGTGGCGATCGTCGATCCCTACACGCGCTCGGTGCGCGGCGAGATCGACACCAGCAGCGCGCCGCACGGCCTGTTCCTCGACGCCGCGCGCAAGCGCCTGTTCGTCAACAACTTCCTCGCGCGCTCGGTGTCGGTGCACGACGTGGCGGCGGTGCTGGCCTCGGAGAGCAACGCGGCGGTCTTCGTGCGCAACGTGCAGACCGTGGCGACCGAGCCGCTGGCCGCGGCCGCGCTGCGCGGCAAGCAGGTGTTCTACAACGCCGCCGACCGGCGCATGAGCAAGGACAACTACATCTCGTGCGCGAGCTGCCATGCCGATGGCGGCGACGACGGCATGGTGTGGGACTTCACCCAGCGCGGCGAGGGCCTGCGCCGCACCATCAGCCTGCAGGGGCGGCGCGGCACGAGCCACGGCCGGCTGCACTGGAGCGCCAACTTCGACGAGGTGCAGGACTTCGAGAACGACATCCGCAACGAGTTCGGCGGCACCGGCTTCCTGAGCAATGCCGACTACGCGGCCACCTCCAATCCGCTGGGCACGCCCAAGGCCGGACGCAACGCGCAGCTCGACGATCTCGCGGCCTACCTGTCGTCGCTCGACAAGTTCATGCGCAGCCCGGCGCGCACGGCCGACGGCAACCTCAGCGTGGAGGCCGCGCGCGGTCAGACGGTGTTCAACACCGCGCAGTGCGCGACCTGCCACACCGGCGGCACCTTCCGCGACGGCCAGCGGCACGACGTGGGCACGATCCAGCTCTCGTCGGGCAAGGGCGGCAACCAGCCGCTGGCGGGCGTGGGCTTCGACACGCCGACGCTGTCGGGCACCTGGAGCGTGACCTCGTTCTTCCACAACGGCCAGGCTGCCTCGCTGCAGGCGGTGCTCGACAGCGGCCACGGCAACGCCAACGGCCTGCCGCCGGCCGACGTGGTGGCGCTGCGCGAGTACGTGCGCTCGCTCGACACCGCGCCGCCGCTGGTCGCGCGCATCCGCTCCGACGCCAGCAACCTGTGCGTGAACATCAAGGGCGTGTCGACCGCCAGCGGCGCCACCGCGGTGCAGTGGCCCTGCGGCAACGACGCCAACGAGAAGTTCACCGTGACCAGCAGCGGCGGCTACGTGCAGTTCGTGGCGCAGCACAGCGGCCTGTGCCTGGCGCAGAGCGGCAACGCGACCACCAATGCCGCCGTGGTGCAACTGGCCTGCACGGCCGGCAATGCGACGCAGTGGACGGTGGTCGGCTCGACCCTGCGCAACCGCGCCTCCGGATCCTGCCTCGACGTCCCGAACGGATCCACCACGCAGGACACGGCGCTGATCACCTGGACCTGCAACGGGGGCAACAACCAGAACTGGACCCAGCTGCCCTGAGCGGGCGGCCTTGACCGGGGAGGGCGCGCCTGCGGGCGCGCTGTTTTTTGCGTCCGTCGGGCCATGGGCAGGAGCGGGCGCGGGGCGGTGTCACCGGGCCCGGCGCGCTTCGGTCCACACCACGATCAGCAGGCCGGCCAGCACCATCGCGAGCCCCGCGAAGGCCCAGGGGCCCGGGCGCTCGTGCAGGACGACCAGGGCGAGCCCGAAGGCCGTGACGGGCTCGGCCAGTGCCAGCGTGACGCCCGAGGCGCCGGAGATGTGCCGCAGCGCATGGCTGAACAGCAGGTAGGCGATGCCGGTCGACACGAGGCCCAGGTAGGCCACGAGGACCCAGCCCGCGGGCGTGGTCGAGAAGGGGCCGGAGATCAGCAGCGCGGCCGGCATGGCCGCCACGGAGGCCGTCGCGAAGAGCCACAGCGTGACCGTCGCCGGCGGCGACCGGCGCACCAGGCGCTGGCTGACCAGCGTGTAGATGGCGTAGCAGAGCCCCGAGCCCAGGCACAGCGCCAGGCCGGCGAGGTCGACGCGCGAGCCTTCGCCCGATCCCGACATCACCATCAGGCCGCCACCGCCGATCGCGAGCAGGGTGCCCGCCCACCAGGCCGGCGCGGGCGGTGTGCGAGACACGAGCGCCTGCAGCAATCCGGCCCAGGCCGGCCCGCTGCCCACGGCGATCGCGGTGCCGATGGCCACGCCCGTGGCCCTGACACCCGCGAAGAAGCTCAGGTTGTAGCCGGCCATGCACAGGCCCGCGAACAGCACCCAGCGCCACGTGGCCGGCGCCATCGACAGCGCGATGGGCTCGCCGCGCTGCCGTCGCCAGCCGATGAAGGCCGCGAAGAACAGCGTGGCGATCGCCATGCGCAGCGTGCCGATCCAGAAGGGGGACGTGTCCAGGGGCGCGAAGCTCTGGGCGGTGCCGGTCGTGCCCCAGAGCGCGGCGGCGGCAAGCACCATGCCGGCGCCGGTGAGGGAAGCGTGCTTTGTCATGCGCGCATCCTCCAGCGCCGCGGCCGCGGCAACTGTCGAGAGACTCTCGACCTCGTCAGCCCGCGCGCGCGTGCCGGGCGCCCGACTGGCGGTCGCGTCGCAACGCGAAGCCGAGGGCGCTGGCCGAGCGGTAGCCCGTGCGCAGGGCCGTCGCTTCGAGCGGCAGGCCGCCGCGCAGCAGGCGCTGGGCGGCGTCGAGCCGGCGCGCGCGCAGGTAGGCCTGCGGCGACAGCCCCGTCAGTTCGAGCAGCCGCGCATGGAAGCGCTGCGGGCTCAGGAAGAACAGGGCGGCCATGCGCGCGGTGTTCCAGGGCTCGTGCAGCGCGCCGCCGAGGGCGGTGTCGAGCCGTGCCAGGTCGATGCTGCGGCGCGCGAGGATGGAGGGCGCCTCGAGCACGTGCGCCAGGTGCTGCGCGGCCCGGGCCGGGTCGACGTCGTTCCTGCAGGCCGCCGTGACCGCGAAGCGCCGGATGCGGTCGACGCCCGCGGCGGCGGGCGTGTCGATGACCACCATGCGCACGCCGCGCGGCGACATGAAGGTGTGGGCCACGCCGGCCGGAATGATCATTCCGCAGGAGGTGTCGGTGAAGGCGGCGCGGCCGCCGATCTCCAGCTCCATGCGGCCGTCGAGCGCGAACATGATCTGCGCGTGCGCATGGTCGTGGCCGGCGTATTCGCCCGCGTAGCTGCGCACGCTGTAGGCGATCCCGGAGACGAGCGGACTGTGCATGCCCGCGATTGTGCCCAGGCCCCGCGAACCCCGGCGCGCGGACGGCCGGGTCAGCGCTCCGGCCAGCGCTGCGGCACCCGGCGCAGCTTCGCGAGGTCGTAGCCCAGGGCCTCGATCTTGCGCAGCGCCTGGGCGTAGGCCTCGGGCGACAGCTCGGGCGTGCGCGCCATCAGCCAGACGTAGTCGCGCTGGCTGCGCGCGACGATGGTGCTCGTGTAGTCGGGCGACACGTCGGCGATCACGTACTCGGCCTGGATCGGCCAGATGAACTGCATGCCCCAGACCGCGTTGCCGGTGCCGGGCCGCACCGTGGCCACCGGATGCAGGGTCTCGACTGGCGCGTCGAAGCTGCCGTCGCGGTAGCGGAAGTCGGTCTGGATGCGGCCATCGGGCCGCTGCGCGTAGGACTCGACGGCGTTGAACGCGTTCCTCTCCGGAAAGGTCGGGATGTTCGCGATCACGTACCAGTCGCCCATGAAGCGCGCGATGTCGACCGCCGGCAGCGGCGCGATCGTCGGTGCCGGCGTCGCGCAGGCCGTGAGCGCGGCGCGCGCGCACAGGGCCAGCCAGCCGAGCGGGTGCCTTGGGCGCGCCGCGGGGGCGCGTTCGGGAGGGGTGTGTGGAAGGCGGGTCATCCGGCCAGTACGCAGCCGCGTGCCGACTGGATCTCCCGCCGTGGCCGCGGCCTATTCGGACAGGCCGGCGCGCGCGAGCTCCACGTCCAGCCGCTCCTTCGCGTCGGCCGGCTTGAGCGCCGCGGCCTTCTCGTAGAGCCGCGTGGCCTCGGCCATGCGCGCGTCGCCATGCAGCATCAGCAGCGCACGCGCGTATTCCATCAGCGCGCTGGCCGAATGCGGATGCAGCGCGATGCCGTGCTCGAACAGCTCGACGGCAGTCTCGGCACGCACGCCGTAGGTCATGCGGCCGACCAGCGCGCCGACCTTGTCGATCACCTCGGCATGGAAGGCGGCGAGCGCGACATGGGCATCGGCATGGCGCGGCTTGAGCGCGATCACGCGTTCGAGCGCCTCCTTGAGCCGCGTGCCCAGGCCCTGCGCGAGCGCGCGCGCCACGCTGATGCCCTGGCTGTAGCGGCCCATCGCATAGGCCTGCCAGTACAGCGCCTGGCAATCGTCGGGCTCGGCCGCGACCTGCGCGCCGGCACGCTCCACCACCTGGCGGAACATCGCGAGCCGCACGGCCTCGCGCGGCTCGAGGTAGTTGGCATAGATCGCGGTCGCCTGGTTGGCCAGCGCGAGGCCCTCGGCGCCGTGCAGCAGGCCAATGGCCGCGGCGCGTTCGAACTCGCCGCTGTGATAGAGCGCCCAGCCCTCGGCCAGGGCCTCGTTGTGCTCGGGCGCCGGCATCTCATGGCCGGCATGCAAGCGCGCCCAGTGCGCGATCAGGCTGCGCGCATCGAAGCGCGGCACGTCGGCGTAGGGCAGCGGCGCCCAGGGGCTGGAACCGGCGGTGCCGGGCGTACCGCCGGCCGTCGCGGTCGACATCAGCGGGAGCGGTTTGAAATCGTGGGGGGACATGGTTCAGGCGGCCATATCGGCAGGGGACGAGGCGGGAGGGCTGCTGGCGGCAGCTTCGCCGCCGTAGGCCTGGCCCAGTGTCAGCAAATGGCGCCGTTGCTCTGCGCCGAGATAGGGCGCGAGCTGGTGCAGGGTGTGGCGGGCGCCGCGCAGCAGCGCGGCCTGCGCATGGGCCGGCTCGAGCGCCTGGCGCGGGTTGCGCACGTACTCGTAGCTGAGCCAGTAGGTCAGCACCACCACCATGCTCTGCGCCAGCGTGTCGACCTCCTGCGCGTCGATCTCGAGGTGGCCGGCGCGGCCCAGGCCCGCGATCAGCTGGCGCATCGCGCGCACCTTGTGCTTGAGCACGAGCTGGAACTGGGTCTCGAGGTGCCGGTTCTTGCTCAGCAGGTCGTTGAGGTCGCGGTAGAGGAAGCGGTGGCGCCAGATCAGCTCGAACAGGCTGTGCATGAAGAACCAGGCGTCCTCCACGTCGTGGATGCCCTCGCTCGCATGGAGCAGTTCGCCGAGCTCGGTCTCGTAGCCTTCGTAGAGCTTGTTGATCAGCTCTTCCTTGGCCGGGTAGTGGTAGTAGAGGTTGCCGGGACTGATGTTGAGCTCGCCGGCCACGAGCGTGGTGGAGACGTTCGGCTCCCCGAAGCGGTTGAACAGGTCCAGCGCGGCTTCGAGAATGCGTTGTGCAGTGCGGCGTGGCGCTTTCCTGGCCATGTCGGTGCTCCCGGGTTGTCTCTTGGAAACACTCTAGCGCAGGAACGCCGCGCGAAGCGCGCAGGGGGACATTGATTTGCGGGGCACTGCGTTTGTGCAGTGCCGCATGCGCGATGCGCCGTGCAGCGCCTCATCGCGCATTCGGCGCCGGAATCGGCCGCTTCGAGGCCGGAAAGCCGCTTTATTCGGTGCCGCTCGATTTGTTGCGCCGCACCGTGGCCTTGCGTGCCGGTGTCTCGACCGACTTGGCGTGGCGCGCGGCGCGGGCACCGCGTGCCGGACTGGCGGCGGGTTTCGCGGCCCCGGCAGTGCCGCGCAGGGTCGCCAGTTCGGCCTCGAGCGCCGTCACGCGTGCCTGGAGCGCGGCCACCTCGGCCGGCGGCGGCATGCCGAGCTTGTCGAGCGCGCGCGCCACGCGTTCCTCGAAGATGTTCTCGAGCTTGCCCCACTGGCCCGCGGCCTTGGTGCCGAACTCGTTCGCGAAGCCGGCCATGCGGGCCTGGGCCTGCGACAGGGTTTCCTCGGCCGCCTGCTGGGTGCGCTTCTGCATGCCGGCGCCGTCCTTGACCAGCGACTCGAAGGCCTTGCTGCCCTCCTGTTGCATCTTGGCGAAGGCGCCGAGGCCGGCCAGCCAGATCTGCTGCGCGGAATCCTTGATGCGGTCGGAGGTCTTGTCGAAGCGGTCGTCGTCCTGGGTGGCCATGTGCGGTCCGAATGAAGGGGGAAGCGGGGAGGGGCGGTCTGCCGGAAACCGCCGAACTCTAGCCGCGCCGGCCGCGCGCGGTTAGAGCCTTTTGCCTATTCGGGTCTTTGGCGGGCCGCTCAGGGGTTGCCCGAGGCCGCGCGGCTCGCGTCGAGGTGCGCCCGCGCGCGCTCGGCCAGCGCCATCTCGCCCGGCGTGCCCGGCACGTAGGCCTCGACCGGCAGCGGCCGGCCGTGCGAGTCGACCGAGACGAAGACGATCAGGCACTCGGTGGTCTTCTCCATCGCGCCGCCCTTCATGTCGCCGCTGCGCACCTCGACCGAGATGTTCATGCTGGTCTTGCCGGTGTAGGCCATGCGCGCCTCGACCTCGACCAGGTCGCCGATCATGATCGGGCGGTGGAAGCGGATGCTGCCGATGAAGGCGGTGACGCAGTAGCGCTTGGCCCAGCTCGTGGCGCAGGCGTAGCCGGCCTCGTCGATCCACTTCATGACCGTGCCGCCGTGGACCTTGCCGCCGAAGTTGACGGTGTTGGGCTCGGCGAGGAATCGCAGGGTGATGGAAGACATGCTGTGCCTTTGTGCTTTCGGGAAGGGGCCGTGGGGGAGGCGATTATGCGAGGGCGCGCATGACGGTTCGGCCGCCGCCCGTCGTCCAGGCATGCCCGCCGGGCCGCAAGCTCCATGCCACCGGCTCAGGCCGGGCCCGCCGCCTCGCCCTCGTTGAACAGCTGCGCCAGCGTGCGCCGCAGCCAGGCATTGCCGGCGTCGGCATGGAAGCGCTCGTGCCAGTGCTGCTTGACCGCGTACGAGGGCAGTTCGAACGGCGGCTCGAGCAGCTGCACCGGCTCCTGCGTGGCCAGCACCTGGCCGAGGATGCGCGGCACCACCACCAGCAGCTCGGTGTGGGCCACGATCCGCGCCACGCTCAGGAAGCTCGACAGCCGCGTCACGACGTTGCGCCGCAGCCCGAGCCGCGCGATGGTCTTGTCGACGATCGCATGGCCGGTACCCGAGGAGGCCACCACCGCGTGCGCCTCGGCCTCGAAACGCTTGCGCGTCAGCCGGGCGCCCACGCGCGGATGGTTGCGCGCCGCCAGGCAGACGAAGTTCTGCATGAACAGCGTCTGCTGGTAGAAGCCGGCCTCGAGCTGCGGCATGAAGCCCACCGCGAGGTCGACCGCGCCGTCCTCGAGCCGGCGGCCGCTCTCGGTCGAGATGATCTCGGTCTCGATGCGCACGCCCGGCGCCACGTGCCGCAGGTGGTCGAGCAGGCCCGGCAGCAGCACCACCTCGCTGATGTCGGTCATGCAGATGCGAAAGCTGCGCTCGGCCGTGGCGGGGTCGAACACCGCGCGCCCGCCCTTGGCACGGTTGAGCCGGTCGAGGATGTCGAGCACCAGCGGCTGGGTCTGGCGCGCATAGGGCGTGGGCTCCATGCCGCGCGAGGTGCGCACGAACAGCTTGTCGCCGAAGTGGGTGCGCAGCCGGGCGAGCGCCGTGCTCGCGGCCGACTGCGAGATGCCGAGCCGCTCGGCGGCGCTCGAGACGTTGGCGGTCTTGTAGACCTCGTCGAACACCAGCAGCCATTCCAGATCGAGTTGTGCCATGGGCGCGGCCCTCGCGGTCTGCGGCCCGCGGGCCACCATTATCGAAAAACAGGATCGGAGCTATCGCCGGTCCCCCATTGCGCCAATAGTAGTGCGGGCGGATGATCCCGTTGATTCGGAAGTTCTAACCAGGCCGGCGCCCGAAGTCGCCGCCGCGCCATGCACCGCGAGAGACACGCCATGAACCCCTCCACCGCCCGCGCCGCGCCCTCCAATGCGGATGAGCGCCGCGACTACTACGACCGCATCCGCCCGCTGCACCTCACGCCGCTGTGGGAATCGCTGCATGCGCTGGTGCCGCGCGAGCCGCAGACGCCCTGCGTGCCCGCGCTGTGGCGCTACGACGAGATCCGGCCGCTGCTGATGGAGTCGGCCGACCTCATCACGGCCGAGGAGGCCGTGCGCCGCGTGCTGGTGCTCGAGAACCCGGCGCTGCCCGGCAACTCCTCGATCACGCAGTCGATCTATGCCGGGCTGCAGCTGATCATGCCGGGCGAGGTGGCGCCCTCGCACCGCCACGTGCAGTCGGCGCTGCGCTTCATCGTCGACGGCCAGGGGGCCTACACCACGGTGGGCGGCGAGCGCACCACCATGTACCCGGGCGACTTCATCATCACGCCCTCGTGGGCCTGGCACGACCATGGCAACGAGGGCATAGCAGGCGTGGTGGAGCCGGTGGTCTGGCTCGACGGCCTCGACATCCCGATGCTGCGCTTCTTCGACGCCGGCTTCGCCGAGAACGACGACGCCAAGGTGCAGCACGTGGCGCGGCCCGAGGGCCACAGCCTCGCGCGCTTCGGCCACAACATGGTGCCGGTGCGGCACGACCATGCGTCGCAGACCTCGCCGATCTTCAACTACCCCTATGCACGCAGCCGCGAGGCGCTGGCGCAACTGCAGAAGCAGGAAGCGCCCGATGCCTGGCTGGGCCACAAGCTGCGCTACATCAATCCGCTGACCGGCGGCTCGCCGATGCCGACCATCTCGACCAACCTGCAGCTGCTGCCCAAGGGCTTCGCGGGCAAGACGCACCGCGCGACCGACGGCACGGTCTACAGCGTGGTCGAAGGCCATGGCAGCGCCGAGATCGCGGGCCAGCGCTTCGAGTTCGGGCCGCGCGACACCTTCGTCGTGCCCTCGTGGGCGCCGCTCACGCTGCACGCGCCCCACGGCGACTGCGTGCTCTTCAGCTTCTCGGACCGGCCGGTGCAGCAGGCCATGGGGATCCTGCGCGAAGCCTTCCTCGAGAACGCCTGAGTCCCGGCCTCTTTCGTTTTTTCCTTTTCCTCGACCGTTGCCGCCCCACGCGGCAGGAGCCCTCATGTCCTTCGTCTTCACGCCCCCTTCCATCGTCGGCCTGCCCATCGTCGGCAGCGACAAGCAGTTCCCCGTGCGCCGCGTCTACTGCGTGGGCCGCAACTACGCGGCCCATGCACGCGAGATGGGCTTCGATCCCGACCGCGAGCCGCCGTTCTTCTTCTGCAAGCCCAACGACGACGCCTCGGTGGTGCCGGTGGCCGAGGGCGCGACCGGCGCCATTCCCTATCCGGCGCTGACCGCCAACTACCACTACGAGGCCGAGCTGGTGGTGGCCATCGGCAAGGGCGGCCGCGACATTCCGGTGGAACAGGCCGCGAGCCACATCCACGGCTATGCCGTGGGCCTCGACATGACCCGCCGCGACCTGCAGATGAAGATGCGCGAGCAGGGCCGGCCGTGGGAGATCGGCAAGGCCTTCGACTTCTCGGCGCCGATCGCGCCGCTGCGCACGCTGGCCGAGGTGGGCGAGATCAATGCCGGCGAGATCCGCCTCGAGGTCGACGGCGAGGTGCGCCAGAAGAGCGACATCACGCACCTGATCTGGTCGGTCAACGAAGTGATCGCCAACCTGTCGACCCTGTTCGCGCTGCAGCCCGGCGACCTGATCTTCACCGGCACGCCCGAGGGCGTGGGCGCGGTGAAGCCCGGCCAGACGATCAAGGTCAGCATCGAGCGGCTGCCGTCGCTGAGCGTTCGCATCGACTGAGCGAGCCGCGCATGAGCCCGACCCCTTCCCCCACCGTGCTGCTGGTCGGCGGCGGCATCGGCGGCATGGCCGCCGCGCTGGCGCTGGCGCGCCTGGGCGTGTCGATCGACCTGCTCGAGCAGAGCGCCGCCATCGGCGAGATCGGCGCCGGCCTGCAGCTCGGCCCCAATGCCTTCGCCGCGCTCGACGCGCTGGGCGTGGGCGAGGCGGTGCGCCGGGGCTCGGTGTTCACCGACCGGCTGGTGATGATGGACGCGGTCGACTGCTCGGAGGTGGCCTCGGTGCCGGTCGGCGAGGCCTTCCGCGCGCGCTTTCGCAACCCCTACGCCGTGAGCCACCGCGCCGATCTGCACGGCGCGATCCACGAGGCCGTGAAGCAGCATCCGCTGATCCGCTTCCACACCTCGGCGCAGGTCGAGGCCCTCGACACCCGCGGGGAGGGCGTGGTCGCGGTCACGCGCGACGGCCGGCGCTTCCAGGCCGATGCCATCGTCGGCTGCGACGGCGTGAAGTCGGTGGTGCGCGCCGCGCTGATCGGCGACGCGCCGCGCGTCTCGGGCCACGTGGTCTACCGCGCGGTGGTGCCGGCGGCCGACATGCCGGCGGACCTGCGCTGGAACGCGCCCGTGGTCTGGGCCGGCCCGGACTGCCACCTGGTGCACTACCCGCTGCGCCATGGCGAGCAATACAACCTGGTCGTCACCTTCCACAGCCGCGAGCGCGAGGAATGGGGCGTGACTGACGGCAGCAAGGAAGAGGTGCTGTCGTACTTCGAGGGCGTGCATGCGCGCCCGCGCCAGCTGCTCGATCGCCCGACCTCGTGGCGCCGCTGGAGCACCGCCGACCGCGACCCGGTCGAGCGCTGGAGCGAGGGCGCGGCCACGCTGCTCGGCGATGCCGCGCATCCGATGATGCAGTACCTGGCGCAGGGCGCCTGCATGGCGCTCGAGGACGCGGTGACGCTCGGCGAGGCCGTGAAGGCCTGCGACTTCGACCTGCCGGCCGCCTTCCGGCTCTACGAGGCGGCGCGCGTGGCGCGCACGGCCCGCGTGGTGCTGTCGGTGCGCGAGATGGGCCGGCTCTACCATGCCAAGGGCGTGGAGCGCCTGGTGCGCAACAGCCTCTGGCCGGGCCGCACGCCCGAGCGCTTCTACGATGCGGTCGAGTGGCTTTATGCCTGGCGGCCCGAGCGCTGCCTGGACGACGCGCCCGAGGCGCTGCGCCCGGCGGCACGCACCGAGGCCACCGCGCTTTCGCCGCACTGACACCCGACGCCTTCAAGATCCACAACCATCGAGGCCCCAGGCCCACCGGAGACAAACGACCATGAACTTCCCGCGCGCACTGCTGACCGGCCTTCTCGCCCTGACCTCGCTGGCCATGGCCGGCGGCGCGGCGGCCCAGGCCGGCGACTATCCGAACAAGCCCGTGACGCTGGTCACGCCCTTCGCGGCCGGCAGCGGTCCCGACGCGGTGCTGCGGCTGGTCTCGGACAAGCTCTCGCGGCTGTGGAACCAGCGCGTGCTGATCGACAACCGGCCCGGCGGCGGCGGCTTCATCGCCATCGACCAGGCCCGGCGCGCCGCGCCCGACGGCTACACCCTGCTGCAGCTCGACAGCGAGCACGTGGCCGCGCTGCCGCACCTGTACAAGTCGCGCAACTTCGTGACCTTGCAGCACTTCGACCCGGTGGCCTCGCTGTTCCGCACGCCCTTCTTCGTGGCCGTGGGCAGCGATTCCAAGTGGAAGACCATGGCCGACTTGATCGCCGCCGCCAAGGCCGATCCCGACGCCATCGTCTACGGCTCCTGGGGCGTGGGCAGCCCGGGCCACCTGGGCGCCCAGCAGCTCGAGGCGCTGACCGGCATCCGCATGCGCCACGCGCCCTACCGCGAGGTCTCGCAGCTGTATTCGAACGTGGGCACCGGCGAAGTGCCGTGGGCCTTCGCGAGCATTCCCTCGAGCCAGGGCATCTACAAGGCCGGCAAGCTGCGCTACATCGCCGTGGCCGCGCCCAAGCGCATTCCGCAGATGCCCGAGGTGCCGACCATGGCCGAGGCCGGCGGCCCGGCCGGGCTGGAGGTCAACTCTTTCGTCTCGCTGCTCGCGCCCAAGGGCGTGCCGGCGGCCATCAAGGCGAAGATCAACGCCGACGTGGCGAAGGTCATCGCCGACCCCGAGATCCGCGCCCGTTTCGACACCTTCGCCTTCGAGCCGCTGGCCTGGTCGCCCGAGGAGATCGAGCGCCAGGCCGAGGCCAAGTCCAAGGTCTACGGCGAGCTGGTGCGCAGGGGCAACATCAGCCTCGAATAGCGGCCCGTGCCTTGCTTGGGGCAGTTAAGCTGCCCGCCTGTTTTGACACTTTTTGACATTTCTTCCTCCATGCAAGCCACCAAGAGAGCCCTCCTGATCGCCTGCGGCCTGGCCGCCGCCACGCTGCCGCTGGCCGCGAGCGCGCAGGCGCCCGCCTGGCCCACCAAGCCCATCCGCCTGCTCGTCGGCTTCCCGGGCGGCTCCACGCCCGACATCGCCGCGCGCACCATCGCCGAGCCGCTGTCGAAGGCGCTGGGCCAGCCGATCGTGGTCGACAACAAGCCCGGTGCCTCGGGCAACATCGCGGCCGACACGGTGGCCAAGGCCAGCGACGACCACACGCTGGGCGTCGTCATCAACGGCAACCTCACCTCGTCGAAGCTGCTCTATCCGAAGCTGCCCTACGACCCGGCCAAGGACTTCACCTACCTCTCGCTGCTCGCGACCGCGCCGCTGGTGCTGGTGGCGCAGAACAACCTGCCCTCGGGCGAGGCCTTCTTCGACGCCGGCCGCAAGGCGGGCAACAAGTGGAACTACGGCTCGGTGGGCATCGGCTCGGTCGGCCACCTGGGCATGGAGCTGCTCAAGAGCCGCGTGCCGGGCTTCAACCCCGAGCACGTGCCCTACCAGGGCAATCCGCAGGTCATCACCGGCATGCTCGGCGACCAGATCCAGATGGGCCTGATCCCGCCCGGTGTGGCGATGCCGCAGATCAAGGCCGGCAAGCTCAAGGCCATCGGCCTGACCGCCGGCCGCAGCGCGCTGGTGCCCGAGGTGCCGCCGCTGGCCAATGCCGGCGTGCGCGACTTCAACCTCGAGGTGTGGGTGGCGCTCCTGGGCCCGGCCAACCTCTCGAAGGCCGCGCAGGCGCGCATCGGGCGCGAGCTCGAGGCGGTGATGAAGCAGCCCGAGGTGCGCCAGAAGCTGTTCGAGCAGGGCTGGCAGGCCGTGGGCACCTCGCCCGACGGCATGCGCGCGCGCGTCAACGACGAGGCCGCGATCATGACCAAGATCATCTCGACCAAGGGCATCACTCTCCAATGACGGCTGCAATGACGATGGCCGAGCCGTCGCGTTCGCTGCCGGTGTTCGGCAGCTACGACGTGGTGGTGGTCGGCGGCGGTCCGGCCGGCATCGCCGCCGCCGTGAGCGCCGCGCGCCACGGCGCGAGCACCCTGCTGGTGGAGCGCTACGGCTTCCTCGGCGGCATGGGCACGGCGGGCGGCGTCACCAACTTCGCGGGCCTGTACGGCAAGCGCGGCGGCCAGATGACGCAGCTGGTGCGCGGCGTGGTCGACGAGCTGGTCGAGCGCATCGTCGCGCTCAACGGCATGAACGATCCGCAGGACGGCATGGGCGGGCGCATCCGCGTGCGCTCGTACGACACCTCGGCCTACAAGCTCGCGGCCGACCAGTTGCTCGAGGCGGCCGGCGTGAAGCTGCTGTTCCATGCGCTCGCGGCCTCGGTGATCCACGACGGCGAGCGCATCGCGGCGCTGGTGGTCGAGACCAAGTCGGGCCGGCAGGCGATCCGCGCCAATGCCTTCGTCGATGCCAGCGGCGACGCCGACGTGGCGGCCTTCGCGGGCGTGCCCTTCGAGGTCGGCGACGGCCACGGCAGCGGCCTGTTCCCGACCACCATGTTCCGCATCGGCCAGGTCGACGCGCCGGCCGCGCTCGAGGCGGTGGGCGAGTTCAAGGCCATCAACGACTTCATGGCGCGCGCCGAGGCGAGCAAGCCCGGCGCCTACCGCTTCCCGCGCGAGGGCGCGATCCTGCGGCCCAACAAGGACCCGCGCGAATGGCGCGCCAACGTCACGCAGATCCGCAACGCCCAGGGCCGCGCGATGAACGGCGTCGACGCGCGCGAACTCACTGAGGGCGAGCTCGAGGGCCGGCGCCAGATCGCCGAGTACTTCCGCTTTCTCAAGGCCGAGGTGCCGGGCTTCGCGCAGTCGGCCATCGTCGAGATCGCGCCGCAGGTCGGCATCCGCGAGACGCGGCGCATCCAGGGCCTGTATGCGCTCGAGCGCGAGGACATCCTGTCGTCGGCGAAGTTCGACGACGCCATCGGCCTCAATGCCTGGCCGATGGAGATGCATGCCGATGGCCGCATCGAGTGGGCTTTCCCGCGCGATGCCGACAACGCCTACAACCACCTGCCCTGGCGCATGCTGGTGCCGCGCACGGTCGCCAACCTGCTGGTGGCCGGCCGCTGCGCCTCGATGACGCACGAGGGCCAGTCGGCCGCGCGCGCCAGCGGCGGCTGCTTCGTGATGGGACAGGCCGCGGGCACGGCGGCGGCCACGCTCGGCAGCGGCGCGTTCGCCGACGTGGACGTGGCGGCGCTGCAGGCGAAGCTGGCGGCGGACGGGGTCGACCTGGACCGCTGAGGGGCGCCCGAAGCGCGCGCGACAGCCCCCTGGCCCCATGTTTGCTATCGTTTGCGGTTCTTTCCCGTCCAGACCGCTCCCGATGACCCCCGATCCCGCCACCGCCGCTCGCCTCGTCCAAGACCTCGTCGCCTACATGCAGCTCGAACCGCTGGGCGGCGACCGCTTCCTGGCGCAGAGCGAGGACATCGGCACGCCGGCCGTGTTCGGCGGCCAGGTGCTGGGCCAGTCGCTGATGGCGGCCAACCTCACGGTCGGCGCCGATCGGCCCGTGCATTCGATGCACGCCTACTTCCTGCTGCCGGGCGAGCATGCGCCCATCGAGTACAGCGTGGACCGCGTGCGCGACGGCCGCAGCTTCACCACCCGCCACGTGGTGGCGCGCCAGCAGGAGCGCATCATCTTCGAGATGTCGGCCTCGTTCCAGACCGTGGACGACGGCGTCGAGCACCAGATCGACATGCCCGAGGTGGCCGGCCCCGAGGGCCTGGTCAGCGAGCTCGACCAGCGCATCGCGCTCGGCGACCGGCTGCCCGAGCCCTGGCGCAGCAAGGCGATCGAGCCGCACGGCATCGAGTACCGCCGCGTCCAGCCCGACGACCTGCTCGCGCCGGTGCCGCGGCCCGCGTCCGACAGCGCGATCTGGATGCGCGCGATCGCGCCGCTGCCCGACGACCCGATGGTGCATCGCGCGCTGCTGGCTTACGCTTCCGACCACGGCCTGCTGCGCGCCGCGATGCTGCCGCACGGCCTGAGCTTCATGACCGGCCAGGTGCGGCCCGCGAGCCTCGACCACGCGATGTGGTTCCACCGCGATTTCCGCTTCGACGACTGGCTGCTCTACGTGCTCGATTCGCCGAGCGCGAGCGGCGCGCGCGGCCTGTGCCGCGGCAGCATCTACGCGCGCGACGGCCGGCTCGTGGCCTCGACGGCGCAGGAAGGCATGCTGCGCATCCGGGCGCTGAAGAAGGGGTAGACCCCGGCCTCAGAAGGTGTGGGCGATGCCGAGCTCGAAGCCCGTCGACCGGCCACCCGCGAAGTTGCCCGCGTTGACCACGGGCCCGCCGGGCAGCGCCATGAACGACTGCCCGCGGTTCTCGATGCGTGCCGCCTGGGTGTAGAGCGTGGTGCGCTTCGACAGCGAATGCGCATAGCCCAGCACCCACATCGCACCGCCGTTGCCGTCGACGGGACCGGCCACGGTGCCGGGCGCGAGCTGGGTCGTGACCGTGCCGTACAGACGCGTGCGGCCATGCGAGAGCTGGACCTTGCCGGTCGCCACCGGCACCGTCGCGGCCAGCATCCAGTTCGCCTGCCGGCTGCCGGCCGCGCGGAACTGGCGCCAGGTGCCGGCCAGCCGCACGGCGCCGAAGTCCCAGGCCAGGGTAGCGACCGAATCGTCGAGCCGGTTCGTCGGCGTTCCGGCGCGCAGCTGCACGTCGGAGACCGAGTGCGCGACCGCCGCGCTGAAGGGCCCGCCGGCGTTGTAGCCGAGCCGGATCAGCCGCAGCCGGGCCGCGCCGGTGGCGACGGTCTCGTTCTCGCGCGGGGCCAGGGCCAGCGTGCCCGAGAAGCCATGGAGGCTGGGACTGAAGTACTGCAGCATGTTGCGCGCGTAATGCAAGGTGGTGTCGTTCTTCGAGAGCGGGCCGAACACCGAGCGCAGCGGGCCGTTCTGCAGCGTGTCGTAGAGATTGCCCGAGCTGCCCATGCCGATGTTGAGCCAGGGATCGTTCTCCATCCAGGTGACGTAGACCGGATGGAGGTCGTAGCCCAGGCGCAGCGTGCCCCAGCCGCGGTCGAGGATCTCCACGTAGGAGCCGCGGTTCCAGAACTGGCCCGGCATGCTGGTCGAGCCGACGTTGCCGGTGTCGACGCCGATCAGGGTCTCGAGCTTGATGCCCACGCGCAGGCCGCCGCCGAGGTCTTCCGAGCCGCGGATGCCGAGGCGGCTGGTGCGGTAGCCGCCGCTGGACAGGCTGTCGATCGAGCCGACGCCGCTGTTGCTCACGTGGCGAAAGCCCGCGTCGACGATGCCGTAGAGCGTGAGCGACGACTGCGCATGGGCCTGCGATGCAAGGCCCGCGCACAGGGGCAGCGCGAACCGTAGAGCTCCGAACTTCATGATCTCCTCCTTGGGGTGGCGTGGAATGGGCGACAGCGCTCCGCCCAGGGGCGATGCGCCCCTGGGGTGTCGTTCTTCGCGGCCCGCGGGCCGTGGGTGGGGAAGGCGGCGCCGGTGCGGCGCTAGGGTCCCGGCTTCGGGAAGGCGCGGGCCTTCACTCGGGCGCGGCCTCGGCGGCCACGGGGTTCGACAGCAGGCCCACGCCTTCGATCTCGATCTCGATGCGGTCGCCGGGCTTCATCCACACCGGCGGGTTGCGCGCATAGCCCACGCCCGAGGGCGTGCCCATGGCCACCACGTCGCCGGGCTCGAGCGTCAGCGCCTCGCTCAGCAGCACCAGGGCCTGCGCCACCGTCACCAGCATGTGGTCGGTGCGTTCGCTCTGCATCAGGCCGCCGTTGAGGCGCGATTCGATCCGCAGCCCGCTCGCGCCGGGCGGCAGCGCCGAGGCCGCCACCAGCCAGGGGCCGAAGGCGCCGGTGCCGTCGAAGTTCTTGCCGATGGTCCATTGCGCGGTGCGGCGCTGGTAGTCGCGCAGCGTGCCGTCGTTGAAGCAGGCGTAGCCGGCCACGGCGTCGAGCGCCTGCGCGGGCGTGAGATGCCGGGCGCGGCGGCCGATGACCACGGCGAGCTCGGCCTCGAAGTCGAGCTTGTCGGACACGCGCGGCCGCAGGAGCGGGGCCTCGTGCGCGATCAGCGAGGTGGCGCCGCGCAGGAAGAAGCTCGGGTAGTCGGGCGCGGCATTGCCACCCTCGGCCGCGTGCGCGGCGTAGTTGAGGCCCAGGCAGATCACCTTGCCGGGGCGCGCCACCGGCGTTTCCCAGCGCAGCCGCGCGGGGTCGAGCAGGGTGGCGCGCGACAGCATCGCCGCGCCCGGTCCCGAGGCCACGAGCGCCTGCCAGGCCGTGTCGTGCGCGCCGGCCGGCACCTCGGCACCCAGGCCCCAGAGTTCGCCATGGCGTTCCACCGCCCACTGGAGGACGCCGTCCGCGGGCGTCACGCGTGCATAGCGCGCCATGTCAGAGGCTCCCCGCCGGATGGGCGGCCAGCACCGTGCCGGCCGCTTCGCCGAAACCCACGCGCGCGCGTCCCGGTGCCTCGCACCAGCCGCGCAGGATCAGGCGGTCGCCGTCGTGCAGGAAGGCGCGCCGGTCGTCGCTGTTCGCCAGCGCGATGGGTTCGCGGCCGCGCCGGCTCAGTTCGATCAGGCTGCCGGCCTCGGGCGCGGTCGGCCCCGAGATCGTGCCGGTGCCCAGCAGGTCGCCCGCGCGCAGGTTGCAGCCACCCACCGTGTGGTGCGCGATCATCTGGCCGATGCTCCAGTACTGGTGGCGGAAGTTGGTGCGGCTCAGGCGCGAGGCCGGCTGGCCTTCGGGTTGCAGCCAGGCCTCGAGCTCGATGTCGAACGCGCCCGCGGCGCGATGGCCCGCGGACTCGAGATAGGGCAGCGGCTGCGGATGATCGGCCGGCCGGCGCCAGGGCACGCTGAACGGCGCCAGCGCATCGAGCGTGACGATCCAGGGCGAGAGCGTGGTCGCGAAGTTCTTGGCCTGGAACGGACCCAGCGGCGTCATCTCCCAGGCCTGCACGTCGCGCGCCGACCAGTCGTTGAGCAGGGTGAGGCCGAACACATGGTCCATGGCATGGGCCAGCGCAACGGGCGTGCCGCGCGCGTTGCCCCGGCCGATGACCACGCCGAGCTCGAGTTCGTAGTCGAGCATCTCGCAAGGCCGCAGCACCGGCGGCTCGTCGCTCGAGGGCCGGGCCTGGCCCCAGGGGCGATGGATGCGCTCGCCGCTCACGCCCAATGACGAGCTGCGGCCGTGGTACGCGATCGGCATCCACTGGAAGTTGGGCGCGAGGCCCACGGGCGGATTGCGCAGGCGGCCGCCGTTCTCGGCATGGTGGATCGAGGTGTAGAAGTCGGTGAAGTCGCCGACGCGGATCGGCAGCGCATGTTCGATGTCCGCGAGCGGAACGAGCGCGGCCTGCAGCGCCGCGGCCTTCGGATGCGGCTCCTGCGCATCGAGCAGGCGCACCAGCGTATGGCGCAGCGCGCGCCACGCGGGCGGGCCCAGCGCGAGCAGCTCGTTGAGGGTCGAGCCGCCCGCGGCGCTCGCGGCCTGGCCGGCCAGGCCGTCGAAGCAGCCGCGCGCCTGCGCCTCGGCCAGGCACAGGGCCTGGTCGCCGATCGCGACACCGCCCTGGAACGGGTCGTTGCCGCCCTGGCGGCGGAACACGCCGAACGGCAGGTTCTGCAAGGTGAAGTCGCAGCCGGGCGCATGCGCGGACGCGACGATGCAGCGGCGCGCGGGGTCGTGGGTGAAGTCGAGTGCCATGGAATCCTCGCTGGAGTGGATGGACGGTGCGTGGACGACGATCAGCCCGCGTTCAGGCGCTCGTCGAAGATCGCGACGGCGCGGGTCCAGCCGGCGGAGGCGCCGCGGATCTTGTGCGGGAAGCAGGCGACGTGGAAGCCGTCGGCGGGCAGTGCCTCGAGGTTGTGCAGCTTCTCGAGGTGGCAGTAGCCGATGTCGCGGCCGGCCTTGTGGCCTTCCCAGATCAGGCCCGCGTCGCCGGTCGCCTCGTACTTCTTCGCGGTATGGACGAAGGGCGCGTCCCAGCTCCAGCCATCGGTGCCCGTGAGCCGGATGCCGCGTTCCAGCAGGTACATGGTGGCTTCGTAGCCCATGCCGCAGCCCGAGCTCACGTAGACCGGATCGCCGTAGAGCGCGCCGGCGCGCGTGTTGATCATCACGATCTCGAGCGGCCGCAGCGCATGGCCGATGCGCGCCAATTCGGCCTCCACGTCCTGGGGCTGGACCACGTAGCCGTCGGGCAGGTGGCGGAAGTCGAGCTTCACGCCGGGCTGGAAGCACCACTCGAGCGGCACCTCGTCGATGGTGATCGAGGGCCGGGGCTCGCCGAGCGCCTTGTCCATCGTGCTGTGGAAGTGATAGGGCGCATCGAGGTGCGTACCGTTGTGCGTCGACAGCGACACGCGCTCCACGGCCCAGGCTTCGCCGTCGGGCAGGTCTTCCTTCTGCAGCTTGGGAAAGAAGTTCGTGAGCTGGTGGTGCGAGTTCTGGTGGTGGAAGTACTCGATCTTCGGGCCCTTGCCGGGCGGGTCCGAGAGCACGTCGTTCTCGAGGTAGATGGACAGGTCGACGAACTTGCGATGCATGGCGGTCTCCGGGGTGGGGTTCGTGGGGATGGGGTTCATTCGGGCGCGATGCCGGCCGCGGCCAGTGCCTTGGCCCACAGCGGTTCCTGGTCCTTGATGAAGCGGGCGAACTCGTCGGCCGACATCGGCATCGGCTCGCCGCCGAGGCCGCGCAGGAAGCTCGCGGTGTCCTCGCTCGCGAGGATCTGCTGCAGCGTCTCGTGCAACTTGTCGACCACGGCCTTGGGCGTGCCGACCGGCACGACGAAGCCGCTCCAGCCCGTGAACTCGGTGGCGCCGGGCAGCACCTCGCGCAGGGTGGGAACGTCGGGCAGCAGCGCGGAGCGTTGCGCCGAGGTGACCGCCAGCGCCTTGAGCTTGCCGGCGCGGATCTGCGGCAGCACCGCGCCGAGGTCGGTGAACAGCAGCGGCATCTCGCCCGAGAGGGTTTCGACCACCGCCTGCGGGCCGCTCTTGTAGGGCACGGCCACGATGTCGATGCCCGACGCCTGCTTCACGCTCGCGCCCGCCACCGCGCCGGTGGCATGCGAGTAGGCGTACGACAGCTTGCCCGGGTTCGCGCGCGCATAGGCCAGCATCTCGGCGAAGCTGCCGAACGCGCTGCCGCGGGAGTTCGTGACGACCGCGGACGGTATCTGGAACAGGCTCGCCACCGGCACCATGTCCTTGCGCGGATCGAAGGGCAGGCGCTTGAACATGTGCAGCGCCGCCACCGTGTTGGTGTTCGAGATCTGCGTGATCGTGTAGCCGTCGGGCGCGGCGCGCAGCCCCTGGGCGAGACCGATGGTGCCCGCCGCGCCGACCACGTTGTCGACCACGAAGGGCTTGCCGAGCGCCAGGCTCATCTTGTGGGCGAGGTGGCGCGTGACCGCGTCCGCCGTGCCGCCGGCCGGGAACGGCAGGATCAGCCGCACGGGCCTGGCCGGGTAGGCCTGGGCCCAGCAGCCCAGCGCGGGAAGGCCGAGCGCGAGTGCCGTGAGACTGGCGCGAAGCCAGCCCCGGCGTTGCATCGAAGAAATCATGTCTCCTGCTCCTTGTGGTTGCCGGCGCTTCGAGGCTGCCGGTCAGGGTTGATCGAAGGTCTAGACGCCCAATCCGGGCATGCCGCTCGGCAGGCCCAGCCGCACCCGGCCATAGGCCGGGCCCGACACGTCCCACTGCAGGCCGAACTGCGCGGCGCCCGCATGCACGTCGCGCCACATGCGCTGGATCGGATCGGTCTCCTGCAGGCCGGCGCCGCCGGTGCCCGCGAACACCAGGTCGACGGCCTGCGTGACGAGGCGCGCGCAGAAGGCCGAGTCGCGCCGCAGGCGCGCGCCGAGGGCACCGGGGATGGCGGGATGGCTCTCGAGCGAATCCATCGCATCGCACCAGCTGCGCCGCGCGACGAGCTGCGCCGTGTCGAGCAGCGCCTCGACATGGGCGACGCGGTCCTGCACGCCCGGCAGCTCGGCCTGGCTGCGCGCGCCGACCGTGGTCTTGCGCTGCCGCGTGCGTTCGACGTACTCGTTGGCCGCCGCGCGCGCGGCGCCGAGCAGCACCGGCAGCAGCACGAAGCCGCCGACGCCCTGCATGGTCACGCGGAACAGCGGCGCCGCGTGCAGGGCCAGGCCTGGCGCCTGCGCGGCGGCGACCTCGTCGAAGGACAGGCTGCGGTAGCCCGGCACGAAGGCCTTGCCGACGCCGACGTCCTTGCTGCCGGTGGCGCGCAGGCCCACCACGTGCCAGGTGTCGAGCACCTCGTAGTCCTCGCGCGGCAGCAGGAAGTAGCGCGGCCGCGGCGGCTCGCCGGGCGCGTCGCTGGCCATGGCGCCGAGCACGCACCAGCCGCAGGGATCGATGCCGCTGGAGAACGGCCACTGCCCCTCGAGTTCGTAGCCGCCATCGACCTGGCGCGCCGTGCCGCGCGCGAAGATGTACGAGGAGCCGACCAGCGTGTCGGGCGAGGGGCCCCAGACCTCCTGCTGCGCCCGGTCCGGCCAGAGCGCGAGGAACTGGTGGTGATAGGCCAGGTTCGACAGCACCCAGGCGCTCGAGGCGCAGCCCTGCGCGATCTCCGCGCAGATGTCGAAGAAATCGGCCGGGTGCAGCTCGGCGCCGCCCACGCGTGCCGGCTGCAGCGCGCGGAACAGGCCCGCGCGATGGAAGTCGTCGATGGTCTCGTCGGGCACGCGGCGCAACCGCTCGGCCTGCGCGGCGCGTTGTCGCAGCACGGGCTGGAGTTCGCGCGCGCGCCGCAGCAGTTCGCTGGCGGCGGTGTCGGATGAAGTGCGGGAGGGAGCCTGTGTTTGCATGGTGGACGCGGCGGGTGGTGAGTCGTTGTGACCGGATGCTAGTGATAGAACTATCAATTATTGATAGGGTTATCACCATGCGTGCGGGCATCCAACGCATCCTGAATCAATTGTTAATGCCTTGGATGAGGCATCTAGCCTGCAGGTGCCTCGAAAGGCGGCAGGATATTTTGGTGATAACCCTATAAAGAAAAATCGGGCCGCTCGATACGATCGCCCGAGGCCGGCAATCGCGCCCCAGGCCACTCACGGGAGTTCTTCATGGGCATTCGCAGACTCGAACACTTCAACATCCGCACCGAACGGCTCGAGGCCACGCTGGATTTCTATACGCGCGTGCTGCTGCTGCGCGACGGGCCGCGGCCCGGTAATCCGCCGCGCGCGACCGGCGCCTGGCTCTACGACGCGGACGACGTGCCCGTGGTCCATGTCACGGCCTTCGACCGCAACGACGCGCAGCGGCTGGCCTGGATCAACGACTACCTGGGCCCGCGCGATCCCGATTCGCTGCACGGCAGCGGGGCCATCGACCACGTGGCGCTGCTGGCCGAGGGCTACGAGGACACCATCGCGCGCTGCCAGGCGCTCGGCGTGCCGTACCGCGAACGGCTGGTCGCGGCGCTCGACCTGCGGCAGATCTTCGTCACCGATCCCAACGGGATCTCGATCGAACTCAACTACCGCTGAGCCGCCACGCCATGCACGCAGCCACCCCTTCCGCCATCGACCGCCGGCAGTTGCGCGACGTCTTCGGCGCCTACATCACGGGCGTCGCCGTCATCACCACGCTCGACGCCGAGGGCCGCCCCTGCGGCGTGACGGCCAACTCCTTCAGCTCGGTGTCGCTCGATCCGCCGCTGGTGCTCTGGAGCCAGGCGCTCAATGCGCGCAGCTTCCCCGCCTTCAGCCGGCACGAGCGCTTCGTCGTGAACGTGCTCGCGAAGCACCAGCGCGAGCTCTCGCAGCGCTTCGCGACGCCCGGTGCCGACAAGTTCGCAGGCGTCGATTGCCGCCCGGGCCTCGGCGGCCTGCCGATCCTCGCGGACTGCTGCGCCCATTTCGAATGCCGCAAGGTCACGACCTGGCCCGGCGGCGACCACGCGGTGTTCCTGGGACTGATCGAGCGTTTCGAACGCTCGGCCGCCGAGGGCCTGGCCTTCGGCGGCGGCCGCTACCTGGTCACGCGGGCCCATGCGGAGGCGGCGGGCGCACCCGGGTGAACTGGTATCGTGCCGGCTCCCGCCGCACCGGCACCGGCCACCTTCCCAGCGATCTCGCATGCCTCGCGCCCCTTCCGCCTCCAGACCCTCGGATTCCGCGGCCCCCGCCACCGGCGGCGTGGTGCGCCTGCGGCGCGCCGACCGCGAGCGCGAGATCGTGCAGGGAGCGATCCAGTACTTCGCCGACGTCGGCTTCGCGGGCGACACCACCGGCCTGGCGCGCCAGCTCGGCGTGGCGCAGCCGCTGCTCTACCGCTACTTCCAGAACAAGGAGGCGCTGATCGAGCGCGTGTTCCAGGAGACCTTCCTGTCGAACTGGAATCCGCTGTGGGAGGAAATGATCCTCGCGCCCGAGCAGGCCGTCGCGCAGCGCCTGCTCGACTTCCACCGCGACTTCGCGCGCGTGCACCTGCGGCGCGAACGCGTGCGGCTGTCGCTGTTCTTCGCGCTGCACGGCTGGGACATGTCGCCGTATTTCCGCGTCATGCGCCAGCGCGTCTACGAACCGATCGCGCTGTCGCTGCGCCAGTACACGGAAGCCGGCCGCGACGGCCAGCCTTTCGCGGTGCAGGAGATCGAACTCGCGAAGACGGTGGTCGAGAAGATCCAGTACCACGGCATCCGCCAGTGGGTCTACGGCCTGCCGGTGCCCGAGATCGAGCCCGTGATCCAGGCCAGCGTGGCCAGCCTGCTCGACGGCGTGGGCGCGGTGCTGGGCAAGCCGGCGGCCAAGTCCTCGTGAGCGCGGGCGCCTTCTAGGCGCCGTTGCTCAGGGCCAGCGGCGGATCCTGCGCGACCGCGCTGCCCGCGCGCTCGTCGAGCACGCGCTGGTAGTTGTCGCGCAGCAGGATGCCCGCGTAGTACACGTGCTCGCGCATGAGCTGCTCGGCGCGCGCCGCGTCGCCGTCGATCACGGCCTGCACGATGCGGTGGTGGTCGTCGTGCGAACGCAGGATCACGCCGTGGTCGTGCCACAGCATGATGCGGTCGGAGGCGAAGGGCACGGCCTGCGCCTGCGCGCCGAAGCGCACCACCCACGGGTTGCGCGCGCCCTGCATCAGCGTGTTGTGCAGCGTCACGTTCATCTGCTGGTAGGGCGCGAGGTCGTCGAGCAGCAGCTGTCCCTTGGCCAGGATCTCGTCGCCGGTGCGCAGGCAGTCGCGCAGCAGCGCGGCGGTCGCGTCGTCCACGCCGAGCGCCGCGAAGCGCCGGCAGGCCAGGCCCTCGAGCACCGAGCGCACCTCGTAGGCGGCCAGGATGTCCTCGAGCGCGAAGGCGCGCACCAGGTAGCCCTTCTTCGGCTGGTGATCGATCAGCCCTTCCATCGCCAGCGCGGCGAGCGCGGCGCGCACCGGCGTGCGCGACACCTTGAGGGTCTCGGCGATCGGCACCTCCTCCACCCGCGTGCCCGGCGTGAGCCGTCCGTGCAGGATCCAGGTGCGCAGCGTCTCGGTGACTTGTTGGGAGAGTGTGTCCATGTCAGGTATACATGATGCCGTGGAAACTGGTTCAATAGTCGTCGAATAAGGGAAAACGAGGGCGTCCAAAGATGGGCATGTATACACAATGCGGTCCTCGATTCACTTTCACGCCGCATCCGACGCGGCTTCGGAGACCTCGCATCCCATGGCGGAACATCATGCACAAGCCCCCGGCCGGCTGGCCCTCGTGACCGGCGGCGGCCGCGGCATCGGCGAGGCCGTGTGCCGGCGCCTCGCGGCCAGCGGCCTGCGCGTCGTCGTGGCCGACATCGACGGCGACAACGCGCGCGCCGTGGCCGCCTCGCTCGGCGCGGGCCACCATGCGCGCCAATTCGACGTGAGCGACGAGGCCGCGGTCGAGGCCGCCTTCGAGGACATCGAGGCCGGCATCGGCCCGGTCGGCGTGGTGGTCTGCGTGGCCGGCCTGCTGCTGATGCCCGGCGGCGAGCGCTCGCCGATCAAGGACACCTCGCTCGAGGACTGGGAGCGCACCTTCGCCGTGAACGCGCGCGGCGTGTTCCTCTGCGGCCGCGCCTACCTGCGCCGGCGCGAGGCGCAGCCGGTGGCGCACGGGCGCATCGTCACCTTCGGCTCGGTGGCCGCGCAGCTCGGCGGCTACCGCTCGAGCGCCACCTACATCGGCGCCAAGGCCGCGGTGCTGGGCCTGACCAAGGCCATGGCGCGCGAGTCGGCGCACCTGGGCGTGACCGTCAACTCGGTCGCGCCGGGCCTGATCGACACCGAGATGCTGCGCGGCACCGTGCAGAGCAGCGGCGCGCTGACGGCCGCGGCCGCCAACATCCCGCTCGGGCGCATCGGCACGGTGGACGACGTGGCCGGCGCGGTCGACTACCTGGTGTCGGAGCAGGCGGCGTACATCACGGGCAACGTGATCGACGTCAACGGCGGCTACCGCATGCAGTAACGCCCGGCGCCGGCGACCGGGCGGCGCCTTTCACTCACCCATACCAACGGAGACAACGTCATGAAAAAGAACTTCCTCGCCCTGGCATTCGGCGCCGCGCTGTGCGCGCTGGCGGCCAATGCCGCCGCGCAGGCCGAACCCGGCCTGACCGACAAGACCATCAAGATCGGCATGTTCTCGCCGATGTCGGGTGCGTCGATGAACTACGGCTTCGACGTCATCAACGCCGCGAAGATGTACTACGACAAGGTCAACAAGGAAGGCGGCGTGAACGGCCGCAAGATCGAGCTCGTGGTGGAGGACGACCGCTGCAACGCCAACGACCTGCTGGCCGCGGTCAAGAAGCTCACCGAGCAGGACCAGGTGTTCCTGCTCAACGGCGGCTCCTGCTCGGCCGCCGTGGTCGGCGCGCGCGAATACGTCGAGCGCGCGAAGATCCCGCTGGTGATGCTCAACGCCTCGGGCGACGGCGCGCTGTATCCGCCTTCCAAGTACATCTACGGCGCGTTCTCGATCTCGCAGCATGCGGTCGGCGGCTCGATGGTGCAGTTCGCGAGCGAGCACCTGAAGGCGAAGAAGATCGGCTACATCAACCACGACGACGCCTACGGCGGCTGGAACCTCGAGTCGGCCCAGGCGCAGGCCAAGGCGCTCGGCGGCGTCGACCTGCAAGTGCAGTCGGTCAACCCGAACATCACCGACGTCACGGCGCCGATGCTCAAGATCAAGGCCGCCAACCCCGACGTGCTGCTGCTGACCACCTACGCGCGGCCCGTGAGCCTGATCGTCAAGCGCGCCTTCGAGCTCGGCTTCAACAAGCCGATCGTGCTGGCCGTGAACTCCACCGCCGACCTCAAGCAGCTGGTGGAGAACGTCGGCAACAAGGACGCCTTCAAGAACGTCTACATCCAGGAAGTGCTGGCCGACGTGCCCGGCGGTCCCAAGCTCAAGTGGGTCTACGACATGTACAAGGCCGCCTACCCCGAGCTGGCCGCCAAGCCCGGCTACCCGCAGACCTACATGCCCTACGGCATTCCCTCGGCCATGGCGGTGGTCAATGCGCTGAAGGCGGCCGGCCCCAGCCCCACGCGCGAGAAGGTGCTGACGGCGCTGTCGACCATGAAGTTCGACTCCGGCGTGATGGCCGGCCCGATCGAGTTCGGTCCCGACGACCGCGCGGCGCAGGAGGCGGCCATCTACATCAAGTTCGACGCAACCAACATGACGCTCGTGCCCGGCAGCTACAAGAGCGTGTGGAAGTACAAGCCCTGAGGGCGGCTGCGATCCCATGAGCCTTTCCGACATCTGGCTGTTCGTGCAGCAGGGCGTGCTGTCCGGCATCGTCACCGGCAGCGTCTACGCGCTGCTCGCGGTGGCGATCGTCATGGTCTTCAAGACCACCGACGTGCCCAACTTCTCGCAGGGCGAGATCTTCATGGCCGGCGGCTACCTCGCGCTGTTCCCGCTGGTGGTGTGGGGCTGGCCCTACTGGGGCGCGGTGCTCGCGAGCCTCGCGGTCACGGCGCTCGTGGCCGCGCTGTTCCAGCGCGTGGTGATGCAGCGCGTGACCGCCTCGCGCGGCGTCGGCGTGCAGCTCGTGATCGCCACGCTGGGCTTCGCCTACCTGCTCAAGGGCCTGGTGCGCAAGACCGGGCTGGGCGACACGCCGCGCTCGCTGCCCTCGCTGGTGCCGCAGGACCCGATCACCATCGGCCAGGCCTCGCTCACGCTGCTCGATCTCGCGATCTTCGGCACCGCCGTGGTGGTGATGGTGCTGCTGTACCTGATGTTCACGCGCACCCGCACCGGCCAGGCCATGCGCGCGGTCGGCATGAACCCGCGCGGCGCGCAGATCGTGGGCGTGAAGCTGGGCACCATCCGCATGAAGATCTGGGCCCTGACCGGGCTGCTCTCGGCCATCGCGGCACTGCTGATCACGCCCAAGATCCTGATCACGCCCGACATCGGCCACATCGCGATCCTGGCCTACGCGGCCGCCATCGTCGGCGGCTTCACCAGCCTGCCGGGCGCGGTGGTCGGCGGCTTCGTCATCGGCATCGTCGAGAACCTGGTGGGGCTGTTCGTCTCGTCCAACGCCATCGTGGTCGCGCCCTTCGTCGCGATCATGGTGGTGCTGCTGGTGCGGCCGCAGGGCCTGTTCGGCGGCAAGCCGCAGGTGAAGAAGGTATGAGCATGCAGACCACTTCTCCCTGGTGGGATCGCGGCGTGCTGCTCGCCATGGCCGCGGTGCTCGCGGTGCTGCCCTTCGCGGCCAGCGGCTACGTGCTCTACGTGGTCAACCTGCTGATGGTGTTCAGCGTGCTCGCGCTCGGCATGCACCTGGTGATCGGCGAGACCGGCCAGTTCGCGCTCTCGCACGCGGCCTTCTTCGGCATCGGCATCTACACGGCCGGGCTCATCAACAACCAGTGGCAGCCGCCGTTCGTGGTGTCGATCCTCGCGGGCGCGCTGCTCGCGGCCGCGCTGGGCTGGGTCATCGGCCTGCTGGCGCTGCGCATGCGCGACATCTACCTGGCGCTCGCCACCTTCGCCTTCGGCGAGGCGATGCAGTGGGTGTTCCTCAACTGGGAGCAAGTGACCAACGGTTCGAACGGCCTGCAGATGAAGCCGGCCGCGCTCGGCGGCCTGCGGCTGATGAACGACCTGCAGGCCTATCCCTTCGTGGTCGCGATCGCGGCGCTGATGCTGTGGCTCACGGTGGCGCTGTCGCGCTCGCGGCTGGGCTCGTCGTTCCGCGCGGTGCGCGAGAGCGACGTGGCGGCGATCGCGATGGGCGTGAACACGCGCGCGGTCAAGGTCACGGCCTTCGTGCTGTCGGCGGCCTTCGCGGGCGTGGCCGGCGGCATGTACACGCTGTTCACCTCCTTCATCCATCCCGAGAGCCTGGGCTTCCAGACCACCATCCTGATCCTCACCATGGTGGTGGTCGGCGGGCTGGGCTCGGTGCGCGGCGCGGTGGCGGGCGCCATCGTGTTCGGCCTGGCCTCGGAGCTGCTGCGCCAGGCACCGTCCTACCAGGAGATCATCTACGGCGGCATCCTGATGCTGTTCATGATGTTCCTGCCCAAGGGCATGGCCTCGCTGTTCGCGGCGCGCAAGGCCACGCGCCGCGCGGCCCCGGCGGGAGGCGCGCGATGAGCACGAGTGCTTTCCTCGACGTGCGCGACATCAGCGTGGTGTTCGGCGGCCTCAAGGCGGTCAACGGCCTGTCGTTCCAGGTCGAGCAGGGCCGCATCCACGCGCTGATCGGACCCAACGGCGCCGGCAAGTCGACCACCTTCAACTGCATCTCGCGCTTCTACACGCCGAGCAGCGGCAGCGTCGTCTTCGAGGGCCGCGAGCTCACGCGCGTGTCGCCCTACCGCATGGCCTCGCTGGGCATCGCGCGCACCTTCCAGAACCTCGAGCTGTTCGCCGAACTCTCGGTGCTCGAGAACGTGCTGCTCGGCACCCATGCGCGCGGCACCGGCACGCTGGGCCGGCTGCTGCGCCGCCCCGACCGCGAGACCGAGGACTTCGCGCTGCACCTGCTCGAGCGCGTGGGCCTGGCCGACGAGCGCCACCAGCCGGCGCGCGACCTCGACTTCGGCCGCCAGAAGCTGCTCGAGCTGGCGCGCGCGCTGGCCATCAAGCCGAAGCTGCTGCTGCTCGACGAGCCCGCGGCCGGCCTGCGCAACCGCGAGATCGAGAGCCTGGACCGGCTGCTCAAGGAGCTGGTGGCGCGCGACGGCATCACGGTGCTGCTGGTCGAGCACGTGATGCAGCTCGTGATGTCGATCTCGGACCGCATCACCGTCATGGCCTTCGGCGAGAAGATCGCCGAGGGCACGCCCGCGCAGATCGGCAGCGACGCGCGCGTGATCGAGGCCTATCTGGGCAAGGGAAGTGCAAAGGGGGCCGCGCATGGCTGAATCGCTGTTGTCGTTGCGTGCCATCTCGGCCGCCTACGGCCGCATCCAGGCGCTGAGCCATGTGTCGGTCGACGTGCCCGAGGGCGAGATCGTCGCGCTGCTCGGCAGCAACGGCGCGGGCAAGACCACCACGCTCAACTGCATCTCGAACATCGTCGACTGCACCGAGGGCGAGGTGCGGCTGGCCGGCGAGCGCATCGACCGGCTGGGCTCCGACGCGCTGGTCCAGCGCGGCATCGTGCAGGTGCCCGAGGGCCGGCAGGTGTTTCGCGACATGAGCGTGCGCGAGAACCTCGACCTCGGCGCCTACCTGCGCCGCGACCGCGCGGGCATCCGCAACGACCTCGAGGCCGTGTATGCGATGTTCCCGCGCCTCAAGGAGCGCCAGGGCCAGATGGCGGCGACGCTGTCGGGCGGCGAGCAGCAGATGCTCGCGATCGGCCGTGCCGTGATGGCGCGCCCGCGCGTGATGCTGTTCGACGAGCCCTCGATGGGCCTGTCGCCGCTGCTGGTGGAGCAGATGTTCGAGATCATCGAGCGGCTGCACCGCGAACAGAAGATCACCATCCTGCTGGTCGAGCAGAACGTGCAGCTCGCGCTCGCGGTGTCGAGCTACGGCTACATCCTCGAGAACGGCGAGATCTCGCTGCACGGCCCGGCCGCGCAGCTGGCCAACGACGAGGCCGTGCGCCGCGCCTACCTCGGCGTCTGAACGGCGCCGCTTTCGCAAAGGAATTCCCATGCTTCTGAAGGACAAGCTCTCGCTCGTCACGGGCGCCGCGCGCGGCCTCGGCGAGGCCATCGCGCGCCGCATGGCGGCCGAAGGCGCGCACGTGCTGGTGGTCGACCGCGACCTCGAGCCCGCGCAACGGGTGGCGGCCTCGATCCGCGCCGCGGGCGGGCGCGCCGATGCCGACAGCGTCGACGTCAGCGACGCGGCGGCGGTCGACGCGCTCGCCGCGCGCATCGCCGCGGCGCACGGCGACATCGACGTGCTGGTGAACAACGCCGGCATCTCCGCGCGCTCGAAGTTCGACGAGCCCGGCGCGCGCGAGGCCTGGGACCGCGTGCTGTCGGTCAACCTGCAGGGCGTGTTCAACGTCACGCAGGCCTTCGTGCCCGCGCTCAAGCGCACGCACGGCAGCATCGTCAACCTGTCGTCGATCGTGGCCTTCGGCGCGGGCATCTCCTCGGCCGGCTACGTGGTGGCCAAGGGCGGCGTGCGTTCGCTCACGCAGGTGCTGGCGCGCGACCTCGCGCCCTGGGGCGTGCGCGTGAACGCGGTGGCGCCCGGCCTCATGGTGACCGACATGACGGCCGGCCAGCGCGAGACCGAGCACGGCACCGACTGGTACATGAGCCGCGTGCTCACCAAGCGCCACGGCGAGGCCGACGAGATCGCCGGGCCGGTGGTCTTCCTCGCCTCCTCGATGGCCAGCTACGTCAATGGCGTGGTGCTGCCGGTCGACGGCGGCTACCTCGCGGCCTGAGCGCCGCTTCGACGGAACAACGATGAACAACAGCAGTGATGACAACAAGCCGCTGGTCCTGGTGACCGGCGGCGCCAGCGGCATGGGCCGCGCCATCGTCGAGCGCCTGGCGCGCGACGGCTGGCGCGTGGTGATGGCCGACTACAACGGCGCGCTGGCCGAGCGCGAGACCCAGGTGCTGCGCGCCGCCGGCCTGGACGTCGACTACCGCGCCATCGACCTGGCCGACGAGGCCGCGGTGCGCGCGATGGTGCAGTCGCTGCCGCCGCTCGCCGCGCTGGTGAACAACGCCGGCATCTTCGACGAGCGCGCCTTCATGGACGTGAGCGCGGCCGACTTCCGCCGCATGTACGAGGTGAACCTGCTCGCGGTGGCCACGCTCACGCAGGAGGCCGCGCGCAAGATGGCCGACGGCGCGCGCATCGTCAACATCGCCTCGCGCGCCTACCTGGGCGCGAAGAACCATCCGCACTACGTGGCCTCGAAGGCCGCGCTGGTGGGCTACACGCGCGCCAGCGCGATGGAGCTCGCGCCGCGCGGCATCCTGGTGAACGCGATCGCGCCGGGCCTGATCGACACGCCGCTGCTGCGCGCGCTCACGCCCGAGCGCCGCGCCGCGCAGCTCGCGCTGCAGCCCACGGGCGCGGCCGGCCGGCCCGAGGACATCGCGCAGGCCGTGGCCTTCTTCGCCTCGCCGGCCACCGGCTTCGTCACGGGCCAGGTGCTGTTCGTCGACGGCGGCAAGTCGCTCGGCGGCTCGGGGGCGTGATGGCGCAGCCCCAGGAGAAGACCGGCTACGACGTGGTCGTGATCGGCAGCGGCGCGGGCGGGCTCGCGGCCGCGCTGACGGCGAAGCTCGAAGGCCTCGACGTGCTGGTGATCGAGAAGACCGACCGCATCGGCGGCTCGACCGCGATCTCGGGCGGTGCGGTGTGGGTGCCGCTCAACGACCAGGCCGAGGCCGCGGGCCATCCCGACACGCCCGAGAAGGCGCTGACCTACCTGCGCAACACGGTGGGCGCGGCCGGCGACGAGGCGCTGCGCCATGCCTTCCTCGAGGCCGGGCCGCGCGCGCTGCGCTATTTGCGCGAGCGCACCGACGTGCAGCTCGCCGCGCGCACCTACTCGCCCGACTACCACCCCGACCGCGAGGGCGCCGCGATGGGCGGCCGTTCGCTCGATCCGATCGAGTTCGACGGCCGGTTGCTCGGCCCGCACTTCCGCGCCCTGCGCGATCCGCTGCCCGAGTTCTGCGTGCTCGGCGGGATGATGGTCAACATGACCGACGTGAAGCACCTGCTCGCGGTCACGCGCTCGTTCGCGTCGTGGAAGCACGGCATGAAGCTGGTGCTGCGCTACTTCGCCGACCGCTTGAGCGGCCACCACCGCGGCACGCGGTTGCTGCTGGGCAATGCGCTCGCGGGGCGGCTGTTCCACGGGCTGCTGAAGCAGAAGATCCCGTTCTGGCTCGAGACGCCCGCGCTGGGGCTCGAACAGGATGCGGGCGGTGCGGTGACCGGCGTGCGCGTGAAGCGCGATGGCCGCGAGATCGTGCTGCAGGCGCGGCGCGGCGTGGTGGTCGCGACCGGCGGCTTTCCGTGGAATGCTCGGATGCGCGCCGAGCACTATCCCGCGCCGACCGGGCCCTACTCGATGTCGCCGCAGGGCAATGTCGGCGAGGGCATCGCGATGGCGCGGCAGGCCGGTGGCGTGCTCGGCACCGGCCACACGGGGCCGGCGCTGTGGGCACCGGTGTCGATGATGAAGCGCCCCGACGGCAGCATGCTGCGCTATCCGCACCTGGTGTGGGACCGCGCCAAGCCCGGACTGATCGCGGTCGACGCGCGCGGCGAGCGCTTCGTCAACGAGTCGACTTCGTACCACGAGTTCGTGCGCGGCATGTACCAGGCCAACGAGGCCGGCACGAGCATTCCGGCGCTGCTGGTGTGCGACAGCGACTTCATGGAAAAGTGGGGCCTGGGCCTCGCGCTGCCGGGCGGGCGCTCGCGCGAGCACCTGGTGCGCGCCGGCTATCTGTACCGCGCCGACACGCTCGAGGCGCTGGCACGCCAGGCCGAGGTCGACCCCGACGGCCTCGCGCGCACCGTGGCCGCCTTCAACCCACCGGCCGCGCGCGGCGAGGACCCGGCCTTCGGCAAGGGCAGCACGGCCTACAACCGCTACCTCGGCGACCCCGAGCACCAGCCCAATGCCTGCGTGGCACCGGTCGCGAAGGCGCCGTTCTACGCGGTCAAGGTCTATCCCGGCGACATCGGCACGGCCCTGGGCGTGCGCGCCGATGGCCATGCGCGCGTGCTCGATGCGCGCGGCACGCCGATCGCGGGCCTCTACGTGGCCGGCAACGACATGCATTCGGTGATGGGAGGCGAGTATCCTGCGCCCGGCATCACGCTCGGACCGGCCCTGACCTTCGGCTGGGCCGCCGGCATGCACCTGGCCCATGGCCATGACGAACACGCCTGACCCCACACACTTCACACCCATCATGAAGATCTTCTATTCCCCCGCTTCCCCCTTCGTGCGCAAATGCATGGTCGTCGCGCACGAGCTCGGCATCGCCGAGCGCATCGAGCGCCTGCCGAGCGCGGCCGGCCCGGTGAAGCGCGACGCGACCATCCTGCCGACCAACCCGCTGGGCCAGGTGCCTACCTTCCTCACCGACGATGGCCAGGCGCTGTTCGACAGCCGCGTGATCTGCGAGTACCTCAACGACCAGCAGGGCGGCACGCTGTTTCCCGCCTCGGGCAAGGAGCGCTGGGCCCGTCTCACCGAACTCTCGCTGGCCGACGGCATGACCGCCGCCGCGCTGCTCGCGCGCTACGAGAACGTGCTGCGTCCGCAGGAATTCCGCTGGGCCGACTGGACCGACGGCCAGCTCGCGAAGGTGCGCACCGGGCTCGAATGGCTCGAGAAGGAAGCGGCTGGATTCGGCGAACGTGTGGACATCGGGACCATCGCTTTCGGGTGTGCGCTGGGGTACATGGACTTCCGGTTTCCGGATGTGGATTGGCGTGCTCAGGCGCCTCGCAGCGCTGAGTGGTTCGAGGCGTTCAGTCGGCGGGCTTCGATGCAGGCTACGTTGCCTACGGCTTGAGTTTTTTCGCGTTGGGGGCGGGCTCACGCCGACGGGGTACTCCCCTCCGCGAATGTCCCCCGGCCTGCGGCCTCCTCCTTTATTTCGCTGCGGGGAGTACCCCATCGACGTGAGCCTGGACACGGCCGTAGAACCGGCCGCACAACACGAGCGCGTCTCGTGCACAGGGTATCGGGTGCTTCCCGCAGCGAAATAAAGGAGGAGCCCGAAGGGCGGGGGACATTCGCGGAGGGAAGTACCCGATGCCCTGTGCACGCGCCCCGAACAAAAAACGCCCAACTTGGCAAAGCCGAAGATTCCTTGGCTAAATGCCACCCTCCGCAAGAAACCAAGGATCCAGGATGTCTTCTGAGCAACAACACAACAAGGTAGCCATCGTCACGGCAGGCGGCAGCGGCATGGGCGCCGCCGCGGCCCGCAAGCTCGCGCAGGACGGTTTTCGTGTCGCCATCCTCTCCTCCTCGGGCAAGGGCGAGGCCCTCGCGAAGGAACTGGGCGGCATCGGCGTGACCGGCTCCAACCAGTCGAACGACGACCTCAAGCAACTCGTCGACCGCGTGATCGCCGAGTGGGGCCGCATCGACGTCCTCGTCAACAGCGCCGGCCACGGCCCGCGCGCGCCCATTCTGGAAATCACCGACGACGACTGGCACCGCGGCATGGACGTCTACCTGCTGAGCGCCGTGCGACCCAGCCGGCTCGTCACGCCGCACATGGTCAAGCAGGGGGGCGGCGCCATCATCAACATCTCGACCTTCGCCGCCTTCGAGCCCGATCCCGTGTTTCCGACCTCGGGCGTGTTCCGTGCCGGCCTCGCCGCCTTCACCAAGCTCTTCGCCGACCAGTATGCGGAGCACAACGTGCGCATGAACAACGTGCTGCCCGGCTTCATCGACAGCCTGCCCGAGAAGGAAGTGTTCCGCGAACGCATCCCCATGGGACGTTATGGCCGCAGCGACGAGATCGCCGCCACCATCGGCTTTCTCGCTTCCGACGGCGCGGGCTACATCACCGGCCAGAACCTGCGCGTCGACGGGGGCATCACGCGCTCCGTCTGAGGCCGTCATGGGCGCTGCCTACAATCGGCGCCCATGTGCCCGAGGACGTCCCGCCACCCGAACACGCTTCGCGCGGACCTCGTCCTCTTCGGCCGGCACGCCCGCCGTCGCGCCTCTTGCTATGCGCTCGCCCGCATCGCGCGCGACAGCCAGTCCCGGCAATCGGGCTGCTCGCGGCTGACTCCCCCTTGAGCTTGGCGCATTGAATGAAGCGCGGCGGCAGCGCCCGCCGCTTTCTCCCTTGCGCCATCAGCCGGCGCGATGCCTTCCAACGTCCCGCGATGCCTTGCCGGCATGCGGGCTGCTTTCCGTTTTCTCCATGTCTTCCCGCTACAGCCGCCTGCGCACCGAGTGGTGCCCGAGCATTCCGCGCGAACTGATGGCCGGCGCCGTCGCCACCTTCGCGCTCATTCCCGAGGTCATCGCCTTTTCCTTCGTCGCCGGTGTCGATCCCGCGGTGGGCCTGTTCGCCTCCTTCGTCATCGGCATCGTCATCGCCTTCACTGGCGGACGCCCCGCCATGGTCTCGGCGGCGGCCGGATCGGTGGCGCTGGTGGCCGCGCCGCTGGTGCATGCGCACGGCCTGGCCTATCTGCTCGCGGCCGGCCTGCTCGCGGGTGCGATGCAGATCGCCTTCGGGCTGCTGCGCCTCGGCGTGCTGATGCGCTTCGTGTCGTCATCGGTGCGCACCGGCTTCGTCAACGCCCTCGCGATCCTGATCTTCGCGGCACAGATGCCGTACTTCATCGGCGCCAATGCCGCCACCTGGGCGATGGTCGGCCTCGGGCTCGCGGTCATCTACCTGCTGCCACGCCTCACCACCGCGGTACCGTCGCCGCTGGTGTGCATCGTGGTGGTCACGCTCGTGGGTCAGTGGCTCGGACTGCCGCTCAAGACCGTGGCCGACCTCGGCCAGCTGCCCGATGCCTTGCCCATGTTCGCGCTGCCCGCCGTGCCGTTGACCCTCGAGACCCTGCGCATCATCGCCTTGCCCGCCTTCGCCATCGCGATGGTCGGCCTGCTCGAATCGATGATGACCGCGAGCGTGGTCGACGAGCTCACCGACACCCCGAGCTCGAAGAACCGCGAGTGCGGCGGCCTCGGCCTCGCGAACGTGGCGGCCAGCTGCTTCGGCGGCATCGCGGGCTGCGGAATGATCGGCCAGACCGTGAGCAACGTGCGCTACGGCGGCCGCGGCCGGCTCTCGACCCTGTTCGCGGGCGCCTTCCTGCTGATCCTCATGGTGCTGCTCAAGCCCTGGGTGTCGCAGGCGCCGGTGGCGGCACTGGTCGCGATCATGGTGATGGTCTCGGCCTCGACCTTCGACTGGGGTTCGCTGCGCACGCTGGTGCGCCATCCGCGCCTGTCGAGCGTCGTGATGCTCGCCACCGTGGCCGTCACCGTCGCCACCGACAACCTGGCCGCGGGCGTGGGCATCGGCGTGCTGCTCAGCGGCGTCTTCTTCACCTTCAAGGTGGCGCGGCTGCTGCGGGTGCAGGGGCGGCAGGACGACGAGGGCGCCTGGCGCTTCGCCGTGAGCGGCCAGGTCTTCTTCGCCTCGGCCGACATGCTGGTCGATGCCTTCGACGTGCGCGAGATCGACGGCGCGCCGGTGCGCATCGATGTTTCTCAGGCCCACTTCTGGGACGTCACAGCCGTGGCGGCACTGCGCAAGGTGGTCGAGCGGCTGCGCAAGCACGGCAGCGCGGTCGACGTGAGCGGCATGAACCAGGCCAGCCGCGACCTCGTGCTGCGTCTCGACGCGGCGCCCGAGTGAAGCGGCTCAGGCCGCGGCGGCCGCCTCGGCGCGCACCTGGCTGCGAAAGCGCCCCGGGCTCTCGCCCACCGCGCGCCGGAAGGCCGCGCTGAACGCCGTCTCCGACTGGTAGCCCACGCGCTCGGCGATGCGCGCGATGCCCTCGTCGCCATGCCGCAGCGCATGGCGCGCCACCGTCATGCGCCAGCCGCCGAGATAGTCGAGCGGCGTCGAGCCCGTCAGCGCCTTGAAGCGCAGCGCGAAGGCCGTGCGCGACATGCTGGCCGTCTGCGCCAGGCGCTCCACCGTCCAGGGCTGCGCGATGTCGGCATGCATGCGCGACAGCGCGGTGCCGATGCGCGCATCGGTCATCGCGCCGAGCCAGCCCTCGGGCTGCGGCGCATTCGCGAGGTGCACGCGCAGCGCCTGCACCAGCACCAGCGCCGCGAGGTTGGTGCGCGCCAGGGTCGAGCCCGGGCGCAGCTCGGCCGTCTCCCAGCCCATCAGGTCGAGCAGGCCCACGAGCGGCCGCGCGCCCGGATCGCTTGCGCGCAGGTGGATCAGCGGCGGCAGGTGGCGCAGCAGCAGTTCGCCGGCCTCGCCCGACAGCGCGAAGCGCCCGCTCGCGAGCACCACGCGCGTCGCGTCGCTCGCGTCCAGGCCGTCGTGGCGCAGCACCCCGTCGGGGCCGCGCTGCTCGCGGCTCAGGCGCGTGCCGTCCTGCAGCGGCCCGGGCGGATCGCTCGCGGCCGAGAAGGGCAGGCCGTTGGTCAGCAGGAAGAAGTCGCCGGCCTCCAGCATCACCGGCGCGGCCGTGCCCTCGACCTCGATGCGAAAGCGCCCCTCGAGCACGCAGCCCAGCTTGATGTGCGAGGCGTAGTGCCCGTAGCGGAAGGCCCAGCGGCCGCGTGCCTCGAAGCGCGACGAGAGCGTGCTGCTCACCGTGAGCATGGCCAGCACATCGGACAAGGGATCCATGATTCTGTACGAATGAATAGGAAATGCGTGCTGATGATTATTCAATCATTCAGTCCAACGCGCGACCATCGGGGCATGTCCTCCTCGAACGCTCCAGTTTTCCGTCACGCCGTCGTGCTGGGCCTGCTCACCACCATCGGCCCCTTCGCCATCGACATGTACCTGCCCGCGCTGCCCGCCATCGGGCGCGCGCTGAACGCCGATCCGCATGCGATGCAGGCCAGCCTGATGGCCTTCTTCATCGCGGTCGGCGCCGGCCAGCTGGTCGCGGGCCCGCTGTCGGACATGTTCGGCCGCCGCCGGCCGATGGTCGCGGGCCTCGTGCTGTTCATGCTCGCCAGCATCGGCTGCGCCTTCGCGCCCGATGCGGGCGTGCTGGTCGCGCTGCGCTTCGTGCAGGGGCTCGGCGCCTGCGCCTGCATGGTCACGCCGCGCGCCGTGGTGCGCGACCTGTACACCGGGCCCGAGGCGGCGCGGATGATGTCGCTGCTCCTGATGGTCTACAGCGTGTCGCCGATCCTCGCGCCGCTGGCCGGCAGCCTCGTGGCCGAGAGCCTGGGCTGGCGCGCGGTGTTCGTCGCCGTTGCCGCCGTCGGGCTCGCGGGCCTCGCGATGCTGCTGGCCCTGCTGCCCGAGACCCGGCCCGCCACCGCGCGGCTGTCGAGCAACTTCCGCAGCGCCATGGCCGGCTACGGCGTGCTGCTGCGCGACCGCCACTTCATGGCGCTGGCCTTCATGGCCTCGTTCACCGTCTCGAGCTTCTTCGTCTACGTGGCCAACTCGCCCTTCGTGATGAGCACGCACTTCGGCGTCTCGCCGCGCCTGTATGCGGTGCTGTTCGCGCTCAACGCCGTGTCGCTGCTCGCGCTGTCGCAGGCCAATGGCCGGCTGGTGGCGCGCTTCGGCATCCGGCGCGTGCTGCGTACGGCGGTGATCGCACAGGCCGCCACCGTCGGGCTGCTGCTGGTGCTCACGCTCGCGGGTGTAGACCGGCTCTTCGTGCTGGTGGCGCTGCTGATGATCGGCTTCGGCCTCAACGGCCTGATCGTGCCCGCGGCCTTCGTGCTCGCGATGGAAGGCCATGCCGCGCTCGCGGGCACGGCCTCGGCGCTGATCGGCACGATGAACTTCGCGGGCGGCGCGGTGATGGTGGCGCTGGTCGCGCCGTTCGCCGACGGCAGGCCGCTGCCGATGGTGGCGGGCATCGCGGCGTGCGCCGCGGTGGTGCTGACGCTGGCCTTGCGCACCCTGCGGCCGGTGCGGCGCGTGCCTGGTGTCATGCAGGGGTTCTAAGTGATTGCCCCGTGAGCAAGGCGCGCCCTTCGGCCTAGCCTTTGCGCGTTCCGTCGGCGCCCGATGGAACGGAAAGGCTTCCATGGACATCCCCGCCCCGGTGCTCGACAGCATGCAGCGCACCCTCCGGTCCTACGAGGCGTCCGCGCGCGACTACGACGCGATCGTGGCGGACCATCCGCCGCCCGAGATCGAGGACGCGCTGCGCCGCATGGTGGCGTGCATGCCCGCGGGCGGCAGCGTGCTCGAGGTCGGCTCGGGCACGGGGCGCGACGCCGACTTCGTCGAATCGCTGGGCATGAGCGTCAGGCGCACCGATGCGACGCAGGCCTTTCTCGACCTGCAGGCCGAGCGCGGCAGGCAGGGCGCGCTGCTCAATGTCGTCAGCGACCCGCTGGGCGGGCCCCATGACGCCATCCTCGCGATGGCCGTGCTGATCCATGTCGATCGCGCGCAGATCGCGCCGGTGCTGCGCAAGGTGGTCGACGCGCTCGCGCCCGGTGGCGTCTTCCTCGCGGGCATGCGCATCGGCGAGGGCGAGACGAACGGCGACTACCAGACCGTGTACTGGGACCGCGACCGGTTCGCCGCGCAGCTCGCGGCGGCCGGGCTGCGACTGGATTGGGAGCGGCAGTGGATCGGCCGCGAGGACGTGCGCTGGGCCAGCTTCCTGGCCTGCCGTCCGCGCGGATGAACGCCGCTTACACGCCCAGGTAACGCGTCCACAGCGAGCGGTCGGCATCGAGCGCGGCCGAGTCGCCCTGCCACACCACGCGCCCGCGCTCGAGGATCACGTGCCGGTCGGCCAGCGGCAGCAGGCGCTGCACGTACTTGTCGACCACCAGGATCGCCTCGCCCTCGGACTTGAGCGTGGCGATGCAGTGCCAGATCTCCTCGCGGATCACGGGCGCCAGGCCTTCGGTGGCCTCGTCGAGGATCAAGAGGCGCGGATGCGTGGACAGTGCGCGCGCGATCGCCAGCATCTGCTGCTCGCCGCCCGAGAGCTGGTTGCCCGCGTTGGCCTTGCGCTCCGCGAGGCGCGGGAACAGGCCGTAGAGCGCCTCGACGGTCCAGCGCGGCGCGCTGCCGGGGCGCGGGCGCGCGAAGGCGCGCAGGTGCTCGTCGACGCTGAGATTGGGGAACACGTGCCGGCCCTCGGGCACGATGGCCACGCCGCGGCGCGCGATGGCGTCCGGCTTGTGGCCGCCGATGGCCGCGCCGCCGAAGCGCAGCTCGCCGCGCATCGGCGCGAGCATGCCGGTGATGACCTTGAGCAGGGTGCTCTTGCCCATGCCGTTGCGGCCCAGCAGCGCGAGCACCTCGCCCGCGCCGATGCGCAGGTCGATGCCGAACAGGACCTGGCTGGCGCCGTAGCCCGCTTCGATGGCCTGTGCCTCGAGCAATGTCGTCGAACTCATGCGTGACCTTCCGCTTCGGTGCCCAGGTAGACCGCCTGCACGTCGGGATGCCCGCGCACCTCGTCGGCCGTGCCGCTCATCAGCACGCGGCCCTGCACCAGCACCGTGAGCCGGCTGGCGAGGCGGAACACCGCATCCATGTCGTGCTCGATCAGCAGGATCGCCATCGAGGCGCGCAGCGACTCGATCAGGTCCACCATGCGCGCCGACTCGTCGGGGCCCATGCCGGCCATCGGCTCGTCGAGCAGCAGCAGCTTGGGTTCGGCCGCGAGCGCCAGCGCCACGTCGAGCGCGCGCTGCGCGCCGTGCGGCAGCGTGCCGGCGATGCGGTCGCGCTCACGCGCCAGGCCCACGCGCTCGGCCAGCGCCGCGGCGCGGTCGGCCAGGTCCTTCTCGCGCGAACGCGGCGCGAGGAAGCGCAGGCTGCTGCCCGCGTGCGCCTGCGCGGCCAGCATCAGGTTGTCGTGCACCGTGTCCTTGGCGAACACGCGCGTGACCTGGAAGCAGCGCGACATGCCCGCGGCCACGCGCTGGTGGTCCTTGAAGCCGGTGATGTCCTTCTCGTCGAGCAGGATGCGGCCGGCATCGGCCTTGAGCAGGCCGGTGATGAGGTTCACCAGCGTGGTCTTGCCCGCGCCGTTGGGGCCGATCAGCGCATGCACTTCGCCGCGCTCCACGGTGAGGCTCACATGGTCGGTCGCCAGCAGGCCGCCGAAGCGCTTGACCAGTCCTTCGATCCTGAACAGGCTCATGGCGTGGCCTTTGCGAGCGGTGCGCGGCGGCGCGACAGCGCGGCCAGTCCCTTGGGCGCCCACAGGGCGACGGCGATCAGCAGCAGGCCCAGCGGCATGTGCCAGTGTTCGGTGTGCTGCTTGAGCGCCTCCTCGAGCAGCAGCCACACGGCGGCGCCCACCGGCCCGCCCCAGCTGCGGCCGAGGCCGCCGATCACCACCATCACCAGCAGCGTGGCCGACTGCGTCCAGTGCATGGTGGCCGGGCTCACGAAGCCGTTGCCGCCCGCGAGCAGCGCGCCCGCCAGGCCGGCGATGGCGCCCGCGATCGCGAAGGCCGCGAGCTGCAGCCGGAACACCGGGTAGCCGAGCGCGCGCATGCGCGTCTCGTTGTCGCGGATGCCCATCAGCGCATGGCCGAAGCGCGACTGCGTGGCGCGCTGCAGCCACCACAGCGCGAGCGCCACCAGCGCCAGCACCACCCAGTAGAAGTTGCTCTCGTTGCCGAGGTCGAGGCCCGGCAGCAGGGTGGGGCGGCTCATCAGCGTGTAGCCGTCGTCGCCGCCGTACTTGCGCAGCGAGACCGCGACGAAATACAGCATCTGCGCGAAGGCCAGCGTGGTCATGATGAAGTAGACGCCGCGCGTGCGCAGCGCCACCGTGCCGATCAGCGCGGCGGCCAGGCCGGCCGCCACCACGGCCGCGGGCCACAGCACCCAGGCCGAGGTCGTGCCGGCGTCGCTGAGCGCCACCACCGTGTAGGCCCCCACGCCGATGAAGCCCGCATGGCCGAGCGCGACCATGCCGCCGAAGCCGAGGATGAAGTTGAGGCTGGCCGCGGCCAGCGCCACGATCAGCACGCGGCGCACGAAGCCGATGTAGAACTCGAAGCCGAACAGCGGTGCGATCAGGGGAAAGGCGGCGAGCAGCAGCAGGAGCAGCCCGAGGCCGATGTGACGGGTTTTCATGCGCGTGCCGAGAAGAGGCCCGAGGGCCTGAAGAGAAGGACCGCCACCATCAGCGCGTACATCGCGACCTCGGCCACCAGCGGACCGAGGTCGGCCGCGGTGGCTGGCGGCAGCGTGGCGCGCAGCAGCATGGGCACGAAGGCGCGACCGATGGTGTCGACGATGCCCACCAGCAGCGCGGCCACGAAGGCGCCGCGCACCGAGCCGATGCCGCCGATCACCAGCACCACCAGCGCCGGGATCAGGATCTGTTCGCCCATGCCGACCTGCACCGCGACGATCGGGCCCATCAGCGCGCCGGCCAGCGCGGCGAGTGCCGCGCCGAGCAGGAACACGCCGTTGAAGATGCGGCCCACGCGCACGCCCATCAGCTCGGCCATCGGCCGGTCGGAGGCGCCCGCGCGCACCCGCATGCCGATGCGCGTGTGGTTCACGAGCAGGTAGAGCGCCAGCGCAACCAGCATGCCGCCGACCAGGATCACCAGCCGGTACGAGGGGTAGGGCAGGCCGTCCATCAGTTCGACCGGGCCCGAGAGCGCGGCGGGCGTCGGCGCCATCACCGGCGACGGGCCCCAGATCATCTTGACCAGGTCGTCGGCGACCAGGATCACGCCGAAGGTCGCGAGCACCTGCGCGAGGTGGTCGCGCGTGTAGAGGCGGCGCATCAGCAGCACCTCGAGCAGCAGCGCCACCACCACGGTGACCGCCACCGCGATGACGATGGCCGCGGCGAACGAGCCGGTGCGCGTGTGCGCCTCGGCCGCGACATAGGCGCCGGCCATGAACAGCGAACCGTGCGCGAGGTTCAGCACGTCCATGATGCCGAACACCAGCGTGAGGCCCGCGGCCAGCAGGAACAGCATCAGGCCGTAGCCGAGGCCGTTGAGCAGCTGCTCGAGAACGAGGATGGGAGTCATGGGGAGGAAGAAGGAATGCGGATGGCCGTGCGCCAGGGGCGCGCGAATCTCGCGTCCCCGGCGTGCGGAAATTCGGAAGGCCGAGCCGGCCCGCCGATCACTTCATCGGGCACTTGTCGGCGTAGCTGTCGCCGTAATTGGTGAGGACGGTGTTGATCAGCTTGTTCGTGACCTTGCCCTGCGCATCCTTGCCGATCACGCGCAGGTAGAAGTTCTCGATGGGGTAGTGGTTGTTGGCGTACTTGAAGGTGCCGCGCGTCGAGGCGTAGTTGGCCTTCTTGAGCGCCGCGATCACGGCCTCGCGGTTCTGCGCGTTGCCGCCGGCCTGCTTCACGGCGGCGTCCATCGCGAGGATGGCGTCGTAGGCCTGCGCGGCGTAGACCGACGGATAGCGCCCGTTGTACTCCTTGCGGAACGCGGCCACGAAGGCCTTGTTGGCGGCGTTGTCGAGGTCGTGCGCCCAGTGCGAGGTGTTGAACAGCCCCAGCATCGGCTCGCCCACGGCGCCGATCACGTCCTCATCGGCCGAGAAGCCGCTGGTGACCAGCGTGATGTCCTTCGACAGGCCCGCGCCCACGAACTGCTTGATGAAGTTGATGCCCATCGCGCCGGGCAGGAAGAAGTAGATCGAGTCGGGCTTGGAGGCGCGCAGCTGCGCGAGCTCGGCCGCGTAGTCGATCTGGCCGAGCTTGGTGTAGAGCTCGTCGGCCACCTGGCCCTTGAACTGGCGCTTGAAGCCGCCGAGCGCGTCCTTGCCCGCGGGATAGTTGGGCGCGATCAGCACGATCTTCTTGAATGCGCGGTCCTGCGCGAACTTGCCGGCGGCCTCGTGGAACTGGTCGTTCTGATAGGCGGTGCCGAAGAAGTAGGCATTGCACTGCGCGCCCGCGAACTGGCTCGGGCCGGCATTGGCCGAGAGGTAGGGCACCTTGGCGTTGAACAGCGTCGGGCCGACGGCCAGCGCCACGTTGGAGCCGATCGGGCCGCTGAAGATGTCGATCTTGTCGCGCTGGATCATGCGGTCGACCAGTTGCTTGGCTTGGTCGGGGCTGCCGGCCATGTCGGCCTGCACGAACTCCACTTCCTGCCCGCCGAGCTTGCCGCCCAGCTGCTTGATGCCGAGCGCGAAGCCGTCGCGCGCCTCGGCGCCCAGCGCCGCGAACGGGCCCGAGATGTCGAGCGCCAGGCCGACCTTGACCGGCGCGGCCATGGCCGAGGCCGCGGCGCCGCACAGCAGCAGCGAAAGCAGGGTGCGCGGCAGCGCGGACGATTTCGGGGACGGTTGGCTCATCGGATTCTCCGGCAGGGATGGGGGTGAAACGGCGTCGAACCGTTGATAGCTAAATACTTTAGCCGTAAACAATTCGGTGTCAACGGTGCTAGCACGAATGGTGCCAGTGGCCGGCACGTGCGCGGCCCCGATGTCCCCAAAAAAAGAAGCGGCATCGACCCGGATCGATGCCGCCTGCGATGCCCTCGAAGAGGGCGCGGCGCCTGCGTGGTGCGCCGCTTGCCTCGCGCCGATCAGCCGAAGGGGCTGGCGGTCGCGAACCACAGGCCGATGCCGGTGGCAATGATGAAGGCCCCGTCGGTCACGCCCGCGACCAGGAAGAACTTGGTCTGCAGCGTGTCGACCATCTCGGGCTGGCGCGTCGCGCCCTCGAGGAACTTCTGACCCACCAGCGCGATGCCGATGCAAGAGCCCAGTGCCGCGATGCCGATCAGCAGGGCGACCGCGAGGGGGAGGATGTTGAAGCCGTTCATGGTGCTTTCTCCAGTGGTTGATGCCTGGACGTACTGTCCCGCATCGACTGCACCGGGTCCATGACCTCGCGGGTCATGCGCGCGCGGCAGCGGCGGCTCAGCTCCGCGCGGCGCGCGAGGGCCACAGCACCGAGGCGATCGCCACCATCATCAGCGCCACCGCCACCCAGTCCTGCCAGTGCACCGCCTCGCCGAGCCACACCGCGCCGCTGAACACGCCGAGCACCGGGATGAACATCACGCTGAGCGTGGAGGCCACGGGCGGCAGCCCGCGCGCGAGATAGAACCACGCCGCGTGCGCGAAGCCGAAGATCAGCACCGCGTTGTAGAGGATCGCGCCCCAGGTCACGCTGCCGGGCCAGCGCCACTGGTCGCGCTCGAACAGCGCCGACAGTACGGTCATCACCACCGCGGTGAGCGCCGTCATCCAGAACGAGAGCGTGAGCGTCGGCAGCCCGATGCGCGTGTGGCGCAGCAGCTGCGTGCCCAGCGCCCAGGTGGCGGCCGCCACCAGTGCGAGCGCGACGTAGCCGGGCCGCCCCGCGAGGTCGGTGAGCTCGTGCCACAGCAGCAGGCCCACGCCGATCGCACAGGCGCCCACGCCGGCCCAGGCGCGGCGCGAGAGCGCCGCCGAGAACAGCAGCGCGCCGATCACGGCCGAGAACACCGGCATGGTGTAGCCGAGGATGGCCGCGCGCCCGCCCGACAGCGCCTTCACCGCGAGGATGATGCAGGCGTGCCAGACGAACATGTTGGTGGCGGCCAGCCACAGCAGCTCGGGCCAGGCGGCGCGCGGCACGCGGAACGGCACCTTCATCCACGCCAGCGCCAGGCCCAGCACCGGCAGGCCGAGCCAGATCGAGATCGCGCGGAAGGCCAGCGGCGGATAGTCCGCCACGCCGAGCTTCATCACCGGCCAGTTGAGGCCCCAGGCAAGGGTCAGCAGGACGAGGATGACGAACTGGCGCGGGGTGAAGGAAGGCATGGGGCGCGATTGTGGCGCGGACCGTGGTTTCGTGCCTGAGGCCGAGGAAGATGCAGCGGGCCTCCTCTACAACGAAATGACCTCGACACCTAGAATGGCCCGATGGAAGCGCAAGCCTTGCTGATAGCTTTGCACGACGAGTCGGCCGGATACGAAATCTCGCCGGAGCGGGTGCCGCTGTCCGTGCTGCGCGGCTTCGCCAGGGACGTCGACGAGTTCCTGCGCGGCGATGGCAACGATGTCGACACCAGCGCGCTGGATGTCTCCGTCGAGAAAGGTTCGTTGGCCATTCGCACGGCACCGACGGCCAACCCGGTGCTGATGAACGACCTGCGAAGACTCGCGGGCAGCCAGCAGATGGAAGGCATCGCGGCGAAGCGCCGCGCCGTGGTCGAGCGCTGGCAGAAGAGTGCGCGCGGCGGCCGTGGCTGGCGCGTGAGCATCGCGGCGGATTTCCTGTCCGCCGCCATCGTGATCGACAGCGAATCGGACTTCAGGGCCGACGACGCGGACCAATGGGTGCGCGTCGAGCGCTATGTGCGCGGCGAGATCGAGGACATGGGCGGGCACACCAAACCCAATGCCCACATTCGCCTGCCGGACGGCAAGACCTTGCTGGTCGACGCGGCCCGCGAGATGTTGCGGGACGAGAAGGTCAACCGCCTCTACAAGCCCGCCATGATCCGGATCGTCGCCGAATACAACGTCATGACGCGCGAGTACCGGAACGCGAGGCTGCTCGAATTCGTCGAGCACGAAAGCCGGCTCGACGAGAAGGAGCTCGATCGCCTGACCCAGCGGGGGGCGAAGGCATGGCGCGACGTGCCCGATGCCGGTACGTGGGTCGACGAGTTGCGGGGAAGCAAGGCGTGAGCGCCATCCTGCTCGACACGAGCTACCTGATCTCGCTCGCCGATCCGGCACGCGCGCATCATCCGGCGGCGGTCGGCTATCTGCGCGAAGCGCTCAAACGCGGCGTGCCGCTGTACCTCTCGGCCATCGCCGCATCGGAGTTCCAGGTCAAGCAGGCCGTGACCGATCTGCCCTTGCGCAACTTCGAGGTGCTCCCTTTCAACATCGACCACGCGATGACCGCGGGCTTGCTGATGCGCGGGCTGGCACGGGACGCCACCGACGATCGAAGCGCCGTCAAGGACGACATCAAGCTGATCGCCCAGGCCATCTGCGAATCGCTGACGCACATCCTCACCGAGGATGCGCATACGCTGGTGAAGTACCTGCGCAGGCTGAATGCGGCGGGCACCTGTGCCGTGCAGCCGATCCTGCTGGCCGATGGCTTCGATTCGGCCTGGTTCGACAACGGGCAACGCGGCCTGCTGAGCGAATAGGCGAAGGGGCTCCTGGAGCCCTTCGTATCAGCCCGGCAGCAGCCGCTTGAGGTAATGCCCCGTATGGCTAGCCTCGTTCCCCGCCAGGTCCTCGGGCGTGCCCGCGCCCACCACCGTGCCGCCGCCGGCGCCGCCCTCGGGGCCCATGTCGATCAGCCAGTCGGCGGTCTTGATGACGTCGAGGTTGTGCTCGATCACGACGATGGTGTTGCCCGCGTCGCGCAACTGGTGCAGCACCTTGAGCAGCAGCTCGATGTCGGCGAAGTGCAGGCCGGTGGTCGGCTCGTCGAGGATGTAGAGCGTGCGGCCGGTGTCGCGCTTGCTGAGTTCGAGCGCTAGCTTCACGCGCTGCGCCTCGCCGCCCGACAGCGTGGTGGCCGACTGGCCGAGCTTGATGTAGCTGAGGCCCACGTCGAGCAGGGTGCGCAGCTTGCGCTCGATGGTCGGCACGGCCTTCAGGAACTCATGCGCGACCTCGACCGTCATGTCGAGGATCTGCGCGATGTTGCGGCCCTTGTACTGGACCTCGAGCGTCTCGCGGTTGTAGCGCTGGCCGTGGCAGACCTCGCAGGGCACGTAGACGTCGGGCAGGAAGTGCATCTCGACCTTCACCACGCCGTCGCCCTGGCAGGCCTCGCAGCGCCCGCCCGCCACGTTGAAGCTGAAGCGGCCGGGCCCGTAGCCGCGCTCGCGCGCGGTGTTGGTCTCGGCCATCAGCTCGCGGATCGGCGTGAACAGGCCGGTGTAGGTGGCCGGGTTGCTGCGCGGCGTGCGGCCGATCGGGCTCTGGTCGACGTTGATGACCTTGTCGAAGTACTCGATGCCTTCGACCGCCTCGTGCGGCGCGGGCTCCTCGTGGGCGCGGTAGAGCGTGCGCGCGACGGCGCTGTAGAGCGTGTCGTTGACCAGCGTGGACTTGCCCGAGCCCGAGACGCCGGTGACGCAGGTCAGCAGGCCGACCGGAAAGGCCACGCTCACGTTCTTGAGGTTGTTGCCGCTGGCGCCGACCACGCGGATCTCCTGCAGCGCGGTCTGCGAGGCGAGGTGCGCGGCCTCGCGCGCGGCGCGGCGCTCGGCCGCGGGGCTCTGCGGAAAGCGCGAGGCCTTGCGCGGCTCGGCGGGCACCTCCTTCTTCACCACCGGCAGCCAGGGCGTGCGGCGCTTCGGCACCTCGATCTTCTTCGCGCCCGACAGGTACTGGCCGGTCAGCGACTCGGGGTTGGCCGCCACCTGCGCGAAGCTGCCCTGCGCCATCACGCGGCCGCCGTGCACGCCGGCGCCCGGGCCCATGTCGATCACGTGGTCGGCGGCGTGGATCATGTCCTCGTCGTGCTCGACCACGATCACGCTGTTGCCGATGTCGCGCAGATGCTTGAGGGTGCCGATCAGGCGATCGTTGTCGCGCTGGTGCAGGCCGATGCTGGGCTCGTCGAGCACGTACATCACGCCGGTCAGGCCCGAGCCGATCTGCGAGGCGAGGCGGATGCGCTGCGCTTCGCCGCCCGACAGCGTCTCGGCGCTGCGGTCCAGGCTCAGGTAGTTGAGGCCCACGTCGTTGAGGAACTTGAGGCGCAGGCCGATCTCGCGCACCACCTTGTCGGCGATCTCGGCCTTGGCGCCGCGCAGCTGCAGGCGCTGGAACCACGAGAGGCTGTCGCGCAAGGTCAGGCGGCTCAGTTCGAAGATCGCCATGCGCGGCGGTTGTGTGGCCCCCACGCTCGGCACTGGCGTGTCCTCGCTGCCCCCCGAGGGGGCGCTCGCCGCCTTGGGGCGGCCCGGCGCCGGCTCGGCATCGGCCGGGCGTGCCGACTCGTCGACCAGGAACACGTTGCGCGCCTCGCGCCGCAGCCGCGAGCCGCCGCATTCGGGGCAGGGCTGGAAGCTGCGGTAGCGCGCGAGGTCCTCGCGCACCATCACCGAGTCGGTCTCGCGGTAGCGCCGCGCCATGTTCGGGATGATCCCCTCGAAGGGATGCTTCTTCGTGAGCTTCTTGCCCGCGAAGTTGCCCGACTCCATGGTGTAGTTGAACTTGATCTCCTCGCCCGCCGAGCCGTGCAGCAGCACCTGCTGCACCGAGGCCGGCAGCGATTCGAAGGGCGCGTCGACGTCGAACTTGTAGTGCTTCGCGACGCTCTCGATCATGCTGAAGTAGTAGCCGTTGCGGCGGTCCCAGCCCTTGATCGCGCCGCTGGCCAGCGACAGCGAGGGGAAGGCCACCACGCGCGCCGCGTCGAACACCTCGCTGTGGCCCAGGCCGTCGCAGCTCGGGCAGGCGCCCACGGGCGAGTTGAACGAGAACAGCCGCGGCTCGAGCTCGGCCAGCGAGTAGTGGCAGATCGGGCAGGAGAACTTGGCGTTGAACAGGTGCTCGCGGTCGGGCTGGCCCTCGCCGCCGAGCTCGAGCACCAGCGCGCGGCCCTCGGCCAGGCGCAGCGCGGCCTCGAAGCTCTCGGCCAGGCGCTGCTGCATGTCGGGGCGCGCGCGCAGCCGGTCGATCACCACGTCGATGTCGTGCTTCTCGGTCTTCTTGAGCTTGGGCAGGTCGTTGTATTCGTAGGTCTGGCCGTCGACGCGGAAGCGGATGTAGCCCGCGGCCTGCATCTCGGCGAACAGCTCGACGAACTCGCCCTTCTTCTCGCGCGCCACCGGCGCGAGGATCATCAATCGCGGCTCCTCGCCCAGGCCCAGGGTCGCATCGACCATCTGCGAGACGGTCTGCGCCTGCAGCGGCAGGTGGTGATCGGGGCAGAAGGGCGTGCCCGCGCGCGCGTAGAGCAGGCGCAGGTAGTCGTGGATCTCGGTCACCGTGCCCACGGTGGAGCGCGGGTTGTGGCTGGTGGCCTTCTGCTCGATGCTGATCGCGGGCGACAGGCCCTCGATCACGTCGACGTCGGGCTTGTCCATCAGCTGCAGGAACTGCCGCGCATAGGCCGACAGGCTCTCGACGTAGCGCCGCTGGCCCTCGGCATAGAGCGTGTCGAAGGCCAGGCTCGACTTGCCCGAGCCCGACAGGCCGGTGATCACCACCAGCTTGTTGCGCGGGATGTCGAGGTCGACGTTCTTGAGGTTGTGGGTGCGCGCGCCGCGGATGCTGATGCGCTGCTGGGCCAGCACGGCGCCCAGGTACGCTTCGCGTTGGGCGTCGCGCTCGCTTTCGCTTTCGCGTTCAGCTTCTGCTTGCGCAGTGTCTTCGGTGGCTTTTGAATTCAAGGGGCGATCGTCCGAGGGCAACCGGACATGATAGACCGCCCGGGATGTCATGGCGAGCGGGGCGGTTCTTCGCGGGCGACGGGCTCCTGCGGCTGCGCCGCGAGCCGCCCGGTGGCCACGCCCACCATGTGCTCGGCCAGCGTCTCGTAGAGCGGCCGGCTGATCATGCGCGAAACCAGGCTCGCGAGCATGGCCGAGGCCATCAGGCTCAGCACCATGGCATGGCCGTCGACCATCTCCATCACGATGATGAAGGCCGTCAGCGGCGCCTGCGTGACCGCGGCCAGGAAGCCGGCCATGCCGAGCGCGATCAGCGCCGGCCCGAATTCGGGGCTCGCGAGCCGCGCGATGGCGTCGCCGATGCCGGCGCCGATCGACAGCGAGGGCGCGAAGATGCCGCCGGGCGCGCCGCTCCAGGCCGTGAGCCAGGTGGCGATGAACTTCAGCAGCGTGTAGAGCGGCGAGAGCGGGGCCTCGCCATGCAGCATCCGCTTGACGGCCTCCGAGCCCGCGCCGTAGGTGACGCCGCCCGTGGCCAGCCCGATGACGGCCACGGCCAGCCCGCAGGCGGCCGCGAAGCGCACCGGATAGCGCCGGCGCCAGTGGTTCAGGCGCTGCGGTGCGCCGGTCAGCGAGGCGATCAGCAGGCGCGCGAACAGCCCGCCCGCCACGCCGCTGAGCAGCGCCACCGCCAGGCCCGGGCCGAGCAGGCTCCAGTCGAGGTGCGGCACGCGGATCACGCCGAAATAGCTGAGGTTGCCGAAGGCCGACACCGCCACCAGGCCCGCGAGCACGATGCCGGTGATGATCACGCCGCTGGCGCGCGCCTCGAGCCGGCCCGACAGCTCCTCGATGGCGAACACCACGCCCGCGAGCGGCGCGTTGAACGCGGCCGCGATGCCCGCCGCGCCGCCGGCCACCAGCAGCGCGCGCATGTCGATCGTGCTGCCGGGCGACAGCCAGCGCCTGGCGTGCTGCATCACGCCGGCCGCCACCTGCACCGACGGCCCTTCGCGCCCCACCGACAGGCCGGCCGCAAAGCCCGCGGCGCCGAGCCCGATCTTGGCCAGCGTCAGCCGCAGCGAGGCGAACAGGCCGCGCCGCTCGGAGGGCAGATCGGGATCGAGCGCGGCCTTGATCTGCGGGATGCCCGAGCCCGCCGCGCCCGGGAACCAGCGCCGCGTGGCCCAGACGATGGCGGCCGTGAGCGCCGGCGTCCACAGCAGCACGGCCCAGGGATGGCGCCGGAACAGGCCCTCGAACAGCGCGAAGGCCCATTCGGCCGCGTGCGTGAAGCCCACCACGAACAGGCCCGCGAGCACCGCGTAGCCGAGCACGATGGCGCGGTCGATCCACAGGCGCCAGCCCGAAAACTCGGCGCGCAGGTTCTGCAGGAAGTCGGGCTCGTGATTCATCGGTCCAGCCGGCCATTCTGCCGCGCGGTAGGCGCGCGCCGTGCCAGCGGAGGCCGCGTCGTCCGGCCCATCGGGCACAATGCGTGTCCTTCTTTTTCCTTCAAACCTCCTCTTACTCATTCATCAGGGGCAGCGCACATGGCATCGGTCAACAAAGTCATCCTCGTCGGCAACCTCGGCCGCGATCCCGAAACCCGTACCTTCCCGAGCGGCGACCAGGTCTGCAACGCGACCCTCGCGACCACCGACAAGTGGAAGGACAAGCAAAGCGGCGAGATGCGCGAAGCCACCGAGTGGCACCGTCTCGTGTTCAACGGCCGCCTGGCCGAAATCGCCGCGCAGTACCTGCGCAAGGGCTCGCAGATCTACGTCGAAGGCCAGATCCGCACGCGCAAGTACACCGACAAGGACGGCGTCGAGAAGTACGCCACCGACATTCGCGTCGACCAGATGCAGATGCTCGGCAGCCGCCAGGGCCAGGGCGCCCCGGCGGGCGGCGGCTACGACGACGGCGGTTATTCGCAAGGCAATGGCGGCGGTGGTGGTGGCGGTTACGCCCCGGCACCGGCACGTGCTCCGGCCGCCGCGCCGCGCGCACCGGCGCCCGCACCGCGCCAGGCACCGGCCAAGTCGTCGTCGGGCTTCGACGACATGGACGACGACATTCCGTTCTGATCGGACAGCGCGGCGAGGGCTTGCCTCTCGCCGCCTCCGCCAGCCGGCCAAGGGCCGATCGCCATGCGCGATCGGCCCTTTTTCTTTGCGCCGTCCAACCTGGGAAAAGCGCGAGGCCGAAAAAGGAAGGGATTTCTATAGTGGAAATACTTTCCAATTCTGCTTATGATCGTCCGCAGCCGAGCCCCCTGGCCCTGCGCTTTCAGCCCTGGAGACGATCCGTGCCACTGCCCCGCCCGTTGTCCGTGTCCGATCTGCGGCGCGTGCCGAACGCGCCGTCCTGAGCGTTCGCCCGCGCCCCCCGCGCGTCTTTCGCGCGCCCGCTTCCGCCGTGCACCCGGTCCTTCCTTCGCTCGCCGAGGGAGGGTGGCCTGCTGCACCCGATCGAGGCAGGGCGGCGCTTTCCCGCTTTCCCGTCTGAGGCCGGCATTCCTTGGTGCTTCGTCGGCTGCTTCCCCGGCCATCGGAAGCAGCCGAGCCATCCCGGCAGGGCGCGTCCGCGCGGCCCCGGCCACGACTACAAGTAGGAGACTTCGTGAAACCAGCTCATTCCCTGACCCTCGGCCTCGTGTCGAGCGCGGCGCTCGCCCTGGTCCTGACCGCCTGTGGCGGCGGCAGCGGCGGCGGTGCCGGCTTCGTGCCGGTCGCGGTGGCGCCGCCACCACCGCCCGCGGCGCCCGAAGAACCGGTGGACGACCGACCCACCGATCCCGTGGCCGAGGCGCCCGACACCAGCTTCGACACCTACTACAACGTCTGCCGCGGCACCGACCCCAAGTGTTACAACGACTGGGGCGCCTTCGCCACCACGCCCGACCGCGTGCTGATCTACTCGCGCACCGCCGGGCCGCGCCACGCCAACCTCGGCACGCCGATGGGCACGGGCCTCAACCCGGTCATGAACCCCGACAACGTGATGCAGGCCGGCCTGGTGCGCATGCTCAAGGACGCGGGCATCACGGCCGACTGGACCGAGGACGTGGCGGTGCTCGGCAGCCGCATCAACAACTACAAGGCCGTGATCTTCGCGAGCTCGAACCGCGACACGCTGTGGAACGGCTCGGTCGCGACCAGCAACGATGCCGCGCGCACGGCGCTGCGCAACTACATGCGCCGCGGCGGCGGCTTCGTCGGGCTGCACAACGCCTTCGGCGCCGAATACAACTGGCCCTACTACGAAGGCCTGCTGGGCAACGCCAACTTCTACAACCACGGGCCCAACCGCTCGGGCGACGTCGAGATCATTGCCGACGACCCCTCCACCGTGGACCTGCCCAAGCGTTTCACCTTCCAGGACGAGTGGTACAACCTCGCGCCCTTCCCGACCAACGTGAAGTTCCTCGCCAAGGTCGACACCTCCACGCTCAAGCCGCTGACCTCGCCGCCGCATCCGGGCCATGCGGACTTCCATCCCGTGGCCTGGTGCCAGTACTACGACGGCGGCCGCGCCTGGCTCAGCACGCTGGGCCACAACGACCACTCGTTCAGCGCCAGCTCGACTGGTCCCGGCGCGGACCAGTTCCAGAAGCTGGTGGTGCAGGGCGTGAAGTCGGCCATGGGCCTGACGCCCTTCTGCACCTGACCTGACCCCACCGGCCTCGCGGCCCGCACGGCGCCCCGGCGCCGTGCGCGCGGTGCTGCGCGCCGCCTTCCTCTTCCCATCGCGGACAACCCTTCCTTCGGAGCGGAGATCTTCACCATGCGACTCACATCACTGGCAGCGACGCTGCTCGCCTGCGGCGCGATCGGCGCGCCCCTGCTGCTGGCCGGCTGCGGCGGCGGCGACTCGGGCGGCGGCGCCTTTCCCTGGTTCTCGGCGCCCCCGCCGGCACCCAACCCGCCGGCCCCGCCGCCGGCACCGCCCGCGGCCGGCCCCTCGGCCGCCGAACTGGCCGACTGCTGCACCGCGGGCGACCGCGACTTCCCCAAGGTGGGCGGCAACCTCGGCAACCAGAACTACTCGAGCCTCGCGAAGATCGACAAGGCGCGCGTCGGCCAGCTCGGCGGTGCCTGGCTCAACCGCATCGAGGGCGGCACCAGCACCGGCAACAGCCAGAGCACCACGGTGGTGGTCGACGGCGTGATCTACATCGAGTCGGCGCTCGGCAACCTGATCGCGGTCGACGGCAAGACCGGCGTCACCAAATGGAAATGGACCACGCCCTATGGCGCGATCACGCGCCGCGGCGCGGCGGTCGCGAAGGACCTGGGCCTGGTCTACACCGTGGCCACGGGCAACCGGCTGGTGGCGCTCGACACGAAGACCGGCAAGCCGGTCTGGATCAAGCAGTACCCGAGCAGCAGCACCGACGCCGACTACCAGGGCGCGGTGCAGAAGGTGGCGCTGGTCTATCACGACAAGCGCCTCTACGTGGGCACCAACGACGGGAACCGCGGCGCCGCCTTCTCGGCCGACGCGGCCACGGGCAAGGTGCTCTCCACCTTCTGGGGCGTGCCGCGCGTGGGCGAGCGCGGCTACGACACCTGGGGCGGCGCGCCCGAGTCGGACCGCACCGGCGCCACGCCGTGGATCCACCCCGCGGTCGATCCCGAGCTGGGGCTCGTCTACTGGACCTTCGGCAACGTGCGCGGCGGCTCCTCGCAGAACGGCTCCACGCGGCCGGGCCTGAACCTGTTCGCCAACTCGATCGTCGCGCTCGACCTCAAGACCGGCGAGTACAAGTGGCACTTCCAGTCGGTGCACCACGACATCTGGGACATGGACAACGTGATGTCACCCGTGCTGGCCAACGTGAGGATCGCGGGCCAGGAGCGCAAGATCGTGATCTACGGCAGCAAGACCGGCATGTACTACATCCTCGACCGCAAGGACGGCAGCGCGCCGCTGGGCATCGACGAGATGCCGGTCAAGCAGGACGCCCGCCAGGCGAGCTGGCCGACCCAGCCCTTCCCGCGCCAGGGCGCCTGGACCGAGACCTGCATCGTCGACCAGCCGCTGGGCACCGCGATCCCGGGCGACCCGAACCGCGCCGTGCCCAACTACCTCAAGGGCTGCCTCTACGACGCGCACTGGGACGTGCCGCTGCTGTCGATCCCGGGCCATGGCGGCGGCGCCAACTGGAACCACCAGTCCTTCAGCCCGCGCACCGGTCTGGTCTACACCGGCATGGGCTACGTCTCGGCCGCGCACTCGCTGACCGAGTCGAGCAACGGCCTGCGCCCGCCGGGCACCTACATGACGGGCGCGGTGGTGGCGGTCGACCCCGGCACCAACCTGGTCAAGTGGAAGAAGCCCATGCCCTATTCGCTGGCGCATGGCAACGGCATCCTGAGCACGGCCGCCGACCTGCTGTTCATCGGCCAGCCCGACGGCAACCTGCTCGCGCTCGACGCGGGCGACGGCAGCGAGCTGTGGCGCTTCCAGACCGGCGCGGCCATCGCCGCGAGCCCGGTGGCCTACGAGGTCGATGGCGAGCAGTACATCGCGGTCTATGCGGGCGGCACCAGCATTCCCTATGGCGACTCGGCGCCGCGCGGCGACTACCTCTGGGCCTTCAAGGTCGGCGGCACGGTGGCGCCGGCGGCCACGCCGAAGCCGCCCGAGGTGCGCCGGCCGGTGTCGGGCCAGGCGGTGGAAGGCGCGGCGCTGCCCACGCCCAACACCGTGTTCCTCGCGCGCGTGCAGACCGCGGCCAACGCGCCCGGCACCAGCGAGAGCACCGCGGTCAATGCGATGACGCCGACCTGGATGCGCGTGCCCGCGAACACCACCGTGACCTTCACCAACCCCGCCGGCAATGCCAACCAGCACTGCGCCACGCAGTTCTTCGAGGGCCGCTTCGACTTCAAGCTCGCACCGGGCCAGTCGGCGCAGCACCGCTTCGACACGCCCGGCGAGTACTTCTACAACGACTGCCACAGCGCGCGACCGACCGGCAAGATCGTCGTGTATTGAGCTGCAGGCGTTCCTCTTCCCCCAACCTAGAAAGGAGCAAAGCGATGACCTGGAGCAAGCCCGCGTTCGTGGATCTGCGGTTCGGTTTCGAGATCACGATGTACATCGCCGCGCGCTGAGCGCGGCGCAACGAACGAAGGCCCCGGTGCGAACCGGGGCCTTTTTCGTTGGTGCAGGAAGGGAGCCGACGAGCCGGCGCGGTTCAGCGCAGCCGCTCGCGCAGCGGATCGCCGATCAGCGTGGCGCGGCGCGCGCCGCCCTTCGTGCGCGACCACAGGCGCTCGTTGCCGAGGCCGTCGTCGGCCACGAACAGCACCGCGTCGCCGAGCGCGACGAAGCCCAGCGGCATCGCATGGCGCGGTCCGGGCGCGACATCGGCCGCGAGCCGCGTGCCGGCCGCGCTGCCATCGGTGGACCAGGGCTCCACGCCGTGCACGCCGTCGTTCGCCGAGAACCACAGCCGGCCGCCGGCCTGCGCGAAGCGCGCGGGCGAGCCGCTGCCGGGTCCCGGCCCCAGGTCCTTCACGCGTCGGGTGCCGGCCGCGCTGCCATCGCTGGTCCAGAGTTCGGCGCCCGTCTCGCCATCGGTGGCGGCGAAGTAGAGCCGGCCGCCGAAGGCCGCGAGCGGGCCGGGCACCGAGCTCGCGGTGCCGGGCCGCAGGTCCTTCACCAGCCGCGTGCCGGCCTCGGTGCCGTCGCTGCGCCAGAGCTCGATGCCATGCGTGCCGTCCTCGGCCGCGAAGTAGAGCGTGCCGCCCACGGCCGTGAGATGCGCGGGCCGCGACGCGCCTTCGCCGGGCCGGATGTCCTTGACCATGCGCGTGCCGGCCTCGCTGCCGTCGCTGGTCCAGAGCTCGATGCCATGCCGGCCGTCGCTCGCGGTGAACCAGAGCCGGTCGCCGATCGCCACGAGGTTCTCGAGGTTGCTGTCCTCCGCGCCGGGGCGGATGTCCTTCACCAGCCGCGTGCTCTGGGGCGTGCCCTCGCTGACCCAGAGCTCGTGGCCGTGCGCGCGGCTGGTGGCGGTGAAGAACAGCCGCGGGCCGGCCGGGGTGAGCTGGCGCACCACTGCGCCCGGCCCCGCGTCGACCGAGGACACGCGTTGCGTGCTGCGCCCATCGCCACCGGTCTTCCAGAGCTGGAAACCGTGGCGGCCGTCGTTGGCGACGAAATACAGCGCATCGCGCCAGGCCGTCAGCTCGGCCGGCATCGCGTCTGCCTCACCGGGATTCAGGTCGGTCACGCGCTGCGTGCCGCGCGCCGTGCCGTCGCTGCGCCACAGCTCGAGGCCGTGCGCGCCGTCGGTGGCGGTGAAGTAGACATGCGCGCCGAAGCGCGTCTGCCAGCTCGGGAAGGCGCCGCGAAAGCCGGGGCGGATGTCCTTCAGCAGCACGGTGCCGGCAGTGGTGCCGTCGCTGCTCCAGAGCTCCTGCCCGGTGGCGACGTGGAAGGCCGAGAACAGCACGCGCGGGCCCAGCCGCACCAGGCCGGTCGGCCCGACGAAGGCGCGCGGCTGGAGCTGCTCGGGCAGCACGTCGCGCGCCGGATCCTGTGCCGACGCCGCCAGCGGGGCGAGCAGCGCGAGCGCGGCGCACAACGCGCGCAGCCGGCAGCGCGCAGGAAGAAGGGCGGGCGCGCGCATCAGCCGCCGAACCATTTGGCGGGCACCGTCACCAGCTGCGGGAACAGCACCATGAGGAACATGATCGCGAACTCCGCCACCATGAAGGGCAGCACGCCGCGCGTGACCTCGTCCATGCGCATGCGGCCCACGCCCGCCACCACGTTGAGCACCACGCCCACCGGCGGCGTGATCAGCCCGATCGAGTTGTTGATGATGAACATCACGCCGAAGTAGACCGGGTCGATGCCGGCTGCCACCACCACCGGCATCAGCACCGGCGTGAGGATCAGGATGGTCGGCGTCATGTCCATCGCCGTGCCCACCGCCATCACCAGCAGCATGATCGCGATCATCAGCACGATCTTGTTGCCCATGAAGGGCTCGAGCAGCGCGACCACCTTGGCGGGCAGGTCGGCCACCGTGATCAGCCAGGCGCTGACCATCGCGGCGGCGATCAGGAACATCACGACCGCGCTGGTCTTGGCGGCGCTCACGAAGATCTTGTAGAGATCGGGAAAGCGCAGCTCGCGGTAGACCACGGTGGCCACGAAGAGCGCGTAGACGGCGGCCACCACGGCCGCCTCGGTGGGCGTGAACACGCCCATGCGCAGGCCCACCAGGATGATCACCGGCAGCAGCAGCGCCCAGCCGGCCTCGCGCGCGGCCGCGACGATCTGGCGGCCCGACTGGCGCGGCGGCGGCTCGATCTTCTCGTGCCGCACCAGCCAGGCCCAGGTCACCCACAGCGCGCCGCCGATCAGCAGGCCGGGCACGATCGCCGCGAGGAAGAGCTTGGAGATCGAGACGTTGGCCGCCACGCCGAAGATCACCAGCCCGATGCTCGGCGGGATCACCGGGCCGATGACGCCGGTGGCCGCGATCAGCCCGCCCGCGCGGGCGCGGTCGTGGCCGGCCGAGACCATCATCGGCAGCAGCAGCGCGGTCAGCGCCGCCGCGTCGGCCACGGCCGAGCCCGACAGCGCCGACAACAGGCAGCCCGCCATGATCGTCACGTAGCCCAGGCCGCCGCGCACGTGGCCCACCAGCGCGAGCGCCAGCGCGACGATGCGGCGCGACAGGCCGCCCGCGTTCATGATCTCGCCCGCGAGCATGAAGAAGGGCACGGCCAGCAGCGGGAAGCTGTCGGCGCCGCCGATCAGGTTCTGCGCCAGGATCTGGGCGTCGAACAGGTCGAGCTGCCACATCAGCGCCACGCCGCTGGCCAGCAACGCGAAGGCGATCGGCATGCCGAGCGCCATGGCCAGCAGCAGCGATCCGAGGAAGACGGCGATCGTCATGCGCGGCGCTCCCGTTCGGCCTCGAGCACCTGCGCGAGCGCGGCGGCCTCTTCGGATTCCTGGATCGCCACCAACTGGTCGTCGGCCAGCTGGCCCGTGAGCAGGCGCAGCAGCTCGACCAGCAGCAGCGCCGCGGCCAGCACCGAGAACACCAGGCCCGAGGCGTAGACCACGGCCATCGAGGCGCCCGTGACCGGCGCCTCCACGTCCCAGTTGATCCGCGTCTGCGCCAGGCTGCCCTGGAACAGCAGCCACAGGATGTAGAGCATCAGCAGGTGGCTGGCACCCAGGCACAGCTTGCGGCCCAGCGGCGGCAGCTTGCCGACCACCATGTCCACGCCGAGGTGGGCATGCTCGCGCAGCGCCACCAGCGCACCCAGGAAGGTGATCCAGATGAACAGCCAGCGCGAGACCTCCTCGGACACGGTGATGCCCGAGTTGAGGCCGTAGCGCAGCACCACGTTGCCGAACACCAGCACCACCATCACGGCCAGGAAGGTCGCGATCAGCGCCTCCACCACGCGGCAGGCGCGATCGATCCATCGATTCATGTCGTCCTCTTCAATCCAGTCGGTGGGCGTGCGCCGTGCAACGGCGCACGCGCGGGCTCACTGCTTGTCGTCGCGCACGATCTCGACCAGCGCGCGCAGCGCCGCGAGATAGGACTGCGGCCCGAGCCCCTGCACCGTGCCGCGCACGGCCGGCGAGATGATCGAGTGCGCGCGCCAGGCCTCGCGCGCCGCGATGTTCGACATGTGGACCTCGATGGTCGGGAACGGCATGGCCTTGATCGCGTCGTGCAGCGGCACGCCGTGCTGCGTGAGGCCCGCGGGGTTGACCAGCGCGCCCTGTGCCTCGTCGATGTGCTGGTGCAGGAAGTCGACCAGCGCGCCTTCGTGGTTCGACTGGATCGTCGCCACCGTGATGTCGAGTTCGTGCGCGAGCTTGTCGATGCGCGCGTCGATCTCGGCCAGGGTGGTGCGGCCGTAGATGTGCGGCTCGCGGCGGCCGAAGAGGTTGAGGTTGGGGCCGTGCAGGACGAGGAACTTCATGGTGGATGCTCGCGGTTGCCGTGCGCTCACTGCTTGGCGCCGCGGATGCGCGCGAGCTCGTCGTTGTAGAGCTTGACCGTGGCCGGGTCGTACTGGGCGGCGAACTTGTCGATCACCGGCTGCGCGATCTCGCGCATGCGCACCTGCTCCTTCGGCGCCACCTCGTTGAATTGCGCGCCCTTGGCCTGCAGCTCGCCGACGGCCTTCTGCGCCGCGGTGCGGCTGGCCTGGCGCTGGTAGCCGCGCGCCTCGTCGGCGGCCTCGCGCATCCACTTCTGCTCGGTCGGCGAGAGCTGGTCCCAGAACTTCTTGCTCACGAGCACGATGTTGGCCGCGTACACGTGGTTGGTGGCGCTCACGAACTTCTGCACCTCGTAGAACTTGTTCGACAGGATCACCGCGAACGGGTTCTCCTGGCCGTCGACCGCCTTCGACTCGAGCGCGCCGTAGAGCTCGGCGAAGGGCATCGGCACCGGGTTGGCCTTGAAGGCCTTGAAGGTGTCGAGGAACACCGGGTTCGGGATCACGCGGATCTTCAGGCCCTGCAGGTCCTCGGCTTTGGTGATCGGGTGCTTGCTGTTGGTCACGTTGCGAAAGCCCAGGTCCCAGTAGCCGAGCGCCACCAGGCCCTTCTCGGGCAGCTTGGCGATCAGCGCCTGGCCCAGCGGTCCGTCGAGCAGCTGGTCGGCCTGCTCGAAGCTGGCGACCGCGAACGGGAAGTCGACCAGGCCGAACTCCTTGACGATGCCCGCGAGCGAGGTGGTCGCGGGCGCCGACATCTGCTGCACGCCGCCCTGCAGCGCCGACTGCTGCTGCATCTCGTTGCCGAGCTGGTTGGCCGGGTACTCCTGCACCTTCATCTTGCCGCCGCTCTTGGCCGCGAGCAGCTCGGCGAAGCGCTTCACGCCCAGGCTCACCGGATGGTCGGTGTTGTTGAGGTGGCCGAAGCGGATGGTGCGTTCCTGCTGCGCCAGGGCGGGCGCGGCGAGGCCGATGCAGAGGCTGGCGAGGGCGAAGGTGCGAAGAAGTTTCACGGGTGGGCTCCAGGGAAGGACGGAAGGCGGCATGGCCGATGCGATGGAAGGAATTCTGTGATAAATCGGAAAATCTTTCCACTATGGAAATCCCTTCCCTTCATCTGCTAGAGTTCGGCTGTCGCCATCGGTCCGCGACATGAACCGGGAGTACTGACATGAGCGAAATGCTGGGACGCAGCTTCAGGGTGCTGGAATATCTGGCGTCCCATCCCGAGGGCGTGCCCCTGTCCCTGCTGGCGGGCGATCTGCAGATCCCGCTGAGCGCCTCGCACCGCCTGCTGACGGAGCTGATCCGCTACGGCTACGTGCGGCAGGAACAGCGCGACGGCCACTACGTGCTGACCATCAAGCTGGTGTCGATCGGCCTCTCGTTCCTCAGCAACTCGGGCGTGGTCGATGTCGCGCAGCCGCTGCTCGACCAGCTCGCCAAGGCCTCGGGCGAGCTGGTGCGCCTCGCGGTGGTCGACGGCGACGAGCTCACCTTCGTGGCCAAGGCGCAGGGTGCGACCCACGGCCTGCGCTACGACCCGGACATGGGCCTGTCGGTGGCGCTGTCGTGCAGCGCGGCCGGCCATGCCTGGCTCTCGACCCTGCCCGAGGACGACGCGATGGCGCTGGTCGCGAAGAAGGGCCTGGGCAAGCCCGAGGACTTCGGCCCCAAGGCGCCGACCACGCTCAAGGCCGTGATGGTCTACGTGAAGGCGGCGCGCCAGCGCGGCTTCAGCCTGATCAACGAGGTGTTCGCGCCCGGCATGACCGCGATGGCGGCACCGGTCTTCGGCCCGTCCGGCCCGGCGATCGGCGTCATCACCATCGCCGGCCCCGCGGTGCGGCTGACGGCGCAGCGCATGGAGACGCTCGGGCCCACGCTGATGCAGGCGGCGGCCGAGGTGGCGACGGCGAGCGGGGCGTCGGCGCTGTTCAAGAAGCGCGCTTAGTCGGCGTCTTCATCGCCCGCGTTGCGGATGCGCAGCGCCGTGTCGTAGAGCGTGTTGCGCGGCGCGCCCGTGATCTCGGCCGCGAGCTTCACGGCGGTCTTCACCGGCAGCTCGGCCAGCAGCAGGCGCAGCACGCGCTCGCCCTCGGCGCCGTCGTCGGCCGCCACCGCCACCGGGTGCAGCACCAGCGCGAACTCGCCGCGCGTGCGGTCGCGCTCGGCCGCGAACCAGCCGGGCAGGGCACTGGCCGCCAGCGTCGCGATTTCCTCGAACTGCTTGGTGAGCTCGCGGCCCACGGTGACGCGGCGCTCGCCGAGCACGGCCAGCGCGCGCGCCAGCGGCTCGATGCGGTGCGGGGCCTCGAGCAGCACCACGGCGCGCGGCTCGTGCGCGAGCGCCTGCACGGCGCTGTCGCGCTCGCCGGCCTTGCTCGGCAGGAAGCCCGCGAACACGAAGGCGCTGCTCGCGCTGTCGCCGCTGCCGTCGGACACCAGCCCGGCCGCGCCGACCAGCGTGGTGACGCTGCTCGCGCCCGGCAGCGGCAGCGCGCGCAGGCCGGCGGCATGCACCGCGGCCACCAGCCGCGCGCCGGGGTCGCTCACGCCGGGCGTGCCGGCGTCGCTGACATAGGCGATGCGCTCGCCCTGCGCGAGCCGCGCGACCACGGCCTGAGCGGCCTCGGCCTCGTTGTGCTGGTGCAGCGCGAGCAATTGCGCGCCGGGGCGGTCGATGCCGTAGGCGCGCAGCAGGCTCTGCGTGTGGCGCGTGTCCTCGCAGGCGACGGCGTCGACCAGCTGCAGCACGTGCAGCGCGCGCAAGGTGATGTCGGCCAGGTTGCCGATCGGCGTGGCGACCACGTAGAGGGTGCCCTGCGGATAATGCTGCGCACCGGCGGCGTCGCGCGCGGCCCCGAGGGCGGCACCGAAAGAGGCGGGTGCGAGTGAGGCCAAGCGCTTTTCTCCGAGGGACGTCGACACAAGAACAAACGGGAACAGGGAGCGGTCATGAAGACCACGACGACGGCGTTGGCCGTCACGACCAAGGGCCGCGGCGACGCGGCCGAGGACGCCGCATTGGCGCACCTGGAGCGCGCGGGGCTGCAGCTGGTCGCGCGCAATTATCGGACGCCGGGCCGAGGCGGCGGCGAGATCGACCTGATCATGCGCGATCCGCGCGACCGCACGCTGGTATTCGTCGAGGTGCGCCAGCGCAGTTCCACCGGCCATGGCGGCGCGGCCGGCAGCATCACGGCGGCCAAGCAGCGGCGCATCGTGTTCGCGGCGCGCCACTATCTCGCCCGCTTGCGCGAGCCGCCGCCGTGCCGCTTCGACGTGGTGCTGGTCGAGGAGCGCATCACGTGGTTGCGCGCGGCTTTCGACGCGGGCTGAGCGGCGCGCGATGCGCGAAGGTGTAGGGCGGATCACAGCGCGGGGTCTTTCGCTGCATCCCCGCAGTTATCATCCCGCCCCATGCTCGAGCAACGGATTCAGCAGCACTTCATCGATAGCGCCGACCTCAAGTACCAGGCCGGCCCGATTCTGAGCAAACCCATTTCGCAGGCGATGCAGGCGATCCTGGCGTGCGTGACCAGCGGCGGCAAGGTGCTGGCCTGCGGGTCGGGCGTGTCGGGCCTGCTGGCCACGCAGTTCGCCTCGCAGTTCGTCGGCCGCTTCGAGCGCGAGCGGCCCGAGCTCGCGGCCATCGCGCTGCCCGGCGACAGCACCGACCCCGCGGCCGATGGCGCGAATGCCGTCGACGGCGACCGCTTCGCGCGCCAGGTGCGTGCGCTCGGCCAGGCCGGCGACGTGCTGCTTGCGCTCAGCGTCAGCGGCCAGTCGGCCCCGGTGCTCGCGGCGGTGCATGCCGCGCACGAGCGCGACATGACCGTGGTGGCGCTGCTCGGCAATGCCAACGCGGGCGCCTCGGCCGCGCCGGGCACCGGCGGCGTGATCGGCCGCGCGCTGCGCGAGACCGACGTGCAGATCAGCGTGCCGCACGAGCGCGGCGCGCGCATCCACGAGATCCACCTGCTCGCGCTGCATTGCCTGTGCGACGGCGTGGACGCGCAGCTGCTCGGCGATCCGGACAGCGACGTGCTGTCGCCGTCGAGCTGAACCCTTCACGCATGACGCTCCCCGGCGCGCGGGGGCATGCGTTTCACTGCGCCGGGGTCTGAGTTTTTCTCAGAACGATTTCATAAATATGTTGAACAAAGTTCATGTGATTGACATGGCGGCTTCCTAGCATCGCGGCCGAGCGCGCTCGCTCCTCAACTCTCCGGCGCGCCGCCCCCCATGAAACTCCCGAACTTTCCTTCCCTGCCCGCGGTCCGCGGCAGGCTGTCATCGACCCCTTCCACGCGCCGCACGCCACGCGTCGCGCTGGCCACCCTGAGCGCCGTCTGCGTGCTGGCACTGAGTGCCTGCGGTGGCGGCAGCGGTGGTGGCGGCGGCTTCTTCGGCTTCGCGCCGCCTTCGGGCGGCGGCCCCGCGCAAGGCGACAACGGCCAGGACGGCGGCACGCAGCCCGCGAGCTTCGCGCTGTCGCTCGCGGTCGAGGGCAGCGGCGACGTCGAATCGCTCGATGCCAGGCTGGCCTGCGGCCCCGGCAGCTGCACCGGCGCCAGCGCCGACTACGCCGAAGGCAGCACCGTCACGCTCAACGCCACGCCCGCGCACGGCTTCGTGTTCGCGGGCTGGCAGGGCACCTCGTGCGAGAGCGGCGACACGCGCTGCGTCGTGACCGTGAAGGCCGCGCAGCGCATCGCCGCGAAGTTCACGCAGGCCGCGCCGGCGATCCCCGCCGGCACCTGGCTCAAGGGCGACACGCACGTGCACGACGACCACTCGTCCGACGGCAGCGCGGCGCGCCAGCTCAACGACGACAAGGGCCCGGGCAACACCGGCATCGCCGACCAGATCGGGCAGGGCACGCGCATGGGCCTGGAGTTCATGCCGCTGACCGACCACCGCACCTACGACCAGCACTACGACTGGAACTGGGAGTCGCCCTCGCTGCTGCTGGTGCGCGGCGAGGAAGCCAATGGCAGCCCGCACGCGACGGTGCAGGGCGGCGTCGATTCGATCGTGCAGGGCGCCGCGCGCGCCGACCGCCAGCCCTTCACGCACCTGCAGCAGTCGATCTGGGACGCGCACAGCCAGGGCGCGAACTGGACCGTGGCGCATCCCAACGATGGCGAGACCAATGCCGACGGCTCGTTCAATGCCTATGCCAACGTGCAGGGCGTGGACCTGGTCGAGACCTGGAACGGCACGCCGAGCCCCGAGACCGTGCTGGCCGACGCCTATGCCGAGAAGCTGTGGAACGCGGGCTTCCGCTTCGGCATCGCGGGCGCGAGCGACAGCCACATGCGCGAGCTGTGGGACGGCGAGGGCACGGTCTATCCGATCTCGAACCCCGGCATGCCGGCCACGCAACTGCTGTCCAGGGCCTACAACGAGCGCGCCATCGTGCAGGCGCTGCAGCGCGGCCACACCAGCCTCTCGTACGACCCGAACGGCCCCTTCGTCTCGATCGCCACCGACCTGCGCGGCGGCGGCTACACCGCGATCGGCGGCGACGAGGTGTTCGTGCCGGCCGGCACCGCCGGCCACCTGCGCATCGACGTGCGCCGCGCCGCGGGCCTGGACGTGTTCGTCTACCGCGCGCCCGGCAAGAGCGCCGGCCCGCTCAAGAGCTTCAAGCCGAAGACCGATGCCGAGAGCTTCATCGTCGACATCGCAGCCGGCGACAAGCCCGACTGGTACCGCGCCGAGGTGCGCGGCATGAGCACGCCGCAGCCCTGGGCGCCGGTGTCGGTCGACGAGGTCAAGGCCACCGTGTCGCCGATCTTCGTCTCGCCCGCGCCGGTCGAGGCCAAGCCCGCGACGCCGATTCCCGCCGATGCCGGCACCGAGGACGGCGCGCTGCGCGTGGCGGGTGCGCGCGGCGGCTTCGCGGGCTTCCCCGACATCGCGGTCGCCGACGGCGCGCTGCACTTCGTGGCCGAGCTGCATGGCGCCTCGAGCAGCACCGTGGTCTATCGCCAGCGCGATGCCAAGGGCGTGTGGCGCGACGCGGGCCGCACGCTCAGCGGCCAGGGCCAGGCGCGCTTTCCGCGCGTGGCCGCGCGCGGCAACGAGGTCTGGGTGGCCTGGGAGGAGGACGCGGTGCAGGTGCCGCACCGGCCCGAGATCAAGCTGCGGCATTCGGCCGACGGCGGCGCCAACTGGGACGCCACCGTGACCGTGCGCGCGGTCGAGGGACGCGCCGAGCATCCGGCGATCGCGCTGTCGGCCGGCGGCAAGCCCGTGCTCGCATGGCAGGAGATCGCGGCCCATCAGGCCTTCGACATCATGGCCCAGGAGATCGGCACCGACGTCCAGCCGCGCAACCTGTCGGCCGCCGGCAAGGTGACCGATCCGGGCATCGCCAGCGACACGCGCACCCCGCGCTATCCGGCCTCGGTGCTGCCCTCGGTGGCGGTGGCGGCCGACGGCCGCGTCGCCGTGGCCTGGCAGGACGACCGCAGCGACAAGGACCCGCTGTGGACCGGCGCCGCGAGCTACGGCGAGGGCACCACGCCCGACGACTGGCAGGTGCAGGTGCTGGTGCGCGAAGCTGGTGGTGCCTGGGCCGCGAAGCCGGCCGAGATCGGCACCTCGGACCGCGCCGACCGCCATCCGCAGATCGCGTTCGGCGCCAAGGGCGAGCTGGTCGCGGTCTGGGAGAGCAAGGAGCTCGCCGCGAGCGGGCGCAACCTCTCGGTGCGCGCCGCGGTCTCGGGCGACGGCGGCAAGTCCTTCGCGGCGCCGGTGGTGGTCGGCGCCGACGACAAGACCATGAGCGAGCGGCCGCGCCTGGGCGTCGATGCCGACGGCGCGGTGCGCGCGGTCTGGTACGACTCGCGCTCGGCCGACTGGCGCTGGCGCGTGATGACCGCGGTGTTCCGCCCCGACAGCGGCTGGGAGTCCGGCACCCTGCTGATGGCCCGCGGCAACAACACCTGGCCCGTGACCGCGGGCGGCCAGGTGGCGTTCGCCAGCACGCGCAACGCGCAGCGGCTGCAGCGCGATCCGACGCAGCAGGTGTTCCTGCTGTCGCTCGCGAAGCCCTGAGCTGAAGACGAACTGAAGAAGCGGCGGCGGCCGCATCCGGCGCGGGCTGCGGCGTTCCCTCGGGAACTCCGCGGCCGTCTTCATTTCTACCAACAAGCCGTAACGGAGCGGCAAATCCGCTGGGCTAAACTCGCCGCGAACCCGGGCCAGGGCCTCGCGGCAGCGCCCATCTCGCACCTCCATTCCAGGGAAATCACACATGCAGAAGACCGCCTCGACGCCTCGCGCCATGCACCGCCTCGTTCTCGCACTCGCCTCGGGCGCGGCATTGGTCGCGGGCCTCTCGGCCTGCGTGCCGCTGGTGGTCGGCGGCGCGGCGGCGGTGGGCGTGGGCATGGTGGCGACCGACCGCCGCAGCTCGGGCGCCCAGCTCGACGACCAGGGCATCGAGCTGCGCGCCGCGGCCCGCGTGCGCGACATCGCCAACGACCAGATGTACGTCAGCGTGACCAGCTACAACCGCCAGGTGCTGCTGACCGGCGCGGTGGGCAACGAGGCCGACCGCCGCCGCGTCGAGGACGTGGTGCGCGGCGCCGAGAACGTGCGCTCGGTGGTCAACGAACTCACGCTGGGCACGCCCAGCACCTTCCAGGACCGTTCCAACGACCTCTACGTCACCGGCAAGGTCAAGGCCTCGCTGCTCGACGCCAAGGACATCTTCGCCAACTCCTTCAAGGTCGTGACCGAGCGCGGCACGGTCTACCTGATGGGCATCGCCACGCGCCGCGAGACCGACCGCGCGACCGAGGTGGTGCGCAGCGTGACCGGCGTGCAGAAGGTGGTGCGCGTGGTCGAGATCGTGAGCGAGGCCGACCTGACCGGCGCGCAGCGCGGCGGCACCGGGGTTTCCGCGCCCGCGCCCGTGGTGCCGGCCTCGCAGCCGCAGCCCGGCACCTCGTCGCGCGTGCCGCTGCCGCCGATGGAGCCGCTGCCGTCTTCGTCGGCACCGGCGCCCGCGCCGGCCGGTGGCGTGACGACCAGCCCGATCCGCTGAAGTCCTTTCGCCCGCCAACGAACAAGGCCCCTCGACGGGGCCTTGTTCGTTTCCGGGGGAGCGGAGGGCTGGCTACTTCAGCCGCGTGATCAGGCTCGAGGTGTCCCAGCGCTGGCCGCCCGACTGCTGCACGTCGGCATAGAACTGGTCGACCAGCGCGGTCACGGGCACGCGCGCGCCGTTGCGCTTGGCCTCGTCGAGCACCAGGCCCAGGTCCTTGCGCATCCAGTCGACCGCGAAGCCGAAGTCGAACTTGCCCGCGATCATGGTCTTGCCGCGGTTGTCCATCTGCCAGCTCTGGGCGGCGCCCTTGCCGATGACCTCGAGCACCGCCTGCATGTCGAGTCCCGCGCGCTGGCCGAAGGCGATGGCCTCCGACAAGCCCTGCACCAGGCCCGCGATCGCGATCTGGTTGACCATCTTCGCGAGCTGGCCCGCGCCGCTCTCGCCGAGCAGCGTGACCGCGCGCGCGAAGGCCGCGGCCACCGGCTTGATGCGATCGAAGGCGGCCGCGTCGCCGCCGCACATCACGGTGAGCGCGCCGTTCTGGGCGCCGGCCTGGCCGCCCGACACCGGTGCGTCGATGAACTGCAGGCCGCGTTCGAGCGCGGCCTTGGAGAGTTCGCGCGCCACGTCGGCCGAGGCGGTCGTGTGGTCGACGAAGACCGCGCCCTTCGCCATGCCGGCGAAGGCGCCGTCGTCGCCGAGCACCACCGAGCGCAGGTCGTCGTCGTTGCCGACGCAGCAGAACACGATGGTGGCGCCGGCCACCGCTTCGCGCGGCGTGGCCGCATGGCGGCCGGGGGCGCCGAACTCGTCGACCCAGGCCCGGGCCTTGGCTTCGGTGCGGTTGTAGACCGTGACGCTGTGGCCGGCCTTGGCCAGGTGGCCGGCCATCGGCCCGCCCATGACGCCGAGGCCCAGGAAGGCCACCGTCTGCGCGGGAGTGGATTCGTAGGTGCGGGGGTTGATGCTGCTCATGGACCCGAGCTTAAAGCCATTCGGCGACAGCCTGCACCCCGGGGGACATGGCCGTGTCGGTCCGAACCTGTACGTGAACGTACACGTTGGAGTAGAATCGCCCCATGAGCTCCCCGGCCCCCCCGCCCAAGTCCCTCACCGTTCGCGATGCCGCGGCGCAGCTCGGCGTGACGCCGCGCACGCTCAAGTACTACGAGGAACTGGGCATCGTGGTGCCGGTGCGCAGCGAGGGCCGCTACCGGCTCTACGAGCCGGCCGACCTCGAGCGGCTCGCGCGCGTGCTGCGCATGCGCTCGCTGGGCTTCTCGCTCACCACCATCACCGAGATGCTGCGCCAGCCGATGGAGGCGCCGGCCGAGGGCGGCCGGCCGCGGCTGTCGAATGCCTCGCTCAAGTCGCTGCGCGAGACGCTGGGCGCGCAGCTCGCCACGCTCGACACGCGCGTGGCCCAGGTGCGCCGCGAGCTCAAGGAAGCCGCGGCCCTGCAGGCCCAGCTGCGCCGCGACCTCGACTACGTCGAACGCCGCCTGGCCGGCGAACCGGTGGAGGAGGCCCTCGCGCAGCGGCGCGCGGAGCGCCCGGCGTCATGACCGCACCGGCCCTCGCCCGGCATCCGCGCGGCCTCTCGGCCGTGGCGTGGATGCCCTGGGCGATCGGGCTGGTCACGGCGGTCGACTACTTCGACAACGCGCTGTTCGCGTTCTTCGCGAGCTACATCGCGGGCGGCGTCAACGCCTCGCCCGACGAACTGGTGTGGGCCTCGAGCGCCTACGCGCTGGGCGCGGTGCTCGGCATCCTGCAGCAGCATGCGTGGATCGAGCGGCTCGGCTACCGCCGCTACCTCGCGCTGTGCATGTTCGCCTTCGCCGCGGGCGGCCTCGGCGCCGCCTGGTCCGACAGTTCCACCCAGCTCGCGCTGGCGCGCGGCGTGCAGGGCTACTTCGTGGGGCCGATGCTCGGCGCCTGCCGCATCCTGATCCAGATCGGCATGCCGGCCGAGCGCCGCGCCAAGGCGCTCAAGGCCTTCATGGTGCTGATCGTCTTCGGCGGCGCGCTGGCGCCGGTGGCCGGTGCCTTCCTGGTCTCGAACTTCGACTGGCGCTGGCTGTTCGGCTGCACCGTGCCGGTGGCGGTGCTGATCGGCCTGCTGGTGCTGTGGGCGCTGCCCGACCTCGGCGACGTCGAGCCGCACGAGCGCACCGCGCCGCACCATGCGCCCTACCTGGTGTTCGCGCTGGCGCAGGCGGCGCTGCAGGTGGTGCTCACGCGCACCCACTTCGAGCTGTTCACCGGTTCGCCCGCGCTCGTGGGGCTGGCGCTGGCCGGCCTCGCGGGGCTCGCGTGGTTCGGCTGGCACCAGTGGCACCATCCCGCGCCGCTGGTGCGGCTGCATGCGCTGCGGCAGCCGGGCTTTCGCGTCGGGCTCGCGCTCTACGTCGTCTACTACTACCTGTCGACCGGCTTCAGCTACCTGCTGCCGCGGCTGATGGAAGGCGGGCTCGGCTTCAGCGTGGGCAACACCGGCTACTTCACGGGCGCGATGTCGCTCGCCACCGGGCTGCTGGTGTTCGTCTACCTGCGCTACTCGGCGCGCCTCGCGCACAAGAAGTGGCTGATCGTCGCGGGCTTCGCGATCGCCGCGCTGGCTTCCGCCTGGCTCGCGCGCGTCACGCCGCAGTCGGGGCGCGAGGCGCTGGTCGGACCGCTGCTGCTGCGCGGCCTGCTGATGCTGTTCGTGGTGCTGCCGGTCGCGAACCTCACCTTCCGGCCCTTCGCGGCCGAGGACTTCGCGCACGGCTACCGGCTCAAGAACCTGGTGCGGCAGCTCGCGATCTCCTTCGCCACCTCGAGCGTGATCGCGCTGCAGCAGCACCGGCTCGCGCTGCACGAAACCCGGCTCGCCGAATCGGCCAACGCCGGCAACGCGGGCTTCATGCAGGCGCTCGACGGGCTGACGCGGAATTTCGCGGCGCTCGGCCATGCGGCCGGCGAGGCGCATGCGATGGCGCTCGGCACCTTGTGGCGCACGCTCGAGCAGCAGGCCACCTTCATGGCCTCGCTCGATGGCTTCACGGCGATCGCCGTGGTCGCGCTCGCGGCAGGCGTGTTCGCCGCCTGGCAGCGGCAGATCGACTGAAGGCGGCGCGCCGGCTCAGACGATCGCGAAGTGCTCCGTGCCCGCGGCCAGGTCGGTGCTGCGCGCGCGCTGGCTGTTGAGCTTGATCTGCAGCCGCAGGTCGTTGGCCGAGTCGGCATTGCGCAGCGCATCCTCGAAGCTGATCGCGTGGCCCTCGAACAGGTCGAACAGCGCCTGGTCGAAGGTCTGCATGCCGAGGTTGCGGCTCTTCTTCATGATCTCCTTGATCTCGCCGACCTCGCCCTTGAAGATCAGGTCGGAGATCAGCGGCGTGTTCAGCAGGATCTCGACCGCCGCCACGCGGCCGAGGCCGTCCTCGGTCGGCACCAGGCGCTGCGAGACCAGCGAGCGCAGGTTCAGCGACAGGTCCATCAGGAGCTGCGCGCGGCGTTCCTCGGGGAAGAAGTTGATGATCCGGTCGAGCGCCTGGTTGGCGCTGTTGGCATGCAGCGTGGCCATGCAGAGGTGGCCGGTCTCGGCGAAGGCCACGGCGTGCTCCATGGTCTCGCGGTCGCGGATCTCGCCCATCAGGATCACGTCGGGCGCCTGGCGCAGCGTGTTCTTGAGCGCCGCCTCCCAGCTGTCGGTGTCGATGCCCACCTCGCGCTGCGTCACCACGCAGTTCTTGTGCGGATGCACGAACTCCACCGGGTCCTCCACCGTGACGATGTGGCCGAAGGAGTTCTCGTTGCGCCAGTCGATCATCGCGGCCAGCGTGGTCGACTTGCCCGAGCCGGTGGCGCCCACCAGGATGCACAGGCCGCGCTTGGTCATCGACACGTCCTTGAGCACCTGCGGCATGCCCAGGTCGTCGATGGTCGGCAGCTTGGCCGGGATGGTCCGCAGCACCATGCCGACCTTGCCCTGCTGCACGAAGGCGTTGACGCGGAAGCGGCCGATGCCGGTCGGCGAGATCGCGAAGTTGCACTCCTTGGTGCGCTCGAACTCGGCCGTCTGGCGGTCGTTCATCACCGAGCGCGTGAGCGCCAGCGTGTGCTGCGCGCCCAGCGCCTGCTGCGAGACCTTGGTGACCTTGCCGTCGACCTTGATCGCCGGCGGGAAGTCGGCCGTGATGAACAGGTCGCTGCCGTTGCGGCTCACCATGAGCTTGAGCAGGTCGTTGATGAACTGGCTGGCTTGATCGCGTTCCATGAGGGGCTCCGGAGGGCTGGGGTCAGCCGGGGAAGTTTTCGGGGATCTTGGCCTTGCTGCGGGCTTCCGCGGCGGAGATCGTATTGCGCCGCACCAGGTCCGTGAGGTTCTGGTCCAGCGTCTGCATGCCCTGGCCCTGGCCGGTCTGGATGGTGGAGTACATCTGCGCCACCTTGGCCTCGCGGATCAGGTTGCGGATGGCCGGCGTGCCCAGCATGATCTCGTGCGCCGCCACGCGGCCCAGGCCGTCCTTGGTCTTGCACAGGGTCTGCGAGATCACCGCCTGCAGCGACTCCGACAGCATGGCGCGGATCATCTCCTTCTCCTCGCCCGGGAACACGTCGATGATCCGGTCGATGGTCTTGGCGGCCGACGAGGTGTGCAGCGTGCCGAACACCAGGTGGCCGGTCTCGGCCGCGGTCATCGCGAGGCGGATGGTCTCGAGGTCGCGCATTTCGCCGACCAGGATCGCGTCGGGGTCCTCGCGCAGCGCCGAGCGCAGCGCATTCGCGAACGACAGCGTCATCGGCCCGACCTCGCGCTGGTTGATCAGGCACTTCTTCGACTCGTGCACGAACTCGATCGGGTCCTCGACCGTGAGGATGTGGCCGTACTCGTTCTCGTTGAGATAGTTGACCATCGCGGCCAGCGTGGTCGACTTGCCCGAGCCCGTGGGGCCGGTCACCAGCACCAGGCCGCGCGGCTTGAGCGCGAGTTCGCCGAAAATCTTGGGCGCATTCAGCTGCTCGAGCGTGAGGATCTTCGAGGGGATGGTCCGGAACACCGCGGCCGCCCCGCGCGCCTGGTTGAAGGCGTTGACCCGGAAGCGCGCCAGGCCGTCGATCTCGAACGAGAAGTCGACCTCCAGGAACTCTTCGTAGTGCTTGCGGTGGGTGTCGCTCATGATGTCGTAGACCATGGCGTGCACCGCCTTGTGGTCCAGCGCATCGACATTGATGCGGCGCACATCGCCGTGAACGCGGATCATCGGCGGCAGGCCGGCCGACAGATGCAGGTCGGAAGCCTTGTTCTTGACGCTGAACGCGAGCAGTTGGGTGATGTCCACGGGGCTCCTCGATCGGGTTTCGGTGACGTTTTGATACGAATTTGGACGATTATGACGATGATTGGCGACGACCTCCAGCACGTGCGGCAGCGGATCGCGAAGGCCTGCGCCGACGCCGGCCGCGACCCCGGCGCGGTGCGGCTGCTGGCGGTATCGAAGACCTTCGGGCCCGAGGCGGTGCGCGAGGCGCAGGCGGCCGGCCAGTCGGCCTTCGGCGAGAACTACGTGCAGGAAGGCCTGGACAAGATCGCCGCGCTGGCCGACCTGCGCGCCGGCCTCGAATGGCACTGCATCGGCCCCCTGCAGAGCAACAAGACGCGGCCCGTGGCCGAGCAGTTCGACTGGGTGCATAGCATCGACCGGCTCAAGATCGCCGAGCGGCTCTCGGCCCAGCGCCCGGCCCATCTGCCGCCGCTGCAGGTCTGCCTGCAGGTCAACGTCGACGGCGGCGCCAACAAGTCCGGCGTGGCGCCCGAGGAGGCGCTGCCGCTGGCGCGCGCTGTGGCGGCGTTGCCACAGCTGGTGCTACGCGGGCTCATGGCGATCCCCGAACCGGCGCCCGATTTCGAGGCCCAGCGCGCGCTGTTCCTGCGCGCGAAGGCGCTGTTCGATGAAATCCGCGGCGCCGGCATCGCGCTCGACACCCTGTCGCTGGGCATGAGCGCGGACCTCGAGGCGGCGGTCAGCGCGGGCAGCACGATGGTGCGCATCGGCACGGCGATCTTCGGCGGCCGTCCACGCAAGGACGCCTGAGCGGCCGGGCTCAGATCCCCAGCGGGATCCGCGCGCTGCTCTTCACTTCCTCCATCACCGCGTAGGTGCGCGTCTCGCGCACGCCCGGCAGCTGCCACAGCACCGTGCCCGCGAAGTCGCGGTAGGCCGCCATGTCGGCCATGCGCGTCTTCAGCAGGTAGTCGAAGCCGCCGGCCACCATGTGGCATTCGACGATCTCCTCGCGCACCTGCACCGCGGCCTTGAACTGGTCGAACACGTTGGGCGTGGTGCGGTCCAGCAGCACCTCGACGAAGACCGTGAAGCCGCGGCCCAGCCGCTCGGCGTCGAGCCGCGCCTCGTAGCCCTGGATGAAGCCCTCGCGCGTGAGCCGCTGCACGCGCGCGAGCACCGCCGTCGGCGACAGCGCCACCGCCTCGGCCAGCTTGAGGTTGGTGATGCGGCCGTCTTCCTGAAGAATCTTCAGCAGCCGGAGATCGACGCGGTCCAGGTCGGTCATGGAAATGGGATGGCAAGGGTTCTGGTGAATTATCCGGAAATGCTGTCGAATTTTGGTGAAAGATTCGCCATCAAGGCATGGACCATAGCCAATCCAACCAAGGAGAAGACATGCGCCTGCCCGACCCCTACCGACCCGAGACCGAGGTCGTCGCCCATCGACTCGCCCTGCTCGAGGGTGCGCTCGACTGGACCGCGGCCTCGACCGTTGCCACGCCCTGGGTGCAGGCGGTGCGCGACCATCCGCCGCCGTTCTGGGCCATGGAGAGCCTGCTGCGCGAATACCCGATCTCGAGCGCCGAAGGCCTCGCGCTGATGCGGCTGGCCGAGGCGCTGCTGCGCGTGCCCGATGCCGAGACCGCCATCGCGCTCACGGCCGACCAGCTCGGCCGCGCCGATTTCGAGGGCGCCGCCGATTCCACGCTGTCGCGCCTGTCGTCGGCCGCGATCGCGATGTCGAAGCGCTTCCTGCCCGAGGCCGACCATCCGCCCGGCCTGATGGCCCGGCTCGGCGCGCGCACCGTGGTCGCCGCCACGCTGCGCGCGGTGCAGTTGCTGGGCCGGCAGTTCGTGCTGGGCCAGACCATCGCCGAGGCGATGGACGAGGCCCGTGCCGCGCACCGCAAGCAGTCCGCCCTGTGCTTCAGCTACGACATGCTCGGCGAGGGCGCGCGCACCGACGAGGACGCCCTGCGCTACCTCGAGAGCTACACCCGCGCCATTGCCGCGATCGCCCAGGGCGCCGATCCCACCGCCGCGCCCGAGCGCAACGACGGCATCTCGATCAAGCTCAGCGCGCTGCATCCGCGCTACGAGGACGCGCAGCGCGACCGCGTGCTGCGCGAGCTGGTGCCGCGCGTGTGGCTGCTGTGCGAGCGCGCGGCCGCGGCCAACCTCAACCTCACCATCGACGCCGAGGAGGTCGACCGGCTCGAGCTCTCGCTCGACGTGTTCGACGCGCTCGCGACCCGCGTCGCGGCCGAGCATCCGCAATGGCGCGGCTTCGGCCTCGCGCTGCAGGCCTACCAGACGCGCGCGCTCGAGCTGATCGAGCACGTCACCGCGATCGCGCGCCGCTACGGCCTGCGGCTGATGTGCCGGCTGGTCAAGGGCGCCTACTGGGACGCCGAGATCAAGCGCGCGCAGGAGCTGGGCCTGCCGCACTACCCCGTGTTCACCCACAAGCACCACAGCGACGTCAGCTACCTGGCCTGCGCGCAGGCGCTGCTGGCCGCGCCCGACGCGATCTATCCGCAGTTCGCCACCCACAACGCGGGCACCATCGCGGCCATCCTGCAGATGGCGCAGCGGCAGGGCGCGCCCTTCGAGCTGCAGCGGCTGCACGGCATGGGCGAGGGCGTCTACCGCGAGGTCATGAAGCACACCGGCGCCTCGGTGCGCGTGTACGCGCCGGTCGGCCGCCACAAGGACCTGCTGGCCTACCTGGTGCGGCGCCTGCTCGAGAACGGCGCCAACTCCTCCTTCGTCAACCAGCTCGGCGACCCCGGCGTGCCCATCGCCACGCTGCTGGTGTCGCCGCTGTGGCTGGAGCGCGAGAGCCCGCAACTGCCGCTGCCGCCGCTGCTCTACGGCCCGGCGCCCGCGCGGCGCAACAGCGACGGGCTCGACCTCACGGTCGACGCCATGCGTGCGCCGCTGTTCGCGGCGCTGGCCGCGACCGCGGTGCCGGTCGTGCCCGAGGCCGATCCCGCGAGCGCCGCGCGCGCCGTGGCCATGAGCGCCGCCGCCTTCCGCACCTGGCGCAACACGCCGGTGGCAACGCGCGCCGCCGCGCTGCGCCGCGCGGCCGATGCCTTCCAGGCGCAACTGCCGCGCCTGTGCGCGCTGCTCGTCAAGGAGGCCTTCAAGACCTGGGGCGATGCGGTGTCCGAGGTGCGCGAGGCGATCGACTTCCTGCGCTACTACGCCGACGAGGCCGAGCGCCTGATGCAGCCCGTGCTGCTGCCCGGCCCGACCGGCGAGCGCAACGAGCTGCGGCTCACCGCGCGCGGGCCCTGGGTCTGCATCAGCCCGTGGAACTTCCCGCTGGCCATCTTCACAGGCCAGGTCGCGGCCGCGCTCGCCACCGGCAACACCGTGCTGGCCAAGCCCGCCGAGCAGACGCCGGCCATCGCGCGCGAAGCGGTCGCGCTGCTGCAGGCCGCGGGCATTCCGGCCGACGCGCTGCAGCTGCTGCACGGCCCCGGCGAGACCGTGGGTGCCGCGCTGGTGGCCGCGCCCGGCGTGGCCGGCGTGGTGTTCACCGGCTCGACGCAGGTGGCGAAGATCATCCATCGCGCACTGGCGGGCAAGGACGGCCCGATCGTCCCGCTGATCGCCGAGACCGGCGGCATCAACGCGATGCTGGTCGACTCGAGCGCGCTGCCCGAGCAGGTGGCCGATGCCGTCGTGCAGAGCGCCTTCCGCTCGGCCGGCCAGCGCTGCTCGGCGCTGCGGCTCCTGGTGCTGCACGAGGGCATCGCCGATGGCGTGATCGAGATGATCCGCGGCGCGGCGGCCGAGCTGTCGGCCGGCGATCCCGCGCTGCTCGCGACCGACGTCGGCCCGGTGATCGACCGCGAGGCGGCCGACAACATCCGCCGCCACCTGGCGCGGCTGGACCGCGAAGCGAAGCGCGTGCTGGCGCCCGCGGCAACGGACGACGCATCGTCCACCCTGATCGCGCCGGCGGCCTATGAAGTGGGCGCCATCGAGGACGTGCGCAGCGAGATCTTCGGCCCCGTGCTGCAGATCGTGCGCTGGGGCTCGGGCGCGCTGAGCGACCCGACCGAGGTGATCGAGCGCATCAACGCGCTCGGCTACGGCCTCACGCTCGGCATCCAGACGCGCATCGATTCGCGCGCCCAGGCGCTGGCCGTGCGTGCCCACGTGGGCAATGTCTACGTCAACCGCAACATCATCGGCGCGGTGGTCGGCGTGCAGCCCTTCGGCGGCGAAGGACTCAGCGGCACCGGGCCCAAGGCGGGCGGGCCGAACTACCTGCCGCGCTTCTGCGCCGAACAGACCGTGACGGTCAACACGGCGGCCGCGGGCGGCAATGCGGCCCTGCTGAGCACGGTGGCGTAGCGCCGTCGCGCCACGCCACCGCGCGACCTCAGCGCACCGTGCTCTGGCCGTGCGCGGCGGCCTGGCGATCGAGCTGCTCGATCAGCGCGCCGTAGGCCGGGCTGGCGCGCAGCCGCGTGTATTCGGCCTGCGCCTGGCGATAGCCCGCGCGGGTCGGGTCGGCACCCGCTTCGCCCGACTGCTTCGCGGCCAGGCCCGACTGCATCCACAGCCGCGTGTCGGCGGCCACCGCGACGCGGCTGTTGGCCGACACCGTGGCCACCTGCTGCTGTGGCGTGCCGTCGGTGTAGCCCTGCGTGGGCGCGGTCTTGAGCCATTGGCGCGCTTCGGCCGTCACGGCTTCGCGCGTCGTCGACGAGCTGAACGACGCGGGGCGCGGATCGCCCTCGGCGTAGTTGCCCGCGAAGCTCGGCGCGGCGGCGGCGGCCAGCAGCGCGGCGAAGGCGGCGGTGCCCAGCAGGCGGGTGGTGCGGACGGTGCGGTGTTGCGAAGTCTTCATGTCGTCGTTCCTTTCAGTGGTGGGACGTGGTGGTTGAACCCGGTGGGAGCGAAGCGGGCCGGTGGGCCTCGTGGTCTTCGTCTTTCCTTGCCACCGACTCTAGGGAGGGCAAACCGGCGATCGATAACCCGTTGATGACGATTTCGTCATCTGCCGCGCCGCCGCGAAAAAGCCCCGCGCGGGGGCGTCAAGCGACTCTTGCATAACCGCCTGTCGCGGCATGCATAAGCCATGGCGCGGCGCGCGAGACGGGACTATCGTTCGCCCATCATTCCAACCAAGGGACTCTCATGAGCGAAAAACTCTCCTTCGTCACGCCGACGGCCAACAGCCCCTGGGGCACGTATCTGTCGCAGGTCGATCGCGTGGTGCCCTACCTGGGCCCGCTCGCGCGCTGGGTCGAAACCCTCAAGCGCCCCAAGCGCGCGCTGATCGTCGACGTGCCGATCGAGATGGACGACGGCACCATCGCCCACTTCGAGGGCTACCGCGTGCAGCACAACATGAGCCGCGGCCCGGGCAAGGGCGGCGTGCGCTTCCACCCCGACGTCACGCTCGAGGAAGTGATGGCCCTGTCGGCCTGGATGACCATCAAGACAGCCGCCGTCAACCTGCCGTACGGCGGCGCCAAGGGCGGCATCCGCGTCGACCCGAAGAAGCTCTCGCTGCAGGAGCTCGAGAAGGTCACGCGCCGCTACACCAGCGAGATCGGCATCATCATCGGCCCGCACACCGACATCCCCGCGCCCGACGTCAACACCAACGCCCAGATCATGGCGTGGATGATGGACACCTACTCGATGAACGTCGGCGGCACCGCCACCGGCGTCGTCACCGGCAAGCCGCTGCACCTGGGCGGCTCGCTGGGCCGCGTCAAGGCCACCGGCCGCGGCGTGTTCGTCACCGGCCGCGAAGCCGCGCGCCGCCTCGGCCTCGACCTGCGCGGCGCGCGCATCGCGGTGCAGGGCTTCGGCAACGTGGGCTCGGTCGCGGCCGAGCTGTTCGCCGAAGCGGGCGCCAAGATCGTCGCGGTGCAGGACCACACCGGCACCATCGTCAACGACAAGGGCCTCGACCTCGCGCAACTGGTGCCGATCTCGCGCACCGACGGCGTGGTCGGCTTCAAGGCCGGCGGCGACATCGTGCCGAACGAGGACTTCTGGGACATCGCCTGCGACATCCTGATCCCCGCCGCGCTCGAAGGCCAGCTCACGGCCGATCGCGCGAAGAAGACCACCGCCAAGCTGGTGCTCGAAGGCGCCAACGGCCCCACCGTGCCGCAGGCCGACGACATCCTCGCCGAGCGCGGCGTGCTGGTGGTGCCCGACGTGATCTGCAATGCCGGCGGCGTGACCGTCAGCTACTTCGAATGGGTGCAGGACTTCTCGTCCTTCTTCTGGGACGAGGACGAGATCAACGTGCGCCTCGACCGCATCATGATGAACGCCCTCAACCAGATCTGGGACACGGCCGACAAGCACAAGATCACGCTGCGCACCGCGACCTACGCGGTGGCTTGCGAGCGGATCCTGATGGCGCGGCAGGAGCGCGGTCTGTACCCCTGATGTTTTTTTGACAGTGCGCGCGGCTACGCTCGGGGGATGAGCATTTCTCCCTCGCAGCCTCCTCTCTCGCTCCCCGCCGACAGCCTCGCGCGTCTGCGGGCCCTCACGGCCGGCGGCCAGCGCAAGCTGCTCGGCCTGGTCGGCGCCCCCGGCGCCGGCAAGTCCACGCTCGCGGCGCTGCTGCGCGACGCGCTCGGCGCCGAGCGCGCGCAGGTGGTGCCGATGGACGGCTTCCATCTCGCCAACGTCGAGCTGCGGCGGCTCGGCCGCGCCGACCGCAAGGGCGCGCCCGACACCTTCGACAGCGCCGGCTACGTGGCGCTGCTGCGGCGGCTGCGCGAACAACGGCCCGGTGGCGACATCGTCTATGCGCCCGAGTTCCGGCGCGAGATCGAGGAGCCGGTGGCGGGCGCGATCGCGGTGCTGCCGGAGACGCAACTCGTGATCACCGAGGGCAACTACCTGCTGCACGACACCGGGCCCTGGGCCGGCGCGGCCGCGCTGCTCGACGAGGTCTGGTACGTGGACATCGACGATGCGCTGCGCGAGGCGCGGCTGGTGCGCCGGCACGAGCAGTTCGGCCGCAGCGCCGAGGCGGCGCGCGCGTGGGTGGCGCAGACCGATGCGCCGAACGCGCGGCTGATCGCGGCCACGCGCGCGCGGGCGCACCACGTCGTCGTGCTTTCCTGACCGGCGCCTGATCCCGAATCGCCGAGGGAACGCGCGGCCCTCATCGCGCTCGAAGGCAGGCCGGCCGTCCGCCGGTTAGCATCCGCCACGCCATGCCGACCCTGCCTCCGATGCCCCTTCGCTCCCGCTCCTTCGTCCTCCTGCCGGTGCTGCTGTCGGCACTGGTGCTCGCGGGCTGCGGCAGCAGTGCGCGCCGCGTCGCCTACGACACCGAGGAGTTCGACTCCACCACCACCCACACGCGCAGCTACGAGGCCACCGAGGCCCAGACCTGCGAGGCCGCGCGCCGCGCGCTGCTGAGCCAGGGCTACATGGTCACGGCCGCCAATGCCGACCTGGTGACCGGCCGCAAGAGCTTCCAGCCGGCGGCCGAGGTGCACGTGGAGGTCGAGTTCCGCGTGGTCTGCGCGGCCGAGGGCGGCCGGGGCGGCAAGGGCGCCAGGCCGAAGAGCACGGTGGCCTTCGCGACCGCGCTGCAGGATCGCTACGGCCTCAAGAAGGTCAACAACTCGGCGAGCCTGGGCGTGGGCGCCTTCGGCTCGCTGTCGCTGCCGCTGACGGGCAGCGACGACGCGATGGTCAAGGTGGCGAGCCAGACGCTGACCGACGAGCGCTTCTACGACCGCTTCTTCGCGCTGCTCGACCGTTTCCTCGAAGGGCAGGAGCCGGGCGCGGAAGAGCCCGAGGACCTGCCCGAGCCCGCGCCGCCGGCACCCGCCGCCACCCCGGCCCCGTCCCCGGCCCCGGCCACCACCTTCCCGGTGCCGACCTCGCCCAACCGCGGCTGACGGCATGGCCACCCTCCCGTTCGCGGACCGGCTGGCCTTCCTGCGCGAACCCGGCCGCTGGCGCGCGGGCGCGCAGCTCGCGGCGGCGGTCGCCATCGCCTGGGGCGTGTCGCGCGGGATCGGGCTGCCCGAGAGCTTCTGGGCCGTGATGAGCGTGCTGATCGTGATGCGGCCGAGCGCCGGCTCCACGCTCGAGGCCGGCTGGGACCGCGTGCGCGGCACCTTCGCGGGCGCGCTGGCCGGGCTCGCGGGCGTGTGGCTCGCGCACCATGGTGTGCCGATGCAGGCCGACGCGCTCGCGATCGTGCTGCTGCTGGCCTTCGTCGGCGCCGCCGTGCCGGGCCTGCGCAGCGCGCCGGTGGCGGCGCTGATCATCCTCTCGGCCGGCAGCCTGCCGGGCCATTCGGCGCTGCAGGTGGCGCTGCTGCGCATGGCGCAGATGGGCATCGGCGTGGGCGTGGCGCTCGCGATGGCGCTGGTGACGGCCGAGTACCGGGCTGGCGCGCGCTTCGACGCGGGCTGCGCGGCCCTGCTGCGCGGCATGGCGAAGCGGTTGCTGGCGCTGGCCGCGGGCGATGCGCCCGAGGGCGACGGCGAACGTGCCCGCGCCGCGCTGGCGCGGCTCACGGTGCTCGCGGGCGGCGCCGACCTCGAATCGCGCTGGCCCTGGCGTCACCGCACGGTCGGTGCGCCGAAGGACGCGCACCGGCAGCGCGCGCGCACCATGGCGCGGCTGATGCAGGACGTGGCGCTGCTCGGCCGTGCCATCGGGCAGCAGCCGCCGGCATCGAACGACGAGACCGCGAAGGCCGCGCGCGCCTCGGCCGGCGCGCTCGCCGCGCTGGCGGACGCGCTCGAAGGCAAGGGCATGGCGCCCGATCTGTCGGTGCTGGAGCGGCTCGCGGCGCGCCATGCGTCGCGCGACGACGCGGCCCGGCCGCTGCTGGCGGCGCCGCTCGCGCTGCTGCTCGAAGATGTACGCGCGCTGCAGGCAGCGCGCGTTGCGGCCTAACGCACCAGCGTCGACTTCCCGAACAGGCTCTCGATCAGCTCCACCGCGATCTCGGCCGTCTGGTTGCGCACGTCGAGCGCGGGATTGAGTTCGACCACGTCGACCGAGCCGAGCCGGCCGGTGTCGGCGATCATCTCCATGCACAGCTGCATCTCGCGGTAGGTCGGTCCGCCGCGCACGCCGGTGCCCACGCCGGGCGCGATGTTGGGGTCGAGGCAGTCGAGGTCGAAGCTCACGTGCAGGTGCGTGTCCTCGTCCACGTCCTGCAGCGCCTCGGTCATGGTGGTGCGCATGCCGTGCTCGTCGATGTGGCGCATGTCGAACACGTTGAGGCCCAGCGTGCGGATCGCCTCCTTCTCGTCGGCATCGACGCTGCGGATGCCGATGAAGCGGATCGCCTCGGGCGGCAGCGCCGCGCGCTCGCCGCTCCAGCCGGTCAGCACCGCGGGCCCGTGGCCCAGCAGGCACGACACCGGCATGCCGTGCAGGTTGCCGCTGGGGCTGGTGGTCTCGGTGTTGACGTCGGAGTGCGCGTCGAGCCACAGCACGCGCAGCTTGCGGCCGCGCTTGCGCGCATGCCAGGCCACCGCGCTGATCGAGCCGATCGCCAGGCAGTGGTCGCCGCCCAGCATCAGCGGCACGTGGCCCGCGCCCAGCACCTCGTCGACCGCCGCGTAAACGGCGCGGTTCCAGGCGATCACCTCGTCGAGATGGCGCAGCCCGTTGGCCGGCGGCGCCCAGGGCGTGGCCGGGCCCGCGAGGTTGCCGCGGTCGACCAGCGCGAAGCCCTGGCGCACCAGCGCCTCCGCCAGCCCCGCCACGCGCAGCGCGTCGGGGCCCATGCCCGCGCCGCGCACGCTGGCGCCGACGTCGGTGGGAGCGCCGATCAGTTCGAGGGTGAGGTTCATGCGTGGGCCTTCATGTCCTGCCGATCCGGTCCCCGGCATCCGGGGGGCTCGACGGCCCATTGTGCCGAGGAACCGGTGACAGGCCCATGATCCGCCGCGTGCCCGACGCGGTGAAGGGCTGCGCCAGTTGCGCCAGGAAGCCGGCCGCGATCTCGCCGTCGATGCCGATGTCCGCCGGCGGCCGCCGCGCCGGGCGGTACCAGGTGCCGAACAGCAGGTCCCACAGCACCAGGTTCTCGCCGTAGTTGCGGTTGCCCTCGGCCGGCGAGCGCGAATGGTGCCAGCGGTGCAGCGCCGGCGTGCTGAAGACGCGGTCGAGCCAGCCGGTGCGCAGCTCGATATTGCAGTGGGTCAGCAGTCCGGTGACGGCCGTCACGGCGCCCACCCACAGGAACACCGCGAGCGGCGCGCCCAGCAGGTACAGCGGCAGTTGCCCGAGCAGGGCCTTGAAAGCGCTGTCGACCACGTGGAAGCGGCCGGTGTTCGCCACCCACAGCCGCCGCACGCCGTGGTGCAGCGCATGGAAGCGCCACAGCGGCGGCCATTCGTGCGCGCCGCGGTGCGCGATGTAGAGGCCCAGTTCCACCACCGCGAGCGCGAGCACCACCTGCGCGGCCAGTGGCCAGTGCAGGGGCCAGGCCGTGCCATGCGCCGAGGGCCGCAGTGCCATCGCGCCGGCCAGCGGCAGGCTTGCCGCGAGCGCGGCCACGACCTGGGCCGTGCCCTTGGTCAGCAGCGTGTGGGCCAGGTCGCAGGGCGTCTGGCCGTCGTCCGCGAGCCAGCGCGGCTCGTGCGGCAGCCAGCGCTCGAGCAGCGCGATCGCCAGCGCGAGCGAGAGGTAGGCCGCGTTGAACCAGGCCAGCGATGCCGTGCTCGCGAAGGCCGCCGCCGCGGCCAGCAGGCCCGCGGCGTAGAGCGCCGGCCACAGCAGCCACGGCAGCCAGCGGCGCGCGGCCTTCATGCCGGCGCCTCGCCGCTTCGCCCGGGGCGCAGCCGCAGGCGGAACAGCGCGCCGCCGCCCGGCGCGTCGTGCACCGTGACCTCGCCGCCATGCAGGCGCGCGATCTCCTGCACCAGGCTCAGGCCGAGCCCGGCGCCGGGCCCGGTCGCATGCCCGCGGTGGAAGGGCTTGAAGATCTGTTCGCGCAGCGCGGCCGGGATGCCGGGGCCGCCGTCGATGACCTCGATGTCGCCCGGCGGCATCACCCGCACCGTCACGGCCCCCATGCCGCCCGCGTGCTCGATCGCGTTGCGCACCAGGTTGGCCAGCGCGCGTGCGATCGCGTCGCGGTCGCCCTCGATCTCCACGCGCGCGGCCAGCGGCTCGAACGAGACCTCGTAGGCCGCGGCGAGCGCCAGCGGCGCCATCTCGGCCACCACCTCGCGCGCCATCGCCACCAGGTCGATGCGCTGGCGTCCCGTGCCCTGGGCCTTCATGCGCTGCAGCTCGAGCAGCTGTCCCGCCAGCACCGACAGCCGCGCGGCATCGGCCAGCAGCCGCGTGCGTTCGGCGCCTTCGGCCAGGTTCTCGATGCGCGTGTGGAGGATCGCGATCGGCGTGCGCAGCTCGTGCGCCGCGTCGGCCAGGAAGCGCTCCTGCCGCGCATGGCCGTCGTCCAGCCGCTGCAGGGCGTCGTTGAAGGCGCCCACCAGCGTCGCCACTTCGGCCGGCACCTCGGCCAGCGGCAGGCGCACGCCGCGCTGCTCGGCATCGATTTGGCCGGCGCGCGCCACGATGGCGTGCAGGCCCGAGAGCGTGCGCCGCACCACCACGTGGCTGGCCAGCAGCGTGGCCGCCACGGTGATCGCCAGGATCGGCAGCACCACCTCGAGCAGCACCAGCAGCAGCGACAGGCCGAGGTTGCGCCAGGTGATCGGGCTGTCGGCACCGGTGAGGATCTGCACCGGGCCGGCGGCGGAATCGACCCAGCGCATGCGCGCCGACTGCCGCGGCGGATCGCCCATGTTCCAGCCCAGCCGGGCCTGCCCCACGCCGTCGAGCGTAGCGCCGATGTCGGCGAACTCGTCCGGGATGCGGCCCTCGACCAGCCGGCCGCCCTGGCGGTCGCGCACCGAGAACCACAGCGGCGGCTGCGCCTCGCGCAGCGCGGCGAGCCGCGGCGTCGCGCGCATCGCGAGGCGGCCATCGGCCCCGCGCATCACCGCCTCCTGCAATATCTCGACGGTGTTCTCGGGCGAGCTGAAGTTGATCAGGTGCCCCGTGGCCACCAGGGCACCGATCACCAGCAGCTGGATCGCCGCCTGCAGCAGCACCAGCCGGCGGACCAGGCGGCGCTTGAGCGAGGAGGGCGAGGAGGGCTGTGCGTTCGTCGCTGTGCTCATGGCACGGCCCGCAGCAGGTAGCCCACGCCGCGGATGCCGCAGATCTCCACGCCGGCGCCGGTGTCCGCGAGTTTCCGGCGCAGCCGCGAGACGTGGGTGTCCAGCGCGTTCGACTGGATCTCGACGTCGAAGCCGAACACCGCGCGTTCCAGTGCCTCGCGCAGCACGGTGCGGCCGCTGCGGCGCATCAGCAGCTCCAGCGCCAGCAGTTCGCGCCGCGGCAGCTCCATGCGATGCCCCGCCACGCTGGCTTCGCGGTGCGCGAGGTCGAAGCACAGCCGCGCGACCTGCAGCAGCTCCTGCCGGGTCTCGGCCGGGCGCCGCAGCAGCGCGCGCAGCCGCGCCAGCAGCTCCTCGACCGCGAAGGGCTTGCCCAGGTAGTCGTCGGCGCCCGCGTCGAGTCCGCGCACGCGCTCGTCGAGCGCATCGCGCGCCGTGAGCATCAGCACCGGCACGGGATCGCCGGCGGCGCGCAGCCGCGCCACCAGCGCGAGGCCGTCGCCGTCGGGCAGCCGGCGGTCGAGCACCAGCGCGTCGTAGGGCGTGGCCTCGACATGGCGCGCGCCGTCGGCCAGCGTCGCGGCATGGTCGACCAGGATGCCGCGCCGGTGCAGCGCGGTGAGCAGCACCGAGGCCATTTCGGGTTCGTCTTCCAGCAGCAGGATGCGCACGCGCGTGTTCCTTTCAGGGCGGCGCCGGAGCTCCGGCGTGCCGCACTGTAGGGAGGCTGGATTGCGCGAGTGTTGCGTGCGCGCGCGCCGCGCGACGCAATGCTGGCTCCATGTTGGCGGTCGATGCTGGCGTCAGGCCCGCGGTCGCGGGTCATCTGCCAAGGAGCACCACATGCATGTCCTTCATGTTCAGACCACCCTGCTGCCGGAAGCGATCGTCCTGGCGCTGTCGCTGATGCTCGCGTCGGTCGCGGCGGCCGAGGTGGTGTCGGGTTTCGACGCGCCGCCGCCCGTCTACGACCCCTGCCACGATGGCCGCTACAGCCAGGGCCGCGCGATGAGCTGCGGCGAGCTGTTGCGCCAGCTCGACCGCGAGGAAGCGTTGCGCCGCTCCGAACGCTGGCGCAGCGATCCCTGCCGGGATGGCCGCTACGGCACGGGCCGGCCGATGACCTGTGCCGAGCTGCGCGAGCGGCTGGACCGCCGCGAGCGGCGCCTGCCCCCGTGGCGCGACGAACGGCCCTACGGCCTGGGCGAGGCGGCGCGCGACAGCGGCTGACGCGCGCCGCCGCTCAGGCGATGTGGTCCCACAGGTAGGCGTAGCCCAGCGCGTCCATGAACGCGGACTGCTTGTTGTCCGAGGCCGCGCTGTGGCCGCCCTCGAGGTTCTCGTAGAAGGCCGTGTCGTGGCCCTGCGCGGCCAGCTTCGCATGCATCTTGCGCGCATGCACCGGGCCCACGCGGTCGTCGCGCGTCGAGGTGGTGAACAGCGAGGGCGGGTACTTGGCGCCGGGCTTCGCGTTCTCGTAGGGCGAGAAGTGGCGGATCCATTCCCACTCCTCGGGCACTTCGGGGTCGCCGTACTCGGCGATCCACGAGGCGCCGGCCGACAGCTGCGTGTAGCGGCGCATGTCGAGCAGCGCGACCTCGCTCACGACCGCGCCATAGAGCGCCGGATGGCGCGTGAGCATGTTGCCCATCAGCAGGCCGCCGTTGCTGCCGCCCATGGCGCCCAGGTGCGCGGGCGAGGTGATGCCGCGCGCGATCAGGTCTTCCGATACCGCGGCGAAGTCCTCGCTGCTGCGCAGGCGGTTCTGCTGCAGCGCGGCCTGGTGCCAGCGCGGGCCGTATTCGCCGCCGCCGCGGATGTTGGCCACCACGTAGACGCCGCCCTGCTCTAGCCAGGCGCGGCCGATGCCGCCGCTGTAGCTGGGCGTGAGCGAGATCTCGAAGCCGCCGTAGGCGTACTGCAGGGTCGGGTTGCGGCCGTTGGCCACCAGGTCCCTGGGCGCGATCTCGAAGTAGGGCACGCGCGTGCCGTCCTGCGAGCGCGCGAAGTGCTGGCTGACCGTGTAGCGCGAGGCGTCGAAGAAGCCCGGGCTGTGCTTGAGCGGCTCGGCCTCGCCCTGGCCCAGGGTGCCGATGTAGAGCGTGGTCGGCTGCAGGAAGCCGCTCACGGTGAGGAAGTAGTCGTCGCTCTCGTCCTCGTCGATGGCCCCGGCCGCGATGGTCGACAGCGCGGGCGCGCCGCCCAGGCTCTCGCGTTGCCATGGGCCCTTGCCGTCGGCCGGCGGCGTGAGCACCTCGATGCGGTTCACCACGTCGTGCATCGCGTTCACGATCAGGTGATGGCGCGTCCATGAATGGCTGTCGAGCGCGCTGGTGTCGGTGGGCTCGAACAGCAGCGTGAGTTCGCGCGCGCCGGCCATGTAGTCGTCGAAGTTCGCGGCCAGCAGCGAGCCGGCCTTGTAGCTGGCGCCGCCCACCTCCCAGTCGCTGCGCGGCTCGATCAGCAGCCATTCGCGCGTGACGTCGACCACCGCGTCGTCGGGCACCTCGATCTTGGCGAGCGTGCCGTCGGCCGCGCGCACCCAGGTCTCGCTGTCGTAGAAGTCGATGGCGCGCGAGACGAAGTCGCGCTCGAAGCCCGGCGTGGCATCGCGCCAGCCCGAGGCCGAGAGGTCCTCGGTGTCGGCCTCGTAGACCGTGACGGCCTCGGCCAGCGGCGTGCCGCGCTTCCACTCCTTCACGATGCGCGGATAGCTCGAGGTGGTCATCGAGCCCGGGCCGAAGTCGGTCGCCACGTAGAGGTGGTCGATGTCCTTCCAGGCCACCGTGTTCTTGGCCTCGGGCAGCGCGAAGCCGCCCTCGACGAAGGCCTTGCGCACCGGGTCGAACTCGCGCACCACATCGGCATCGGCGCCGCCGCGCGAGAGCGAGACCAGGCAGCGGCCATAGCCGGGGTAGAGCCAGTCGGCGCCGTGCCAGACCCAGTTCTCGCCCTCGGCCGCGGCCAGCGCGTCGAGGTCGAGCACCGTCTCCCAGGCCGGCTGCGGCTCGCGGTATTCGGCGAGTGTGGTGCGTCGCCACAGGCCCTTGGGATGGGCCTTGTCGCGCCAGAAGTTGTAGAACAGCGCGCCGGCCTTGTAGACCATCGGGATGCGGTCGTCGGAGTCGAGCACCTCGAGCAGGCCCTGCTCGATCTGCCTGAAGCGCGCCGACTGCGCGTGGCGCTGCACCGTCTCGGCGTTGCGGGCCTTGGCCCAGTCGAGGGACTGCGTGCCGTCGATGTCCTCGAGCCAGAGGAAGGGGTCTTGGTCTTGCGCTTGCGGGCGGGGGGAGGATGTCATGGGCACAGTGTACGAACGCACCGTGAAGGCCCCGGGTCGGATGGACCTTTCGCATTACCCGCGGCCGGTCCCAGAACATCGCTCGGGGCAAACCCGGGTGCGCTCCCCGGTGGAAACACTGAAGGGCGCGGCCCCCCGGCGCAGCGGCCGCACGGTATCCTGCCGAAGCCGAATGCGACGGCATTCCCCGACCTAGGAGACACAACACATGAAACACCTGAGCGGTCTCGATGCCACCTTCCTGCATCTGGAAACACCGGAGATGCCGATGCACGTGGGCTCGCTCAACGTGCTCGACCTGCCCAAGGGCTACAAGGGCGACTTCTACGAGGACGCCAAGCAGTTCATGGCCAGCCGCATCCACCTGGCCGACGTGTTCACGCGCAAGCTCGCGCTGATGCCCTTCGACATGACCAACCCGGTGTGGGTGGAGGACGACGACATCGACCTCGACTACCACGTGCGCCACATCTCGCTGCCGCGGCCCGGTACCAACCGGCAGCTGCAGCAGTACGTCGCGCGGCTGCATTCCTCGCTGATCGACCGCAGCCGGCCGATGTGGGAGTTCTACATCATCGACGGCCTCAAGAGCGGCCAGGTCGCGCTCTACACCAAGGTGCACCACGCGGGCATCGACGGCCAGGCCGGCGTGGAAGTGGGCAAGGCCATCTTCGACCTCGAGGCCACGGGCCGCGTGGTGAAGCCGCCGCGCTCGCGCCCGCGCAACAGCGGCTACCAGCTCGGCATGGCCGAGCTCGCGAGCGCCGCGCTGCGCAACACGGCGCAGCAGTACGTCAAGCTGTTCAAGATGGCGCCGGCCATCGTGCGCGCCATCAGCGGGCTGGCCAAGCCCGACGAGAAGGCGGCCGAGAAGCTCACGACCACGGCGCCGAAGAAGTTCAACCTGTTCGCGCCGCGCACCTCGCTCAACGTCTCGATCACCAACCAGCGCACCTTCGCGGGCCGCACCATCTCGCTGGCCGAGACCAAGTACATCGCCAAGCACTTCGGCGTGTCGCTCAACGACGTGGTGATGGCCACCGTGGCCGGCGCGCTGCGCCACTATCTGGCCGACAACAACGAGCTGCCGGCCAAGCCGCTGGTGGCGGGCGTGCCCGTGAGCCTGCGCGAGGCCGGCGACGACACGGCCAACAACCAGGCCAGCATGATCCTCGTGAGCCTGGCCACCGACATCACCGACCCGCTGCAGCGGCTCAAGGCCATCAATGCCTCGTCGACCTCCTCGAAGTCGACCATGAACCGCTTCAAGGCCGTGATCCTCGACGACTTCCCGACCTTCGCCGCGCCCTGGCTGGTGTCGGGCATCGCCTCGATGGTGGGCCGCTCGGGCCTGGTCAACATGCTGCCGCCGGCCGCCAACGTGGCGATCTCCAACGTGGCGGGCGCGCCGTTCCCGATGTACTTCGCGGGCGCGCTGGTCACCTGCTACTACCCGGTGTCGATCGCGAGCCACGGCACCGCGCTCAACGTCACGGTGCAGAGCTACAACGGCCGCATGGACTACGGCCTGATCGCCTGCCGCCGCGCCGTGCCCGACATCACCGAGATCGGCGACTACCTGCTGGCCGAGCACAAGCTGCTGATGGAGCTGACGCAGAAGCATCCGTCGGTGGCCGGTGCGCCGGCGCCGAAGCCCGCGGCCGTCGTCGAGGCGCCCGCCGACGCGGAGCCCGCGGCCAAGGCTGCCGCGAAGAAGGCCCCGGCGCGCAAGGCCGCGGCGAAGAAGACGCCGGCACCGGCGGCCAGGAAGGCGCCAGCGAAGAAGGTGGCGGCCAAGACTGCAACCAAGGCGGCCACCAAGACCCCCGCCAAGGCCGCGCCGAAGCCCGCTGCCAAGACCCCCGCCCGAAAGGCCCCCGCGCGCAAGAGCGCGCCACGCGCCGCGGCCGCCGCCGCTTGAGGACCGCCCGGGTCCGGAAAATTGGGGCAGTTGGACTAGTTTTCCGACGCTTCTAGTTTTCCAGGCCTAGGCCCTTGGGAAGAAGATCACCCCATCGCGAATCCCGCGACCGATCAACTTCCAGGAACAACCCATGTCCACCTCGCAAACCTCCATCGCTTCCGCCGCCGTCCACGTCATCGGCCAGTACAACGACGCCGGCAAGACCCTGGTCGGTGCCTACCGCACCGGCGTGCAGCGCCTGCTCGACGGCGCCGCCTCGCGCTACAGCGACTTCCTCGGCCAGCGCGAGCTGCCGCTGGTGAACGACAAGATCAAGGCCAACCTGATCGGCGCGCAAGCCAAGGTCAACGGCTTCCTGGCCAACCGCCTCGAGATCGACACCGGCCGCATCGTCTCGGTGATGGACCGTGTCGCCACCGGCACCACCAGCGGCATCGAATCGGTTGCCAACCGCGTGGCCCAGGTCGAGTCGCCGGTCGCCACCTCGGTGATCAACGCGCTGTCGGCCGTGAACCAGCCCTTCGCGACCGTGTCGGTGCAGATCGCCGACCGCATCGCCGCCGGTGCCAAGCAGATCGAAGTCCGCGTCGCGGGCAGCGAGGAAGCCAAGCCCGTGCGCACCGTGAAGGCCAAGGCCGCCGCGGTCAAGAAGCCGGTTCGCCGCGCTGCCGCCCGCAAGGCGGCCTGAGTTCCGCAGGCGCCTTCGGGCGCCTTTTTCTTTTGCGGTACCTTCGAAGGTACCGAGTTCCCCTGGAGTGATGCATGGCGACCCGCCGCGATGAACCCGCAGAACTGAAGAAGAAGGCGACGCCCGCGAAGAAGACCGCCGGCGCCAGGACCCCCGCGAAGAAGGCCGCGGCGCCGCGCAAGCGCAGCGCCGCCAAGGCCAAGACAGGCACGGCGGGCACGGGCACCAAGCCCGCGTCCTCCGGCGAAGGCCTGCTGCGCGCCGGCCTCAAGGCGCTCGACACCGTGCGCAACGACGTCGCCAAGCGGCAGGCCAGCGTCACCAACGTGATCGAGGGCCTGCTGGGCATCGGCGGCAAGGGCGGCGAGGAAGCGAGCGGCGCCAAGGCCGTGCTGACGCGCGGCTTCCCGGGCCTCGACAGCTTCGGCATCCGCAAGTTCGAGGACGTGTTCGACCAGCGCGTGGCCACCGCGCTGCAGCGCCTGGGCATGCCCACGGCCGAGGAGGTGCAGGCGCTGCAGTCGCAGATCGCGGCGCTCGCCGAGCGGCTCGACCGCCTCGAGCAGGCCGCGCGCGGCGGCAAGCGCTGATCGATCCCCGCACGACCTGCAAGACCCGCCAGTGGCCGGCTCCAACACCACGCGCGACCGCATCCTGCTGACCAGCCTCGCGCTGTTCAACGAGCAGGGGCTCGCGGCGGTGTCCACCCACAAGATCGCGGCCGAGCTCGGCATGAGCCCGGGCAACCTGCACTACCACTTCAAGGCCAAGCAGCTGATCGTGGAGTGGCTGTTCCGGCGCTTCGAGCAGCGGCTCGAATCGCTCAACGGCTCCTCGGCCGGCATCGCGGCCATCGACGACCTGTGGCTCGCGTTGCACCTGCGCTTCGAGGCGATCAACGAGTACCGCTTCATCTACCGCGACATGGCCTTCCTCGCGAGCGAGTACCCGGTGCTGGGCCAGCGTGCGCAGGCCCTGACCGCGCAGAACCTGCTGGCGGCCCAGTCGCTGTGCGAAGGGCTGGTGGCCTCGGGCGTGATCGAAACGAGTGCCGAGCAGGCACGCATCCTGGCGCTGCAGATGGTGTTCACCACCACCTGCTGGCTGTCGTTCGAACGGCTGGTGCCGGGCCGCGACGCGCTGGCGCAGGCCGATCCGGGATTGGCGGCTTTTTACACGCTGACCCTGGTTTCTCCTTATGTTTCGGGCGAATCGAGGGCTTACCTCGATTACCTGAGGGCGAAATACCTCGGATAACAGACGACACCGTCCGACGGGGGGCCTTGCGGCGGAACCCGAGACTGGCAACGAAGAACCAACAGAAGCGCAGAGACACGCAAGAAAGGACCCGCTCATGACCACCGCCACCCGTGAACACATCTCGCCGCCTTCGCGCCTGCTGCTGCTGGCCGAAGGCCGTGCGCTCTGGGAAACCGGCGCGGGCCTCGCCATGTGGCCGCTGCTGCAGCTCACGCCGCGCGGCGACGGCCATCCGGTGCTGGTGCTGCCGGGCCTGGTGGCCGGCGATGCCTCCACGCTGGTGCTGCGCCGCTATCTCGCGAGCCGCGGCTACGACGCGCACGGCTGGGGCCTGGGCCGCAACTTCGGTCCGCGCGAAGGCGTGGAGGACGGCATGGTCGAACTGCTGCACAAGCTGCACGACGACAGCGGCCAGAAGGTCAGCCTGGTCGGCTGGAGCCTGGGCGGCGTCTATGCGCGGCTGCTGGCGTCGGCCCATCCCGATGTGGTGCGCAGCGTGGTCACGCTCGGCAGCCCGTTCTCGGGCAGCCCGCGTGCCACCAACGCCTGGCGCGTCTACGAAGGCGTGAGCGGCCAGAGCTCGCACGACCCGCGCCGCATGAAGTTCGTGCAGCCCACGCCCTCGGTGCCCACCACCTCGATCTTCAGCCGCACCGACGGCGTCGTGGCCTGGCGCTGCAGCATCGAGAAGACCGGGCCGAAGTCCGAGAACATCGAGGTCATCGCGAGCCACCTGGGACTGGGCGCGCATCCCGCGGTGCTCTATGCGCTGGCCGACCGGCTGTCGCAGCCCGAGGGCGGCTGGAAGCCCTTCAACCGCGGCCTGCTGGGGCCGCTGGTCTATCCCGATCCCGATCGTCAGAACTGAGGTCCGCCGCCGGAGCCTTCAGGCCTCGGCGTAGCCGGCCGCCTCGCAGGCGAACTCGGCCTGCGAGCGCACTTCCTGCAGCATGTAGCCGCGCCCGTAGGCGGCGCGCAGCACCAGAGCGCCATCCTCCTGCAGCGCGAGCTTTTTGCGCACGCTCGCCGCGGCGATGTTGAGCGCGCGGGCGCCCTCGTGCGGCGGCCGCTTCCACAGCGCGATCCAGAGGAATTCGCGCGTCAGCAACTGGCCGAGGTGGCGGAACAGCATCAGCGCCAGGTCGAACTCGCGCGGATCGAGGCGCACCTCGCGCCCGCGCCGCAGCACCAGCCGTTCGTCCTGGAGAAAGCGGTAGTCGCCGCAGACCAGTTCCTGCGCTTCGGCGCTCGGCCGCGCCGGCGTGCGCGAGCGCGACAGCAGGGCGCGCAGGCGCCATTCGAGTTCGTGGTCGGCCAGCGGCAGCGGCGCGAAGTCGACCAGGCCGTGGCCATGGCACAGGGCCTCGACCGCGGGCGGCGTGCGCCAGGCCGAGTCCTCGGCGAGCAGCAGCATCGGCATGCGCTGCAGCCGGCAGGCGGCCGAGAGGTCGGCCCAGGCCGTTTCGTGTTCGGGATGGAGCAGCAGCAGGTCGAAGCGCCAGCCGCCCTGCAATGCCTTGAGCAGGCCGGTGGCGCCATGGAACGGCATCGCGCCGTAGCCGCGCCGCGCCATGCGCTGCGCGAGCGCCGCACCCCGGACGGCATCGCCGTCCACCACCGCCGCGCGCAGCGGTTCGTCTGCCCTGAGCATTCGCCATGCCTCCCGGTTGTTGATCGGATCGCGGATCCCGTGGATCTCGCGAGAGGCCGATCTTCGGCGGGAGGGTCTAGGCGTGAAAAACCAGAACCGGCGGAAAGTTAGTCCAATTGCTCCAACTTTTTTCGCGCGGCGACGGGCGCGTCAGCTGCCGGCCCAGACGTCGAGCACGTAGCGCTGGTCCGCGATCATCCGGTCCATCCAGGCGGCGCTGTCCTGGCCGTGCTCGCGCGCGATGTCGGACAGCGCGCGCCGCACGTCGGGCTCCATGCGCGAACCGTCGCCGCAGACGTAGACCACGGCGCCGGCCTCGAGCAGCGCCCACACCTGCGCCGCCTGTTCGCGGATCAGGTCCTGCACGTAGACCTTGCGCTCGCCCGCGCGCGAGAAGGCGGTGTGCAGCTTCATCAGGCCGCGGTGCGACCAGGCCTTGAGCTCCTCGGCGTAGATGAAGTCCTGCTCGGGATGGCGGCAGCCGAAGAACAGCAGCGCCTCGCCGAGCGCGGTGCCGGCCTCGGCCTGCGCGGCGCGCTCCTGCAGGAAGCCGCGGAACGGTGCCAGCCCGGTGCCCGGGCCGATCATGATCAGCGGGCGCTGCGCATCCTCGGGCAGGCGGAAGCCCTCGGCCGTGGTCTCGCGCACCACGCCGTGCACCGTGTCGCCGGCCTCGGCGCGCGCCAGGAAGTTGGAGCACACGCCCTCGAAGGTGCCGAGGCCCGACTTGGCCGGGCCGCTGACCACGCCCACCGTCACGCTGCACTTGCCGGGCGTCATCGTGGGCGAGGAGGAGATCGAGTAGTAGCGCGGCGACAGCGGCGACAGCATCTCGAGGAACACGGCGAACGGCACCTGGCAGGCGCGGTGCTCCTCGAGCAGGTCGAGCAGCGACTTGCGCTTGTGCAGCACCTCGGCCTTGTAGGCCGCCTGCGAGGCCTCGTCGCTGCCCGACAGCGCCACCAGCTTCGGCTTGGTGAACGGGCATTCGGTGTAGGCCGCGAGCGTGGCGATCTGCTTGCGCGTGGCCACGTCCTGCAGCTCGACGTAGTCGCCCAGCAGGCGGTCGACCGCGATCACCTGCTCGACCGGCAGCGCCGGCTTGCGGCCCGCGATCGCATGCAGCCGCACATGGGCCGTGCGGTCGAAGCCGAAGCGCGCCATCGCGCGCTCGACCTGCTTGGGGCTGTTGCGCGGCACCACGCTCAGGTGGTCGCCGGCGCGGTAGACCAGGCCCTCGGGCAGCATCAGCTCGACGTGGCGCGTGGAGCGGCCGGCCTCGCCGCCGGCGTGCTGCAGCTCGCGGTTCTCGATCACGCGCAGCGCCACCGCGCCCAGCGCGTCGACGATGGCGTTGTTCTGCGGCGGCGGCAGTTCCTCGAGCGTGTAGAGCGGCTCGCTCTGCGCGGGCGTGTCGGCACCGGTCTTGATGTCGAAGGCCTTCACCAGCTCGGGCCACAGCGCGTCGCTCCAGTCCTGGAAGGCGCCATCCATGTCCTCGCGCGCATCGCCCTCGCCGCGCGGATGCACGCGCGTGGCGCCCAGCGCCTCGAGCCGCTCGTCGATGCGCCGCGGCACCGCCTGGTAGGTGGCGGCCCAGTCGGTGTTGCCGCAGCCGAAGACGCTGAAGCGCACGCCGTTGAGCGCGTCGTCGGCCTTGTCGAGCCAGCGGTGGAACTCGGCCGCGTTGTCGGGCGCCACGCCGTTGTACGAGGCACAGACGATGGCCACCGCGCCGTTGGCCGGCAGCCGCTCGGCGTAGTCGTCGAGCGAGGCCAGCTGGGTCGAGAAGCCGCGCGCCTCGCCGGCCTCGGCGAGCTGGCGCGCCAGGTCCTCGGCGGTGCCGAGGTTGGAGCCCTGCAGCACCAGCAGCGAGGTGCCGTGGCGCGCGGCCTGCGGCTTGCGCGCCGCCGGCTGCACGGGCTGCACCGGCGCGGCGGCCGCGTCGTTGATGTTGCCGCGCGGGCGCGTCGCCGGGTCGCGCAGCAGCGCCTTGATCCGGAAGCCTTCGGGCTTGATGGTCAGCGCTTCCTTGATCTTGAGCTTGTAGCCGGTGTGGTCCACCAGGGTGAAGCGCTGCAGGATCATGCCCAAGGTCAGCACCGCCTCCTGCAGCGCGAACTGGCGCCCGATGCAGGCGCGCTGGCCGTTGCCGAAGGGCTTGAATGCGTTGACCGGGCGCTCGCGCTCGGCCTCGCGGCTGAAGTTGTCGGGATCGAACTGGTCGGCGTTCTCGCCCCAGATGCCCTTGTCGCGATGCAGCGCCAGCGCATGCATGATGACCATGTTGTTCTTCTTGATCGTGTACTGGCCACCGATCTGGGTGTCTTCCTTCGCGCGCATCGAGATCGCGGGCGCGGTCGGGAACATGCGCAGCGACTCCTTGAGCACCTGCATCACGTATTGCAGCCGGTTGACCTGCGCGTAGGTGGGCTTGAGCGAGGTGTCGGGCCCGAACACGTTGTCGACCTCGGCCTGCGCCTTGGCCAGCGCCTCGGGGTTCTTCAGCAGGAAGTAGATGGCGAACGAGAGCAGGCCGCTGGTGGTCTCGTGGCCCGCGATGAGGAATTCGATGCACTCGTCGCGGATCATCTTGTCGGTGAGCTGCTCGCCGCTCTTCTTGTCCACGCCCGCGATCATGTAGCTCAGCAGGTCGGGCTTGGTCGCGATGTCGGCACCGCTCGCGCGCCGCTCCTCGATGATGTCCTCCACCATCTTGTGCATGTAGCGGATGTCCTTGCGCTGCTGCGCGAGCTCCTTCTTGAGCATCAACTCCTCGAGCGGCAGGCCGCGCCGGTTCTGCACCGTCTCGAGCGTGCGCACCATCGCGTCGACGAAGGGATGGAAGCCCTCGCGGTAGAAGGAATTGAAGCGGTAGCCGAAGCCGCACAGGCCGATGGTGTCGAGCGTGAGCGCGGTCATGTCGCGCACCACGTCGACCTCCTCGTCGAAGTTCAGCCGCTCCCACTTGGTCACGAGCTGCCCCGCGATGTCCAGCATCATGGGGTGGTAGGCCTGCATCGCGCGCTGGCTGAAGTTGGCCAAGAGGATGTTGTGCGGCTTCGACCAGGTCTCCTCGTGGGTGTCGGAGGTGAACAGGCCGTGCGAGGCGGCGCGCAGCCGGCGCAGCGCGCCGCGCGTGCTCTTGTCGAAGCGCGCCTCCTCGCAGAGTTCGTCGACCAGCGCGGGCGACGACACCACGATCACCGGCATGCCCGGCATGTCCAGCCAGTAGATGCCGCCGAGCTCCTGGGCGATCTTCCACATGTCCAGCACCGGGGAGTCGGAGCCGATCGACAGCAGGTTGCCCACGAAGGGCTTCTTGGCGGGATGGGGGATCGGGTGGAGCGAGTTCTTGCCTGCCATGGTCTGGATGTTGTGCTTCTGCGGGAGACGGCCGTGGGGCGCGCCGAGGGGGAACGACCACTGGAGTATCGAAGCGGCTCCCCCAGCGGCAGGACGGGGTTTCCCTTAGCAAATGTCAGGGCCGCGGCCGAAGCGCCGCGGCATCCCTTGCGCACGTATTCGGGTTTTCAGCATGCATCATTGTTGGGCATGCGCACTAGCATTGTTCAACAATTCGTGTGAACGGCATGCCTTGGTAGTTTGAAATTGTTCATCTATTTGGCACGGGGCTTGCATCGGGATGTGCAGGCCGGGGGACTGCGCCCGGATCACGCCGCACCGTTTTCCATCAACCCGGCCATGCCACTTCCTGGAGGATCTTTTTTCATGTTCCGAACGTCTCTTGCCGCCGTCGCGCTTTCCTGCCTGGCCGCCTCCGCGCTCGCGCAGACCAAGTGGGATCTGCCCACCGCCTATCCGTCCAACAACTTCCACACCGAGAACATCGCGCAGTTCGCCAAGGAGGTCGACACGGCGACCGGCGGCAAGCTCAAGATCACCGTGCATTCGAACGCCTCGCTGTTCAAGGCGCCCGAGATCAAGCGCGCGGTGCAGGGCGGCCAGGCGCAGCTCGGCGAGATCCTGCTGGTCAATTTCCAGAACGAATGGCAGGTCTTCGGCACCGACGGCATCCCCTTCCTGGCCGACAGCTACGACGCGGCCTGGAAGCTCTACCAGGCGCAGAAGCCCGTGCTCGACAAGAAGCTCGCCGAGCAGGGCATCCAGCTGCTCTACACGGTGGCCTGGCCGCCGCAGGGCATCTTCGTGAAGAAGCCGATCGCCTCGGCCGCCGACCTCAAGGGCGTGAAGTGGCGCGCCTACAGCCCCGCCACCGCGCGCATCGGCGAACTGGTCGGCGCGCAGGCCGTGACCGTGCAGCAGGCCGAGCTCTCGCAGGCCATGGCCACCGGCGTGATCGAGTCGTACATGTCCTCGGGCTCCACCGGCTACGACACCAAGACCTACGAGTACATCAAGAACTTCTACGACACCCAGGCCTGGCTGCCGAAGAACGCGGTGCTGGTGAACAAGAAGGCCTTCGAAGCGTTGGACAAGCCCGTGCAGGAAGGCCTGCTGAAGGCGGCGGCCGAGGCCGAGAAGCGCGGCTGGGAGCTGTCGAAGAGGAAGAACGTCGAGTATCTCGACCTGCTCAAGAAGAACGGCATGACCGTGCTCGCGCCGTCCGAACAGCTCAAGAACGACCTCAAGAAGGTCGGCGACACGATGCTCAAGGAATGGGTCGAGAAGGCCGGCCCCGAGGGCCAGGCCGTGGTCGACGCCTACCGGAAGATGTGAGCGCGCGCGGCTGCACCGATGAATGCGAACACCATGCAGGCGAGTGTCCCGGCCTCCGGGGCAGCCTCGATGCGCAGGTCCCTGGACTTCCTCTACGACAGCGCCGCCGCCCTGGCCGCGTTCTTCCTGTTCGCCTTGCTGGTGATGGTGCTGCTGTCCATCCTCGGCCGGCAGCTGAGCTTCAACGTGCCCGGCATCGATGCCTACGCGGGCTACATGATGGCGGCCAGCGGCTTCCTGGCGCTGGCCCACACGCTTAAGCGCGGCGAGCACATCCGCGTGACGCTGGTGCTCTCCAGCCTCGGCGCCGGCGTGCGCCGCTGGCTCGAGCGCTGGGCCATGGGCGCCGGCGCGCTGCTGGCGGTGCTGTTCGCCTTCTACTGCGTGCGGCTGGTGTGGCAGTCCTGGGCTTTCCACGACATCTCGACCAGCAACGACGCCACGCCGCTGTGGATTCCGCAGCTGTCGATGGCGCTCGGCGCGCTGGTGTTCGCCGTCGCGGCGGTGGACGAGTTCTTCATCGAATGGAACGGCCGGCCGCAACGCGCCGACGGGGAGGCCTTGCGCCATGAGTGACATCGCCATCGCCGGCTTGCTGATCCTGTCGCTGTTCCTGATCCTGGGCAGCGGCGTGTGGATCGGCCTCACGCTCTCGGGCGTCGCGTGGATCGCGATGCAGGTCTTCTCCTCGCGCCCCGCGGGCGACGCGATGGCCGTCACCATCTGGGGCTCGGCCTCGGGCTGGACGCTCACCGCGCTGCCGCTGTTCGTGTGGATGGGCGAGATCCTGTTCCGCACGCGGCTGTCGCAGGACATGTTCAAGGGCCTCGCGCCCTGGATGCAGGCGCTGCCGGGCCGGCTGCTGCACACCAACGTGGTGGGCTGCGCGATCTTCGCGGCCGTCTCGGGCTCGAGCGCGGCGACCTGCGCCACCATCGGCAAGATGAGCCTGCCCGAGCTCAAGCGCCGCGGCTATCCCGACGACATGGTGATCGGCACGCTGGCCGGCGCGGGCACGCTGGGGCTGCTGATCCCGCCGTCGATCATCATGATCGTCTACGGCGTCAGCGCCGACGTGTCGATCGCGCGGCTGTTCATCGCGGGCATCGTGCCGGGCATCCTGCTGGCGCTGCTGTTCTCGGGCTACATCGCGTTCTGGGCCCTGCGCCATCCCGAGCGCGTGCCGCCCGCGGACGCGAAGCTGCCCTTCGCCGAGAAGCTCAAGGCCTCGATGTCGCTGATCCCGGTGGCGCTGCTGATCCTCGGCGTGCTGGGCTCGATCTACGCCGGCATCGCCACGGCCACCGAGGCGGCCGCCGTGGGCGTGGTCGGCGCGCTGATCATCGCCGCCTCGCAGGGCGCGCTGAGCTGGACCACCTTCAAGGAAGCGCTGCTGGGCGCCACGCGCCTGTACTGCATGATGGCGCTGATCCTCGCGGGCGCGGCCTTCCTCACGCTGGCCATGGGCTACATCGGCCTGCCGCGCCACCTGGCCGAATGGATCGGCTCGCTGGGCCTGTCGAAGTTCCAGCTGGTGGTGATGCTCGCGCTGTTCTACATCGTGCTGGGCTGCTTCCTCGACGGCATCTCGATGGTGGTGCTGACCATGGGCGTGATCATGCCGACCGTGACCGCGGCGGGGATCGATCCGATCTGGTTCGGCATCTTCATCGTGCTGGTGGTCGAGATGGCGCAGATCACGCCGCCGGTGGGCTTCAACCTGTTCGTGCTGCAGGGCATGACCGGCAGGGACCTGCTGTACATCGCGCGCGTGACGCTGCCGATGTTCTTCCTGATGGTGGCCGCGGTGCTGCTCATCTACTTCGTGCCGCAGCTCGTGACCTGGCTGCCGCTGCAGATGACGCCCTGATCGGCTGACGCACGCCATGCACCGTTCCTCGCAACCGCGCACCGGCCACAGGCGACCGCGCGTCGCGCAGCTGCACGCGGCGGAGCGCGCGCCGCCCGCGTTCCCCGCGTCCTGATTCCTCGCGCTCCGCGACGAGCACCCGCCCCGGGGCGGCGTGCGGGACGCGCTCGTCCCGTGCCCCCAAAAAAAACAAGTGCAACGCAAAAGGGAGTCTGTTTCACGTACCGCCGCGCGGTGCGGCCAGGCCGGAGGGATTGCCATCGAGAAAGCCATCGACGACCCATCGCAGAACGACCAGGGAATGAGAAGGCGCCGCAGTGCGCCATGCCCGGACAGTTTTCAGAAGGAAATCGAATCATGTTGACACGACACAGAATGAAGCTTTCGGCCGTTTCGGTCCTCGTTGCAGCCGTGGTTGCCGCGTGCGGCGGTGGTGGAGGAGGGGACAGCGTCGTCTCCATCGTTCCGCCCGGCACGGGCAATCCACCGCCCCCCAACACCATGGCCAAATGCAGCTGGGATGCCAGTGCCAAGCTGGCCTACGAAGAGCGCCGGCTCGCGACGCCGCTGCCCTACAGCACCGCCTCCGTGGTGGGCATCGACGAGCGGCCGCTGGCCGAGCGCATCGTGAAGGACACCGGCTTCGACCAGTTCGCGCCGAACTTCTCGGCCAAGCTGTGCGGCAGCGATGGCACGACCACCGTGGCCGGCTACGACGCCGCGGTGACGCTCGTCAAGTCGGAGGGCGCGGCCCTGTGGCGCGCGGCCGTCGACCGGGTGCAGGGCCGTCGTGCCTCGCCCGCGGGCAGCCAGTTGCCCAACAGCGACGACCGCATGCTGTACTGGGCCCGCGTGCAGATGACCAAGGTGCTGCGCCAGTGGGCGCCCGAGTTCGCGCTCTCGGATGCGCAGAAGGCCTCGCTGCAGTGGGAGTTCGAGCGCGCCTCGCGCGGCCAGTACGACATCGAGCTGCCCGAAGGCAATGCGCCGAGCGGCGGCAAGTACCGCCGCATGATCGTGAGCGGCTTCGATACCTTCACGCTCGGCGCGCTGGGCACGCCCAACACCGGCCTGCGCAACGGCAACCCCTCGGGCGCCACGGCGCTCGAGATGGACGGCCGCGAGATCACGCTCGACGACGGCAGCGTGCTGCACGTGGAAAGCTACGTGCTGCCGGTGAGCTACGACCCGTTCCACGCGGGCATGCAGGAGGACACGCTGGGGCCGTGGTTCAAGGCCGGGCCGAAGCGCGTCGATGCCTCGATCACCATGAGCCAGGGCAGCGCCAACGTCTTCAACCTCGAGCAGTGGAACGCCCGCTACCACGGTCCCTCGGCGGGCAACGACGGCATCATCTATTGCCCGGTCGGCAACAGGCTGCCGAAGTACGTGCTGCCGATCGGCACCATCACCGTGCCGAACACCGCGCCGATCTCGATGCCGGGCTCGGGCTGCGACACCAACCCGCAGTCCCGCTGGCTGGGCTACGACGCCATCAGCGCCTGGCTCAAGGAAGCACCGCCGCAGTTCACCACCTCGTCGCTGCCGATCGCCGCGATGGTGACCGGCAAGACGGGCGCCGGCGTTGCGCGTCCGCCGGGTGCCACGAGCGAGGGCACCGACGGCTTCGACGTGACCTGGCACACCAACTACGCTTACTTCGCGGACTGCGACAACGAGGCGGGTACCTCCGTGGCTTCGAACGGCGTGATGAACGCCATGCCCGACCCCTCGCTGGTGAAGGCCCCGCCAGCCACCGCCTGCGCGCAGTCCGGCGGCGGCGGCAACTACCTGTCGAACGAGAGCGCCTACCGCAACACGCTGCTGCGCGATACCTTCAAGCTCGACATCCCGGCGGGCCACATCCACGTGCCGGTGATGACGAACTTCTTCACCGCCGCCACCGGCGGGGTACCTGACGACAACGCCATGACCGACGCCCGTTTCGAGGCCTACCGCACGGCGATCGTCGCGCAGACGAAGAAGCTGCTGGTGGTGATCGGCAACAACCTCAAGTGACGGGGCACGGCATTCGCTTATCTTCACGAACACACGAAAGCATCACCATGAAACTCAAGCTCACCCTCGCCGCCGCCTCGCTGCTGCTGGCCGGCCTCGCCATGGCGCAGCCCAGCGAGTACTACCTCTGGAAGAACAACAGCACGGGCAAGACCGTCTGCGAGCCCGACATGCCCGCCGACAAGTGGACCAAGCAATCGGGCCCCTACGAGGACCCGAACTGCAAGATCCGCCTGCCGGGCTGAGCTCGACAGAGCCGCGCCGCGCTTCCTGGCGCGGCGCGCGTCGGACCTAGACGCTCCAGCCCGAATCGTTGATGTGCCGCGCGTACACCGCGAGCACGATGCGTTCGGAATGCACCAGGTAGTCGTTGAGCGCCGCGGCGGCGCGGGCGAATTCGCCGGCCTCCGCGAGCTCGAGGATGCTGGTGTTCATCTCGACGTAGGGCGCATGCAGGAACTCGGCGTCGCGCAGCAGGCCGAAGGCCAGCCGCAGTTCGGCCAGCACCGAACCGAAGAGCTGGTTGAGCCGCTCGCTGTCGGCGAGTTCGACCACGGCCATGTGGAAGGCCATGTTCGCCGTGCCCACGCCGAGCCAGTCGCCGCCGTCGCGGCAGCTCTTCGCGGTCTCGACCGCCTCGCGCATCTTCTTCTTCGCGGGATGGCGCGGGTAGGCCTGCGCGAGCGCCTGGCACTCGATCAGGCGGCGCACGCGGTAGATGTCGATGATCGACGCGATGCTCGGGATGACCACGAACACGCCGCGGTTCGGCGCGTGCTTCACGAGGCCGTCCTTGGCGAGCATGCGGAACACCTCGCGCAGCGTGTTGCGCGAGATGCCGAGGCTCTCGCTCAGCGACTGCTCGGACAGGCGTTCGCCGGGCATGAACTCGCCCTGCGTGATCTTCTGCCGCAAGGCTTCGGCCATGCGCTCGCTCAAGGCCTGGGCAGGGGGAGTCAGCGGTTCGGAAGCGGCGGAGGTCATGCGGATGGGGGATTTCAGGGGTGAGGGGTTGTAGCAGATTCCGTTCCTCGCGCCGCGGCGCCCGGTGCATGGAATCAGGGTTTGCCCCTGTGAGTCGGCATGCATATTGCTCAACTGATTGATTGAATTGTTCAACAATCAAATAAACTTCGTTCCAATAAAACGGCCAGATTCGAGTCGATCCCATGTTCTTCATGCGCCTTCCGAAGCCCTCCCTCCCGCGCCCGGCCCGGCGTGCCCTTCTGTCGGGCACCGCAGCGTGAGCGCCGCGCCGGGCCGCCCCAAGCAAGCTCGCACCGCAGTGCGAAGCACGAAGGTATTCCAATGAGCGCGCTGGATCTCAACAGCGACCTGGGCGAGAGCTTCGGCGCCTGGCGCATGGGCGACGACGCGGCGATGCTCGGCATCGTGAGCAGCGCCAACGTGGCCTGCGGCTTCCATGCCGGCGACGCGGCCGGCATCCTCGACACCCTGCGCCACGCCAAGGCCCATGGCGTGGCGGTCGGTGCCCACGTGTCCTATCCCGACCTCGCGGGCTTCGGTCGCCGCGCGATGGCGATGGGCAGCGCCGAGCTCGTGGCCGACGTGATCTACCAGATCGGCGCGCTGCAGGGCCTGGCCCGCGCCGCGGGCACCTCGGTGCGCTACGTCAAGCCGCACGGCGCGCTCTACAACGCCATCGCGCACGACGAGCGGCAGGCGCGCGACGTGATCGCCGCCCTCCGCGCGATCGACGACCGGCTCTGGCTGGTCGGTCTCGCCGGTTCGCCGCTGCTTGGCTGGGCGCGCGCGAGCGGCCTGCGCACCGTCTCCGAGGCCTATGCGGACCGCGCCTACCGCGCCGACGGCACGCTGGTGCCGCGCAGCGAGCCGGGCGCGGTGCTGCACGACGCGCAGGCGGTGGCGCAGCGCATGCTGCGGCTGGCCACGCACGGCGAGGTCGAGGCCATCGACGGCAGCACGCTGCGCCTGCAGGCCGATTCGGTCTGCGTGCATGGAGACAGCCCCGGCGCGGTGGCGATGGCGCGCGAGGTGCGCGCCGCCTTCGAGCGCGCGGGCGTCGCGGTGCGGGCCTTCGCGCGCGAGGACCACGAGCCGGCGGGAGCGCCGCGATGATGCGTTTCCTGCCCGTCAACCTCGACGCGCTGCTGGTCGAGCTCGACGACCTCGCGCAGACGCTCGCGCTGCTGGCCTCGCTGCAGGCCGAGCCGATCGAGGGCATCGAGGAACTGGTGCCGGCCGCGCGCACGATCCTGGTCCGCTTCCGCCCCGGCGCGGTCACGCACGAGGCGCTCGTCCAGCGCATCGGCGCGCGCCGCCTCGACGGCACGGTCGAGCGCGCGGGCCGGCGCATCGAGATCCCGGTCGACTACGACGGCGAGGACCTCGACGAGGTCGCGCGGCACCTGGGCCTCGCGCGCGAGGAGGTGATCCGCCGCCACACCGGCCACGACTACACCGTGGCCTTCACCGGCTTCGCGCCGGGCTTCGCCTACCTGAGCGGCGGTCACCCGAGCCTCGACGTGCCGCGCCGCGCCACGCCGCGCACCCGCATCCCGGCCGGCGCGGTCGCGCTCGCGGGGCGCTTCAGCGGCGTCTATCCGCAGGCCAGCCCCGGCGGCTGGCAGATCATCGGCGTGACCGCCACGCCGATGTGGGACCTGGGCCGCGCGCAGCCGGCGCTGCTGCAGCCGGGCTACACGGTGCGCTTCGTCGATGTCTCGGGCCAGGCCGCGCCAGCCATCGCGCCACCCGTTCCGGCCCCGGCGCCATCGGCCACGCACGAAGGGCCGGCCCTCGAGATCCATGCCACCGGCCTGCAGGCGCTGTTCCAGGACCTGGGCCGCCACGGGCTCGCGGGCCAGGGCGTCTCGGCCTCGGGCGCGATGGACCGCGGCGCGCTGCGCGCGGCCAATCGCCTCGTGGGCAATGCCAGCGACGCGGCCTGCATCGAGATCGTCGGCGCGGGCTTCCGCTTCAGCTGCCGCGGCGATGCGGTGCTGGCCTTCGCGGGTGCCGACGTGCCGCTGCAACTGCGCAGCGCCGGCGGCGCGCGCTGGACGGTGCCCACGCACGAGGCGATCGCGCTGGCCGATGGCGACAGCCTCACGGTCGGCGAACCGCGCGCGGGCCTGCGCAGCTACCTCGCGGTGCGCGGCGGCTTCGAGGTCGCGCCCGTGCTCGGCAGCGCCGCCACCGACACGCTGGCGCACATCGGCCCGCGGCCGATCGCCGCCGGCGACCGGCTCGCGCTGCGGCCGGTGGCGCGCGGTGCCATCGTCGGCCTGCCCGATGCGGCGCCGCCCGCGCTGCCCGGCCTGCACGAGGACGTGGTGCTCGACGTGGTGCTGGGCCCGCGCACCGACTGGTTCACGCCCGAGGCGGTCGCGCTGCTCGCGAGCCAGCGCTGGACCGTCACGCCGCAGTCCAACCGCGTCGGCCTGCGGCTCGCGGGCGAGACACCGCTGGCGCGTCTCGACACCGCCGAGCTGCCCAGCGAAGGCACCGCGCTCGGCGCGATCCAGGTGCCGCCGAGCGGCCAGCCCGTGCTGTTCCTCGCCGACCATCCGCTGACCGGCGGCTACCCGGTGATCGGCGCCGTCGCCACCCACCACCTCGATCGCGCCGGCCAGATCCCGGTCGGCGCGCGCCTGCGTTTCAACCCGGTGCGCGCCTTCGACGCGCACTGCCTTCCCGCTCCTTCCTCCGACACGCCATGAAGAAAGTCCTGATCGCCAACCGCGGCGAGATCGCCGTGCGCATCGCGCGCGCCTGCGCCGACTACGGCGTGCGCTCGGTGGCCGTCTATGCCGACGCCGATTTCGATGCGCTGCACACGCGCGTGGCCGACGAGGCCCATGCGCTCGAGGGCACGCGCCCGGCCGACACCTACCTGGCCATCGACAAGCTGCTGGCCGCGGCCGCGCGCAGCGGCGCCGACGCGGTGCATCCGGGCTACGGCTTCCTCTCGGAGAGCGCGGCCTTCGCGCGCGCCGTGATCGAGGCCGGCCTGTGCTGGATCGGGCCGCCGCCTTCGGCCATCGAGGCACTGGGCGACAAGGTGCAGGCGCGCCGCATCGCGCTCGAGGTCGGCGCGCCGCTGGTGGCCGGCACGCCGGCGCCGGTGCGCGACGCGCAGGAGGTGCTGGCCTTCGCCGAGGCGCACGGCCTGCCGATCGCGATCAAGGCGGCCTTCGGCGGCGGCGGCCGCGGCCTCAAGGTCGCGTGGCGGCTCGACGAGGTGGCCGAGCTCTACGAATCGGCGGTGCGCGAGGCCGTCACCGCCTTCGGCCGCGGCGAGTGCTTCGTCGAGCAGTTCCTCGACCGGCCGCGCCATGTCGAGGCGCAGGTGATCGCCGACACGCACGGCCGCGTGGTGGTGCTCGGCACGCGCGACTGCTCGCTGCAGCGGCGCAACCAGAAGCTGGTGGAGGAGGCGCCCGCGCCCTTCCTGAGCGACGCGCAGCGCGAGCGCATCCACCGCGCCGCGCACGACATCTGCGCGCGTGCCGGCTATGTCGGCGCCGGCACGGTCGAGTTCCTGCTCGGGCCCACGGGCGCGATCTCCTTCCTCGAGGTCAACACGCGGCTGCAGGTCGAGCATCCGGTGACCGAGGAAACCACCGGCATCGACCTCGTGGTCGAGCAGCTGCGCATCGCCGACGGGCTGCCGCTGTCGGTCAGCGAGACACCCGCGCCGCGCGGCCATGCCTTCGAGTTCCGCATCAACGCCGAGGACCCGGGCCGCGGCTTCCTGCCCACGCCCGGGCCGGTGCGCCTGTTCGAGCCGCCCTCGGGGCCCGGCGTGCGCGTCGACACCGGCGTGGCCTCGGGCTCGAGCGTGCCGGGCAGCTTCGATTCGCTGATGGCCAAGCTGGTCGTCACCGGCGCCACGCGCGCCCAGGCGATGGCGCGCGCGCGCCGCGCGCTGCGCGAGTTCCGCATCGAGGGTGTGGCCTCGGTGCTGCCGTTCCACCGCGCCGTGGTCGAGGCGCCCGACTTCGTGGCCGAGGACGGCTTCAGGGTCCACACGCGCTGGATCGAGACCGACTTCGCGCAGCCGCTGGCCGCGGCCGTGCGCGCCGAGCCCGTGCGCGATGCCGCGCTGCTGCGCGCGGCGGTGGAGATCGACGGCCGGCGCGTGACGCTGGGCCTGCCGCCGGCGCTGCTGCGCGGCATCGGTGATGCGCCCGCCGCGCCATCGTCATCGCCGCAGTCCGAGGAGGCCGCCGACCCCGCCGCCGTGGCCGCGCCCATCACCGGCACGCTTCAGGCGTGGACCGTGGACGAGGGCGCGCTGGTCGCGCAGGGCGATCCGATCGCGGTGATGGAAGCGATGAAGATGGAGGTGCAGGTCGTGGCCCACCGCGCGGGCCGGCTCGCGCGGCTGGCCGCGGGCGCGGCGCCGGTGGTGGCGGGCACGACCATCGCGCGCATCGGCTGAACGTTCAAGGCCGGACCATCTTGCAGTCGGTGCCCTGTGCCAGTTCGTTACCGCTGTAGACCGCGTCGGTGCGGAAGCCGTAGTTCGTGCCTTCCCAGCCCAGCTTCACGGCCTTGCCGTCGACCGGCGCGATGGTGTTGACCACCTGCGGCAGCAGCAGCTGGTGGTCCTCGCCGCGCATGCGCACCGGGCCGACCACCGAGTCGTAGCTCAGGTCCTCGAGCGCGCGCGCCACCTTCACGGTGTCGGTGCTCGCGGCCTTCTCGATCGCGGCCGCGAGCAGGCGCGGCGTCATGTCGATGCGCGGCGCGAGGAAGTCCTTGCCGGTCTTGGCCTTGTAGGCCTTGGCCAGCGCATCGACCTTCGGCGTACCGGCCTGGCCCGGATGCCATTCGGCGACCCATGTGAGCTGGCCCAGCTTCGCCTGCGACACCGCCGTGACCGTGCCCGGCACCGAGCCCGCGCTGTGGTTGAAGTAGCGCAGGTCGTAGCCGGCATCGCCCGCGGCCTTGAGCAGCAGCGTCATGTCCTGGCCCCAGTTGCCGGTGATGACCGAGTCGGCGCCGCTCTGCTTGATGTTGGCGATGTAGGGCGAGAAGTCCTTGACCCGGCCGATCGGATGCAGCGCCTCGCCCACGAACTGGATGTCGGGCCGCGCCAGGCCCACGAGCTGGCGGCCGTAGCTGGCCCACTGCTTGCCGTGCGCATAGTCCTGGTTCAGCAGGTAGACCTTCTTCACCTCGGGCGTCTTCTTGATGTAGTTGGCCAGCGCCTTCATCTTCATCGCCGTGTCGGCCTCGGTCTGGAAGTGCCAGAAGCTGCAGGCCTTGCCGGTCATCTCGGGATCGATCGACGAGTGGTTGAGCACCAGCAGCTCCTTGCCCGGGTTGCGCTGGTTCCAGCGCGCCACCGCCTGCACCAGCGCCGTCACCACCGAGGAGCCCGAGCCGCCGGTCACGATGGCCTTGGCGCCCTGGTCGATCGCGGCCTGCAGCGCGCTCTGGCTCTCCTGCGCCGAGAGCTTGCTGTCGAACTGCAGCAGCTGCAGCTTGGTGCCGCCGAGCACGCCGCCCTTCGCGTTGATCTCCTCGATCGCGTACTGCGTGTGCATCAGCATCAATTCGCCGACATTGGCGAAGGGGCCCGAGAGCGGGTCGATGTAGGCGAGCTTGTAGGTCTGCTGGGCCTGCGCGGTGCCGGCGGCACCGGTGGCGATCAGGCAGGCGAGCGCGATCCGCGCCAAGGGCGCCGGGTGGAACTTCATGGTGTGTCTCCTGGGATGGGTGGTCAGTGGCCGCTGCGCAGCCCGATCACGCGGCTCGCGAGCTTCGTGAGCTCGGCCACCACCTCGTCGGGCGAGAGCCGTCCGCCCGGGCGGTACCAGCTGTAGAGGAAGCCCGGCAGGCTGCAGGCCGCGAGCGCGGTGATCTTGGTCTCGTCGAAATCGAGGTCGCCGTCGCGCCGCGCCTGTTCGAGCAGCGGGCACAGCAGGTCGTAGAAGTGGTGCGCGAGCTTCTTCTGCGCGGCCAGGTATTCGGGTCGGTAGACCTGCGGTTCGCGGTAGGGGAAGAAGGCGGCCGGATGGTGCGCCACGGTGGCGCGGATCAGCCGCTCGATGCCCTCGAGCACCTTCTCGCTCGCGCGGCGCGGATCGTCGGCCGCGAAGTCGAGTGCGGTGAAGCAGTCGACCGCGGGGCGCCACGAGATGGTCTCGAAGATCTCCTGCTTGTCGCGGAAGTAGTAGTAGACGAAGGGCTTCGTGACACCGAGCGCGCGCACGATCTGCGCCATGGTGGTGTTGGCGTAGCCCTGCGCCGCGAACAGCTGCGTGGCGGCCTGCAGGATGCGCTCGCGCTGCAGGTCGGTGCCCTGCGTGGCGGCGCGCTGGCGGCCGGTGCCCTGCGGCAGGTCGGGGCGCGCCGTGAGGGCCGTGGCCTCCGTCGCATGCGCCTCGTGCATGCCCTGCATGCCTGGCACGCGTGGGGGATCATCCTGCTCCGCGCGCGCCTTGCGCCCAGAGGGTTTGTGCCGTGTCGCGGAAGTTATACCCATGGGTAGGATTGTTCGTGCACCATCCGGCGATGGCAAGCGCCCGCCAGGCGCGAGCGGCTATCGATAACCCTGAGAAAGTGACGCCATGGAGACAACCGACGAACCCTTGCTGCGCGCGCTCCCGCCGCGCGCGCAACAGCCGCTGCACGAGTACCTGCGCGCCCATGCGCGCGAGCGCGGCGGGCATCCGGCCTGCCACTGGTACGGTCATGCGATGAGCTGGCATGAACTCGACCGCGCGAGCGATGCCTTCGCCGCGCGGCTGCAGGCCCTGGGCGTGCGCAAGGGCGAGCCGGTGGTGCTGTTCCTCAACAACTGCCCGCAGTACCTGGTGGCGCACTTCGGCATCCAGAAGATCGGCGCCATCGTCTGCCCCAGCGGCCCGCTCAACAAGGAGCACGAGCTCGCCTACCAGGTCAACGACCTGAAGGCGCGCGTGATCGTCGCGGCCGCGCCGCTGCTGCCGGTGGTCGAGAAGGTGAAGCCCGACAGCGCGCTCGAACACGTGTTCGTCGTGCACTACGCCGACCTCTTGCCTGAGACGCCCGCGCTCGACCTGCCGGCCGAACTCGTGGCCGAGCGCAACACGGAACGCACGGTGCCCGCGGGCTGCGAGGACTTCCTCGCCGTCATGAACGCCGATGCGAAGCCGCGGCCGGTGGCGATCGCCATGGACGACGTCGCGCTGATGACCTACACCTCGGGCACCACCGGCCTGCCCAAGGGCGCGATGCTCAGCTACGGCAATGCGCTGTTCAAGACCCGCGCCGCGGCCGACTGCAACGGCGTCGGGCCCGACGACGTGCTGCTGTCGATCGCGCCGCTGTATCACATCGCCGGCATGCTGATGGGCGTCAACGTGCCGGTGCTCACGGGCGCGGCCTCGGTGCTGCTGCACCGCTTCGATCCGCGCGCGGCGCTGCAGGCCATTGCGCACCACCGCGTGAGCTGGTGGTACAGCATCGCGCCGATGAACGTGGCCTGCATGCAGCTGCCCGACATCGCGGGCTTCGACCTCGCGAGCCTGCGCATGAACCCGGTCACCAGCTTCGGCATCGCCTTTACCGAGCCGCTGGCCGCGCAGTGGCGTTCGCATGCGCCGAACTGCACCTCCTTCGAGGCCGCCTACGGCCTGAGCGAAACCCACACCTGCGATACCTACACGCCGCGCCATGCGCCGCGCTGGGGCACGCAGGGCGTGGCGGTGCCGGGCGTCACGATCCGCATCGTCGACACCGACACGCAGGCCGACATGCCCACCGGCGAGGTCGGCGAGATCGTGCTGACCAGCCCGGGCTCCTTCAAGGGCTACTGGAACAAGCCCGAGGCCACGGCCGCCACGCTGCGCGACGGCTGGGTGCACACGGGCGACATGGGCAAGCTCGATGCCGACGGCTACCTGACCTTCATCGGCCGCTTCAAGGAGATGATCAAGGTCTCGGGCTACAGCGTGTTCCCCGAGGAGGTCGAGACCATCCTGATCAAGCATCCGGCGGTGGCGCAGGCCGCCGTGATCGCGCAGCCCGATCCCGAGAAAGGCGAGGTGGTCAAGGCCTTCGTGGTGCGCAAGCCCGGCGCCGAGATCGCGGCCGAGGCGCTGATCGCCTGGTCGCGCGAGAACATGGCGAGCTACAAGGCGCCGCGCTCCGTGAGCTTCATCGATGCATTGCCCACCACCGGCGCCGGCAAAGTGCTGCGCCGGCTGCTCAAAGACAAGAACTGAAAGACCCCGCGTGTTTTCCAAAGTCCTGATTGCCAACCGCGGCGAGATCGCCGTGCGCCTGGTGCGCGCCCTGCGCGACCTCGGCATCGCCAGCGTGGCCGTGCATGCGCGCGACGATGCCTCGGCCCTCCACGTGCAGCTGGCCGACGTGGCGCTCGCGCTCGACGCGACCGGGCCCGCGGCCTACCTCGACATCGGCGCGCTGATCGCGGTCGCGAAGGCGCAGGGCTGCGACGCGGTGCATCCGGGCTACGGCTTCCTCAGCGAGCGCGCCGACTTCGCGCAGGCCTGCGCCGATGCGGGCCTTATCTTCATCGGGCCCACGCCCGAGCAGCTCGCGCTGTTCGGCGACAAGGCGCGCGCGCGCGAACTGGCCACGCGCTGCGAGGTGCCCGTGATGCCCGGCAGCGCGGGCGCGGTGACGCTCGCGCAGGCGCAGGCCTTCTTCGCCGAGCAGCAGGCGCAGGGCGCGGGCGTGATGGTCAAGGCCATCGGCGGCGGCGGCGGGCGCGGCATGCGCGCGGTGCACGAGGCGGGCGAACTGGCCGAGGCGCATGCGCGCTGCATGTCGGAAGCGCGCGCGGCCTTCGGCATCGAGGGCGTGTACGTCGAGCGGCTGATGCGCGATGCGCGCCACATCGAGGTGCAGGTGCTCGGCGACGGCCAGGCCGTGGCCAGCCTCGGCGAGCGCGAGTGCACCCTGCAGCGGCGCTTCCAGAAGCTGGTCGAGATCGCGCCCAGTCCCTCGCTGCCCGAGGCGCTGCGCGCGCAGCTCACGCAGGCCGCGCTGCGCATGGCGCGGGCCGTGGGCTACCGCGGGCTCGGCACCTTCGAGTTCCTGGTCGACGCGGCCTCGGCCACGCTGCCCTATGTCTTCATCGAGGCCAATCCGCGGCTGCAGGTCGAGCACACGGTGACCGAGGCCGTGACCGGGCTCGACCTGGTGCAGCTGCAGATCGCGGTGGCGGCCGGTGAATCGCTGGCCGCGCTCGGCATCGAGGCCGACCGCACCGCGGCGCAGCGCGGCTTCGCGCTGCAGTGGCGCATCAATGCCGAGACCCTCGATGCGCAGGGCCAGGCGCGGCCCTCGGGCGGCACGCTGGCGCGCTTCGAGCTGCCCGCCGGGCCCGGCGTGCGCGTCGACACGCATGGCTATGCGGGCCTCGCGCCTTCGCCGCACTACGACACGCTGCTGGCCAAGCTGATCGTGCATGCGCCCTCGGCGCGCTTCGCCGATGCGCTGCGCCGCTCGCTGCGTGCGCTCGACGAGTGCCGCATCGAGGGCATCGCCACCAACCTGCCGCTGCTGCGCGCGATCGCCGCGCGGCCCGAGTTCGCGACCCAGGCCGTGCACACGCGCTTCGTCGAGGCGCACCTGGGCGATCTGCTGGCGGCCGCGGCGTCGCTCGAGAAGCGCGCGAAGGAGACAACGCCAGTCGTCGCGCAAGCCGCGGCCTCCACGATCGATGACGCCGACGATGGCCTCACGGTCAAGGCCCCGATGCCCGCGAAGCTGGTGCAGTTCGAGGTCGCGGTCGGCGACGTGCTGCCCGCGGGCGCGCAGCTCGGCGTGCTCGAGGCCATGAAGATGGAGCACCTGCTGCATGCGCCGACCGCGGGCCGCGTGGTGGCGCTGCTGGCCGCGCCGGGCGACTACCTGGTCGAGGGCCAGTCGCTGCTGCGGCTGGAGGCGGTCGACGCGCAGGCCGTGGACACCGAGGCGCGCGCCGCGCACGACCTCGACGCGATCCGGCCCGACCTGAAGAAGGTCATCGACCGCCATGCGTTCACGCTCGACGAGAACCGCCGGGCCGCCGTCGACAAGCGCCATGCGCAGGGCGGGCGCACCGCGCGCGAGAACATCGCCGACCTCTGCGACAGCGCGGCCGATCCCGGCAACTTCATCGAGTACGGCGCGCTCGCCATCGCGGCGCAGACGCGCCGCCGCACGCTCGAGGACCTGGTCGCGAACACGCCGGCAGACGGCATGGTGACCGGCATCGGCAGCATCAACGCGAGGCAGTTCGGCCCCGAGCAGTCGCGCTGCGCCGTGCTCGCCTACGACTACACGGTGCTGGCCGGCACGCAGGGCATGCGCAACCACCACAAGACCGACCGGCTGCTCGCGGTGGCGCACCAGCTGCGGCTGCCGGTGGTGCTGTTCGCCGAGGGCGGCGGCGGCCGGCCCGGCGACACCGACATGCCGATCGTCGCGGGCCTCAACAACCACACCTTCAGCCAGTTCGCCGCCCTCTCGGGCAAGGTGCCGGTGGTCGGCATCGTGCATGGCCGCTGCTTCGCGGGCAATGCAGCCTTGCTGGGCTGCGCCGACGTGATCATCGCGACGAAGGGCAGCAACATCGGCATGAGCGGCCCCGCGATGATCGAGGGCGGCGGCCTCGGCACCTTCGCGCCCGAGCAGATCGGGCCGAGCAGCGTGCAGTCGCGCAACGGCGTGATCGACATCCTGGTGGAGGACGAGGCCGCGGCGGTCGCGGCCGCGAAGCAGTACCTGTCGTACTTCCAGGGGCCGGTCGCCGACTGGCAGTGCGCCGACCCGCGCGCCTTGCGCCACGTGGTGCCCGAGAACCGGCTGCGCGTGTACGACGTGCGCGCCGCGATGCGCGGCGTGGCCGACACCGGCTCGCTGCTCGAGCTGCGCGCGGGCTTCGGCGCGGGCATCGTGACGGCGCTGGCGCGCATCGAGGGCAAGCCCGTGGGCCTGATGGCCAACAACCCGCACCACCTGGGCGGCGCGATCGACGTGGAGGCGGCCGACAAGTCGGCGCGCTTCATGCAGCTGTGCAATGCGCACGGCCTGCCGATCGTCTCGCTGTGCGACACGCCGGGCTTCATGGTCGGTCCCGAGATCGAGGCGCAGGCGCAGGTGCGCCATGTCTGCCGCATGTTCATGGTGGCCTCGCACCTGCGCGTGCCCTTCTTCGCGGTGGTGCTGCGCAAGGGCTACGGCCTGGGCGCGCAGGCGATGACGGCCGGCGGCTTCGACGCGCCGGTGTTCACCGTGGCCTGGCCCACGGGCGAGTTCGGCGCGATGGGACTCGAGGGCGCGGTGCGGCTGGGCTTCCGCAAGGAGCTCGCCGCGGCGGCCGAAGGGGCCGAGCGCGATGCGCTGTTCAAGCAGCTGGTGGCGCAGCAGTACGAGAACGGCGAGGCGATCCACATGGCGCAGACGCTGGAGATCGACGCCGTGATCGATCCCGCGCAGACGCGCGACTGGCTGGTGCGCGGGCTGGCCTCGGCCACGCGTCCCCACGAGGCGCCGGCGCCCTACGTAGACACCTGGTAACCAGGCGGCAGACCCTGCCGCGCGAAGTGACACGGTGGCTCCGTACACTTTGGCGCTTTTGCGCGAGGGGCATGACGCTGGTTTCATATCGATTCGCCGGGATCGGCGCCAAGCTGGCGACGGGCATGCTGTGCCTGGCGCTGTTCGCCGCCGTCGCGCACGCCGCGACCCCCTCGGGTGCGCCCGCTGCCCCGATCGCCGGTGAGCACTGGGTCGGCAGCTGGGCCGCCGCGCCGCTGGATTTCCGCCAGCTCTCGCCGCTGGGCACGCCGCCACCGGTGGCGCCCGAGGACCGCGCCTTCCCTGGCCTCACGCTGCGCCAGCAGCTGCAGCCCAGCGTGGGCGGGTCGCGTCTGCGCGTTCGCTTCTCCAACCGCTTCGGCACCGCGCCCCTGGCCGTGAGCGCCGCGAGCGTGGCGCGCGGCACGGGTGGCGGCGCGATCTCGCCAGCCTCGCTGCAGCCCTTGCGCTTCGAGGGCCGCCCGGGCATCACGATCGCACCGGGCGCCGATGCCTGGAGCGACGGCATCGACTTCGCGGTCGAGGCCGGCCAGACGCTGGTGGTCAGCAGCTACTTCGAGCGTTCCACGCCGCTGTCGACGGTGCACCTGCAGCCGAGCAACGCGACCTGGATGTCGAACGGCAACGCGGTGTCGGCGCCGCGCCTGCCCGATGCGCAGCGGGTGCCGGTCAATGCCTTCGTGACGGGCGTGGACGTCTGGGCCGCGCGCGCGATCCGCACGGTGGTGGCCTTCGGCGATTCGATCACCGCGGGCGGGCTCGACGGCGACGGCGGTGGCAATTCGTACCCGCAGCAACTGGCCACGCTGCTGCGCAAGAGCCCGGGCCCGGGCGCCCCGCGCGAGGTGGCGGTGCTCAACGTCGGCATCGGCGGCAACCGGCTGCTCTACGGCGGCGCGGGGCAGAGCGGCCTCGCGCGCTTCGGCGCCGACGTGCTGGGCCAGAGCGGCGTCACGCACGTGATCGTGCTGATGGGCACCAACGACATCGGCCGCACCGCCTTCATCGGCGCGCCCGGGCAGGTGGTGCCGGCGAGCGAAATCCCCACGCCCGAGCAGTTGCAGGCCGGGCTGCAGCAGCTGGTGCGGCAGGCGCGCGAGAAGGGCCTGAAGGTGCTGCTGGGCACGATCCCGCCGTTCGGCGGCTCGTCGTACTGGAACGAGCATACCGAGGCGCTGCGCGGCGCGGTCAACCGCTGGATCCGCGGCCGGCAGGACGTGGACGCGGTGGTCGATTTCGACGCCGCGGTGCGCAACCCGGCGCAGCCGCTGGCACTGCTGCCGGCCTACGACAGCGGCGACCACCTGCATCCCAATGCCGCGGGCCTCGCGGCGATGGCCGGCGCGGTCGATCTGCAGGAATTGCGGGAATAGGCCTACGCGCGTCGGCCACCACCTGCAGGCGGCGCGCCGGGCGCCGCGTCACAGCTCTACACAAGATTTCGCGCGGCGCTTACAGGCGGTTCACAAGGCACCGGCAGCATGAAGGCTCCTCCAACAACTCATGGAGCCTTGCCATGAAAAGACTCGCAGCCATCGCTTTTTCCGTCGCCGCCACCTCGCTGTTCTCGGTGGGCGCGCTCACGCTGCCGACGGCCGCCCAGGCGCAGCCGGTGGTCATGATCCAGGTGCCGCCGCCGCCGCCGCGCTACGAGCGGGTGCCGCCGCCGCGCCGCGGCTATGTCTGGGCACCGGGCCACTACGAGTGGCGCGGCGGCCGCCATGTCTGGACCAACGGCGTCTGGGTGCGGGCCCGCCCGGGCTATGCCTACCGCGCGCCCGAATGGCGCCAGGAGGGCGGCCGCTGGGCCTACAGCGCCGGCCGCTGGGACCGCGACGGCGACGGCGTGCCCAACCGCTACGACCGCCGCCCGAACAACCCGAACCGCAACTGACGCGGCCGGCATGAAAAAGCCCCCGGGGCGACCTGCAAAGGCCGCCCCGGGGGCTTTGTTCTTTCCGGGCGACGCTCGCTCAGCGGAACACGACGGTGCGGTGCCCGTTGAGCAGCACGCGGTGCTCGCTGTGCCACTTCACCGCGCGCGCCAGCACCTGGCTCTCGGTGTCGCGGCCGCGGGCCGTGAGGTCCTCGACGGTGTCGGTGTGGTCGGCGCGCGCCACGTCCTGCTCGATGATCGGGCCCTCGTCGAGGTCGGCCGTCACGTAGTGGGCGGTGGCGCCGATCAGCTTCACGCCGCGGTCGTGCGCCTGGTAGTAGGGCTTGGCGCCCTTGAAGCTCGGCAGGAACGAATGGTGGATGTTGATCGCGCGGCCGGCCAGGCTCTGGCACAGGCCGTTGCTGAGGATCTGCATGTAGCGCGCCAGCACCACGAGCTCGGCGCCCTCGGCCTCGATGATCTCGAGCTGTTTCGCCTCGGCCTGCGCCTTGGTCGCGGCCGTCACCGGGATGTGGTGGAAGGGCACGTTGTAGCTGGCGGCCAGCTGGTAGAAGTCGCGGTGGTTCGAGACGATCGCGCGCACGTCGATGGCCAGCAGGCCGCTCTTCCAGCGGAACAGCAGGTCGTTGAGGCAGTGGCCTTCCTTGCTGACCAGGATCACCGTCTTCATCGGCTGGGCGGCGGCCTGCAATTGCAAGGTCATGCCGAAGCCCTGGGCGAAGGCGGCGAGCTGCTCGCGCAGCGCGGCCTCGCCGTGCTCGGCGCAGGCGAAGCGCACGCGCATGAAGAACAGGCCCGTGTCGTGGTCGTTGTACTGGGCGGCCTCTTCGATGTTGCCGCCGCGCTCCAGCAGGAAGCCCGAGACGGCATGCACGATGCCCGTACGGTCGGGGCAGGAGAGGGTGAGGATGTAGGCAGGGGTGGTGGTCATGGTCAGGGGCGTGATTGTCGCAGGGGTGCCAGAATGCCGTTCTCCCCGTCCGCCACGTCCCTTTTCCCGGGGGCGCCGGCCGTTCGGCGGCGGGACCTTCCACATTCCGACGAGACACACAGGAGCACGCGCATGGCCTACCAGGACTTCAACATGGACAACCAGTGGTTGCCCTTCACCCCGAACCGCCATTTCAAGAAGGACCCGCGGGTCTTCGTGGCGGCCGACGGGATGGAGTTCACCACCCACGACGGCCGCAAGGTGATCGACGGCATCTCGTCGCTGTGGTGCGTGGGCGCGGGCCACAACCGCAAGCCGATCAACGAGGCGATCAAGCAGCAGCTCGACACGCTCGACTACGCCACCGCCTTCCAGATCAGCAACGACAAGGCCTTCCGCGCGGCCGAGATGATCGCCGCGCTGGCCCCCGGCGACCTCAACAAGGTGCTGTTCTGCAACTCCGGCAGCGAGGCCGCCGACACCTCGATGAAGGTGGCGCTGGCCTACCACCGCGCGCGCGGCGAGGGCCACCGCAACGTCTTCATCGGCCGCGAGCGCGGCTACCACGGCGTGGGCTTCGGCGGCATGTCGGTGGGCGGCATCCCGGGCAACCGCAAGGTGTTCGGCTCGGCCTTCCTGCCGCGCGTGGACCACATGCGCTTCATCCACGACCCGGTCAACAACGCCTACATCCACAACCAGGAACCGGTGTGGGCCGAGGACCCGCTGGTCGAGCTCGAGACCCGCATCCTGCCGCTGCACGACCCGAGCAACGTGGCCGCGATCATCGTCGAGCCGGTGGCCGGTTCGGCCGGCTGGTACCTGCCGCCGCAGGGCTACCTTAAGCGCCTGCGCGAGATCTGCGACAAGCACGGCATCCTGCTGATCTTCGACGAGGTCATCACAGGCTTCGGCCGCATGGGCACCAACTTCGCGTCGGACTACTTCGGCGTGGTGCCCGACATGCTGAACTTCGCCAAGTGCGTGACCAACGGCGTGATCCCGCTGGGCGGCGTGATCTGCCGCGACAAGCTCTACGACGCGATGATGAAGACCGATGCGCCCGAGCACGTGGTCGAGTTCTTCCACGGCTACACCTACTCGGGCCACCCGGTGGCCTGCGCCGCGGCGATCGCCACGCTCGAGCTGTTCGAGAAGGAAAGCCTGTTCCCGCGCGCCGGCGAGATGGGCAAGCTGCTGGGCGACGCCTTCCACAGCACCTTCAAGGGCCTGCCCAACGTGATCGGCATCCGCAGCCTCGGCCTGGCCGCGGCGGTCGAGCTGGCGCCGATCGCGGGCGCGCCCGGCAAGCGCGCCTACGACATCTTCCTCGACTGCTTCCACAAGGGCGCGCTGGTGCGCCCCGCGGGCGACGTGCTGGTGATCGCGCCGCCGTACATCGTCGAGAAGTCGCACATCGACACGCTGGTGAACACGCTGGCGGACGCGATCAAGGCGCACGCCTGATCGCAGGCCCCACCGCGGTCCGCAACGGGCCGCGGACGCGCCCCCGCCACGGGGGCGCGAGCCCCGATCGGACCGCTGTGCGGCGCACAGGATCGGGGCGGCCGCACTGTCCGGCCATCCAGTAATCACCGCTGGTTTGTACTCATAGGTACTACTGGTTTCCGGAATAGCCAGCCCACCTGCCCGATCCATAGCATCCTCTTTACAAAGAAGTAGCACTTTTCGTTTAAGTGCTCTTCCTCCTGAAAGGAGCTGCCATGCCTCGTGCATCCCGTGCCGCCGTATCCCGGTGCTCCGATCGTCGTCGTGGTGCGCCCTGGGCCGCCACGGTGCACGTGGCCCTGGTGGTGGCGCTGCTCCTGGTGGCGGCGCCGCGCGCGCAGGCCAACAACGTCGGCGAGAACGCCGCCTGGCAGTTCCAGACCAGCACCGACAAGGTCAACCAGGCCGCGGTGCAGGACATGATCCGCAAGCAGAAGAGCGGCTACTACGCGGCGCCGGTCTACAACACCACGGTCGGGCGCCAGTACAACTGCAACGTCTCGGCGACCTCGACCGGCAACGACGGCAACAACAGCACGGTCGCCAACTCGCCCGCGAATGCCGGGGCGCGCTCGGGCGCCACGGGCAACGACAGCAACAGCGCGGTCGGCACGCTCGGCGCCGCGGTGGTGGGCACCAACCAGGCCAACGCGGGCACGGTGGGCTCGGCGGTGGTCGGCGGCACCAGCACGCAAGTGCAGGGCGCGGCCTGGCAGGCGCTGAACTCGGCCCAGGGCAACACCGGTGCGCAGACGGCGGGGGTGAACGGCAGCGCCGCCTGCGCCTTCGGCGTGCTCAACTGAACGGGGGCGCCATGCACTGCATCTCGCCCCACGCCCGCCGGGCGGTCTTTCTCGCGGCGCCGCTGGCCGGCGCGCTGGTGCTGGCCGGCTGCACCTCGGCGCCGCAGCAGCGCTTCGCGCCCAACGAGGCGCCGGTGGTGCTCGGCCCCTCGGTGCGCGACAACGTCACGCCGATGGAACCGGTGCTGGCCTGCTTCGCCGACCACATCGCGGCCACGCGCCGGCCCGAGGTAGTGATCGGCGTGGGCGACGTGAAGGACTACACCGGCAAGTACAGCATCAACGAGGGCAATGCGATCACGCAGGGCGGCGCGCTGATGGTCTATTCGGCGCTCGGCAAGCTCGGCGGCGCGGTGCGCATCGCCGAGCGCTTCGACCCGGTGATCGCCGAGCGCGAGCTGGCCTACGCCGACCGGCGCCAGCTCGGCGACGGCCGCACGCACCAGCTCGGCGGCGGGCCGGGCGGCGGCGCGCAGGTGGTGCCGTGGCTGCCGTACTTCGGCGGCACGATCAACAAGTCCGACTACTTCATCGTCGGCGGCATCACCGAGCTCAACTACAACATCAACTCGGGCGGTGCCGAGGTGGCGGTGAACCAGGTCGGCGTGAAGGCGCGCACCTTCACCCAGTCGGTCGGCGTGGACCTGCGCATCGTCGACACGCGCTCGCTGATGGTGGTGCGCACGGTGAGCCTCACCAAGCAGTTCAACGGCTACGAGGTCGGGCTCAACGTGTTCCGCTTCTTCGGCAGCCGGCTCTACGACGTCGACATCGGCGCCAAGGGCCAGGAGCCGGTGCAGATGGGCGTGCGCGCCGCGCTCGAGGAGGGCGTGGTGCGGCTGATGGCCGCGGTCACGCAGGTCGACCACCGGCCCTGCATGACCCTGCGTCCCGGCGGCGGCGAGCAGATCCCGCTGGTGCCGGCCGAGCAGCTGCGCAAGGTGCAGAACCCGGCGGATGCCGGCGCGGCCGGCGGTGCGGCGCCGCCGGTGGTGCAAGCGAGCCCGGGCGTGGCCGTCAACGCCGCGGGCACGGGCGGCGCGCGGCTGACCGGCGCGGCGCTGCAGGTGGCCTTCGACTTCGGCGCCACCACGCTAGGCGGCAGCGCGCTGGCGCAGATCGACCAGGTCGCGGGCGCCGCGAAGAAGGGCGCCACCGACATCGTGCTGGTGGCGCGCGACACCGAGAACTGGGATGCGCGCAAGCGTGACGAGCTGATCGACCAGCGCATCGCCGCCGTGACCTCGGCGCTGGCCAACCGCGGCATTCCGCCGGGCGCGATCACGGTGCTGTGGCGGCCCGACGCGGCCGACACCTCGATCCACCGCGACGGCCCCGGGCTGCAGGAGATCGCGAAGCTGCGCATCGGCGCGCCGGTGGTGGGCAACGGGCCGGCGCCCGCCGCGCCGCAGGGTGCCGCCACGGTCGCGCCCACGCCCAGCGCCTCCGTCGCGCCCGCGCCGGCACCGGCGGGCGACAGCGCGGTCGCTCCGGCCGGCGCCGCCGACACCGCCGCCGTGCCCGAGGCGGCCGAGACCGTCAGCGCGAGCGGCCCCGCGGCCGCCGCCAGCCCCGATCCCGCCGCCGCCCCCGGCCGCGGCAGCTGACACCCCCGTTCCCGCGAACCGTGCGCGCCTGCGAGGGCGGCCCGGTTCCCCTGCGTTCGTCCGTCCCTTTCGTCCACAACGTCTTCACACCAGGAGTCACGCCATGAAAGCTCGCAAGATCCGCAATCGGGGCGCCCGCAGGCCCGCCACCAGTCTCAGCCGCATCGGTTCCGCGGTCGCGGTCGCGCTGCTCGCCGCCGGCGCCGCGCAGGCGGCCGACACCACCGTGAGCAACACGCTCAACGGCTCGGTGTCGGGAGCGTCGACGGCGAACTCGCAGCCCTCCAACACCAACGGCGTGACGGCGGGGATCACGGGCGCCGTCGGCGGCACCACGGTCAGCGGCACGCCGGCCAATCCGAACCCGATCGCGGCCAGCACCACCGGCAACCTGATCGGCGCCAGCGCCGCCGGCAACGACTTCGCGAACGCGATCCAGCCCGCCTCGGGCAGCCCGGCCTCCACGCCGGTCGACAACGCGGCCTCGCTGGGCGTGGCCACCAACAGCGGATCGATCGCCGCCGGCGTCGCCAACAGCAGGCTCGCGGTCGAGCTCAACAACTTCACGAGCGGCAGCGCGGCCGCCACCGACAACACGATCTCGGCCTCGACCGCGATCAACAAGGGCAGCTCGCTGGTGACCGGCGGCGCGATGGCCGGCGCCGTCGGCATCACCGGCGGTGCGGCGCTGACCTACCCGGGCGGCACGCCGCTGTTCGACGCGCAGGGCAACATCGTCGTGACCTCGCTGCAGCTGGGCACCGGCCCGGCCTCGGGCGCGGGCCTGACCAACAACAGGATCGACCTGGCGCTGACCTCGACGCTGCCGGGCAACATCGTGATCGCCGGCGCCACGCTCGACCGCAACACGCTGTCGGCCACGCTGCGGGGCAACAGCGCGAGCAGCGCGGCCGAGATCCAGTCGGGCGCGGCGCCGAGCTTCGCGGGCTCGGCGGTGGTGTCGAACCTGCAGGCCAACGGCAACGGCATCCTCGCGGCGGTCACGCACGCGGCCGACAACACCAACTCGACCGTGCAGGCGCTGGTCACCGGCGCGCCGGCGGGCCAGGTCAACGAACTGCGCGGCTCGCTCTCGGTGCAGAGCAACACCATCTCGAGCGCCGCCACCGGCAACGAGGCGCTCTCGGCCACCGCCGGCAGCGCGGGCAACCGCATCGTGATGAACGGCGTGTCGGTGGTCGCCGCGACCCCGCCCCTCACGCCGGCCAACGCCAGCGTGCACGGCGGCACCGCCGTCACCACCACCCTCGATGCCGACCTGGCCGTGCTCAACAGCCAGGGCAACCTGCGCTCCAGCGTGCTGGCACAGACCATCAACGGCCAGGTGCTGGCGGGCGTGCAGTCCATCGACAGCGGCAGCGTCACGCTCAAGGACAACGGCGTGAGCGCCGCGGCCACCGGCAACATCGCCTCGAGCGCGATCCTGCCCGGCACCACCGCGGCCAGCTTCACGGGCACGGCGGGCATCTCGAACCAGCAGGCCAACACCGAATCGACGGTGTCGGCCGTCGCCAGCGGCAGCGTCATCGCGGTGCAGACCGGCGATGCCACCGGCCAGACGAAGGCCAGCACCGTGACCGTGGCGAACAACAGCTCGGCGGTCGCGGCGCGCGGCAACCAGATCAACCAGGGCCTGGCGCTCGACGCCAACACCGTGGCGCTCGGCAGCGATGCGGTGGCGCTCGGCGGCGGCACCAGCGCCGACGGCCGCGTGTCGGCCACCGGCGCCGTCACGCTGACCAACCTGCAGGGCAACTACAACGGCAGCACCGTCACGGCGATCAACGGCGGCTCCAAGGTCTGGCTGGTCGCGAACGGACCGGCCACGGTGGCCGACAGCGCGCTGTCGCTCACCGGCAATCGCCAGGAGGCGGTGGCGGTCGGCAGCGGCGCCACCAGCGACCTGTCGATCAAGGGCAATGCGGTCGGCACCGGCGCCGGCATCGCCAGCGTGCAGATGAACGATGCCACCTCCTCGGTCGGCGCGGTGCTCAGCGTGCCCGAGGCCCGCGTCGCCGTGTTCGGCAATCTGTCGGGCGGCTCGGCCGCGGTCAGCGATAACCTGCAGCGCGCGATCGCCTACGGCAACTCGGCCACCAGCACGCTGGGCGTGCAGGCCGGCAACGTCACGGTGAACCCGTCCACGGACGTCGCCTCGACCATCACGGCCAACCTCGGCAACAACCTGCCCTTCGACAACAGCCTGGCCACGCAGCCGGCGGTGAATGCCTCCTACGCCATCCTCGGCAGCCAGTCGATCCAGTCGACGGTGAGCACCACGGCCAGCGGCGTGAATTCGTTCGCGGCCTCGGTGAGCGGCGACGTCGCGTCGGCCAGCCTCGGCAACGACCGCAACGCCTTCGTCGCCGCGAGCTACGGCAACGACGCGGCCAACGGCCTGAAGCTCGCGGCCAACCAGATCGCCTCGAGCGACTTCGCCTCGGTCGCCAACGTGACCAGCGTGCAGTCGGTGGCCGGTGCCAACACCAAGGTCGAGGCCAACACGGTCGGCGGCAACGTGGTGCGCACGGTGGTCGGCGGCGGCCTGCAGGACGCCTCGGTCTCGAGCAGCGGCAACACCACCCAGGCCCTGGCCTACGGCAGCCGCGCCACCGGCAACACGGTGGACGTGACGGCCACCTCGATCGACACGGCGGGCTTCGTGCTCTCGGGCGCCACCGTCACCGGCGGGGTCGCGACCACCGATGCCTCGTTCAGCGTGCAGAACGCGCAGTCGGGCCAGGGCACGGTGGCGGCCACGCGCAGCGGCGGGCCCGAGGTGCTGACTCAGATCGCCTTCGGCGTCGGCAACTCGAAGATCGATGCCGACAACAACACCACCGCGGCCGCCGCGACCAGCAACAGCGCGGTCAACGGCGTGCGGCTCGGCGCGGCCGGCATCGCCACCACCACGGCGGTGCAGAACCTGCAGGTCACCACCGCCAAGACCACTTCCGAGCTCGGGCTCGAGGGCGGCGCGCTGACCGACCAGGCCGGGGTGCAGCTCGCGGTCAGCGGCAAGGGCATCGTCGACTCGCAGCTCTCGGTGGACGGCAACGCGGTGCGCGGCGCGGCCACCGGCAACACGGCCGTCAACGGCATCGACGTGAAGGGCAACACCATCGACACGGGCGGCGTGTTGCCGGTGGCCGCGGCGGCCAACGCCGCGGTGCTGACCGGCGCGCTCGGCGACCATGCGCTGTCGAACGCGCAGCTGATGCTGAGCACCGCGACGATCTCGTCCAAGGCGGCCGGTGCCTTCGGCATCGACACCGCGCCGGGCACGGGGGTCAACGGCAGCACGCTCAGCGTGTCGAACAACGCCCAGAGCGCGAAGGCGGTGGCCAACAGCGCCAGCAACGACATCGCGCTGGCGGCCGGCAGCGTCTCGGCCACCTCGGCGCTGCAGTCGGGCCAGGCCAGCCTGGCGGCGGTGGAGGCGCGCTCCTTCGTGCAGGCCTTCGCGCCGGCTTCGGTGTCGAGCGCGTCGGTGACGATCTCGGGCAACGCCAACAGCGCGCTGGCCGTGGTCAACGACGCGACCAGCCGCATCGCCGTCGCGGCCGACACCACGGCCAACGCGATCCTGCCCACCCTGGTGCTGCAGACCGCGGGGCCGGGCGACGGGGGCACGGTCGCCATCCATGCGCTGATGAACCGGCAGTCGGCCGCCACCTCGGCCAGCGCGACCGCCGACAGCGCGATCTACAACGACGACCGCGCCGTGCCGGGCGGCCCGGGCGTGGTCGACAGCGCGGTCGCGATGTCGGGCAACCAGACGCTGGCCGAGGCCGCGGGCAACCGCGCGGGCAATGCGGTGTCGCTCACGGGCGGTGCGTCGCAGGGCGCCACCACCGGCCTGCTGAATTCGCAGGCCAGCAGCGCCGCCGTGGGCGGGGTCGCCAACAACACGACCCGGCTGACGCTGAACGGCACCACCGCGCTGATCGACAGCAGCGCCACGCTCGAGGGCAACACCACCGGCGCGGCCGCCACCGGCAATGCGTCGACCAACAGCATCGAGGTGAAGGGCGGCGCCATCGCCACCGGCCTGGCGGGCTCCGCGGGGACCGCGGCCGCGGGCTCGGCGGTGCTCGCGAGCGCCGACCATGCGCTGGTCAACGTGCAGGTGGGCGCCGGCCCGGTGGGCGCGATCGCGACCGGCAGCATCGGCATCGACACCGCCGGCACCGCCGCGGTGCAGGGCGCGACGCTGAGCGTGTCCGACAACCGGCAGAGCGCGCGCGCCGCCTCGAACACCACGGTCAACGGCGTGACGCTCTCGGGCGCCAACGTCGATGCGCGCGCGGTGGTCCAGTCGACGCAGGTCGGCCAGGCGGCGGTCGCGGCCAGCTCGAGCGCCGAGCTGTTCGCGCCGGCCGCATCCTCGGGCTCGTCGGTGCGGATCTCGGGCAACACCAACACGGCGCTGGGCGTGATGAACGACGCGACCAACACGCTCGACGTGAAGGCCGCCAACCTGCAGCCGGCTGCGACCACGGGTGCCGTGGCGCTGTCGGAAACGGCGGCGGGCGGGCAGGCGGCCACGGGCGACCACCTGGTGGCGAACCGCCAGGCCGCGTCGACCTCGGTCACCAGCAGCGCCAGCACCGCGATCTACAACGACGACCGACTGGTGCCGAACACGGCGGGGCTGTTCAACGGCGCGGTGACGATCTCGAACAACAGCACGCTGGCCGAGGCCTCGGCGAACCGCGCGATCAACGCCGCCACGGTGGCGGGCGACGCGACGCAGGGCGCGAGCGTGGGGGTGTCGAACGCGCAGACCAGCAGCGCGGTGGTGACCTCGTCGGCCGTCACGGCCGCGGGCGTGACGCTCGCGGGCACCGATCCGCTCAATGCGGGCAGCGTGGCCCTCAACGGCAACACCACCTCGGCGCTGGCGCGCGGCAACGCGGCCACCAACCTGGTCGACTCGAGCGCGGGCGGCAGCTACGGCGGCGCGGCCCCGAGCGGCAGCGTGGGCTTCGTGGCCTCGCCGCTGGCGCTCAACCTCGGTGCCAGCGTGGGCGTGCTCAACAGCCAGACCAACAGCGGGCAGGTGAACGCGTCCAGCACGAACACCAGCTACCAGGTGGCGCTCAACGCGACCGGCCCGGGCACGCTCAACGGCAGCGTCGGTGTCTACGGCAACACGCTGAGCGCGCAGGCCTTCGGCAACAGCGCGACCAACCGCGTGACGCAGACCGCGCTGAACACCGGCACGGCGAGCGCGGCGGTCGGCAACTACCAGGTCAACAGCGGCGCGGTGTCGGCCACGGTGACGACGGTGAACTTCGGCGTCGGCGTGGTGGGACCGGTGGGCAGCAGCACCTTGCGCACCACCGGCAACCAGGTCACGGCCTCGGCCACCGGCAACTCGGCGACCTCGTCGATCCTGTCGCGCTGAGGCGGGCGCGGGCCCGCGGGCCCGCCGCATGAAGAAAGACGAAGGCCGCGGCCGGACACTCGTCCTGCCGCGGCCTTCGCACGTCCGGGTCGCTCAGGATTTCTTCGCCGGGCCCATCGACTTGCGGAGCTCCGCGCAGTAGTCCTTCTCGGGCAGCGGCGGCGTGCGCCAGGTGCGGTCGTAGCCGGCCGATGCCGCGTCGGCACCGGCGGGCGCGGCGAGCAGGCGCACGGCCTTGAACGAGACCTCGTTCGGCAGGTGCTGCGCCACGCCGAGCTGGCGGTCGACATGGCCCGCGCCCGCGATCAGCAGCACGGTGCGGCCCGGCTGGCGCGCCTTGACGATGGCCTGGGCCATGGCGCGGTCGCGGCCGACCTGGATCCGGGTCATGGGCACGATCTGCGATTCGGGCAGCAGCTTGCAGTGGCCCTCGCGCACGGCGTCCTGCTGCGCGGTGTAGGCCTCGCCGTTGAGCTGCACGTCGAGCGAGACGTCGGCCATCGCGTCCTTCATGCGCGCGCGCGGCAGGTTGGCGCCGACCACCGGCACGCCGGCGCGCACCGCGGCCATCACGGCCGGACCGTAGTCGGCCCAGGGCCAGGCCTTGTCGTTCCAGCTCAGCGCGGTACGCACCTGGGCCTCGGTGGCCGCGGCCGGCAGGTGGGCGGTGCCGTTGCCTTCCTCGGCCATCTCGAGCGCCAGCGCGGCGAGCCGGCCGCGCGCGGCCAGCGCCTCGACCGTCTCGCGCTCGATCGCATGGTGCTCGGGGGCGTCGTGCTGCTCGCCGAGCAGCAGGGCGTCGGTGGGCAGCAGGGCCTCGACGCGGCGCGCGATGGGGGCGTCGGGCGCCTCGGCGCCGCCGGGCCAGCCCGCGCAGCCGGCGATGAGGGTGCTGCCGAGAAGAGCAAGCAGGAGGGACGAGACGGGCCGGTGCGCGAAAGACATCGCGCCATACTACGCAACGGCGCCGCGCGCGCTGCCGTCCTTTGCCCCTACCGCCTGTCCGTCCGTTCCGCGTGTCCCTTTCCTTCCCGGTCCGCGTGCTGGCCACGCTGCTGCTCGCCTTCGTGGCGGCCCAGATCTGCCTTGCGCTCCACACCCCGTTGCCCTGGATGATCGGCCCGCTGCTGGCGGTGTCGCTGGCCTCGATCGCCGGCGCGCCCATGGCCAGCCACGTGCCGCTGCGCAATGCCGGGCAGTGGACCATCGGCACCGCGCTGGGCCTGTACTTCACGCCGCACGTGGTCGCGCTGGTGGCCAGCGTCTGGTGGGCGATCGTGCTCGCGATCGCCTGGGCGCTGCTGCTGGGCTGGGGCTTCGGCCGCTGGCTCTACGGCCTGCATGCACAGCGCATGCCCCAGGTGCCGGAGCGTTCCATGAGAGCCACGACTTACTTCGCGGGCGCGATCGGCGGCGCCTCGGAGATGACGCTGCTGGCCGAGGCCCAGGGCGCGCGCACCGATCTGGTGGCCGCGGCCCACAGCCTGCGCGTGCTGATCGTGACGGTGACGATCCCGTTCGCGATGCAGTGGAGCGGGCTGCACGGGCTGGAGATCAGCCCGCCGAGCGCGCGCGAGGTGAACCCCGGCGGCCTCGCGCTGCTGGCCGTGGCCACCGGCGCGGGCGGTTTGGCGATGCGCGCGCTGGGCCGCACCAACCCGTGGTTCATGGGCGCGCTGCTGGTCGCGATGGGTTTCACGGTCGCCGGGCTGTCGCTGTCGGCGGTGCCGGGCTGGATGTCGAATGCCGCGCAATTGGTGATCGCCGTCAGCCTGGGCGTGCGCTTCAGCCGCGAGTTCCTGCACACCGCGCCGCGCTGGCTCGGCTCGGTGACGCTGGGCACGCTGGCCATGCTCGTGGTGTGCGCCGGCGTGGCCTGGCTGCTGGCCTGGGCCACTGGGCTGCATCCGGCGACCATGATCCTCGGCACCTCGCCGGGCGGCATCGCCGAGATGTCGATCACGGCCAAGGTGCTGCAGCTCGGCGTGCCGGTGGTGACGGCGTTCCAGGTCTGCCGGCTGGTGGCGGTGCTGCTGCTGGTGGGGCCGATGTTCCGCTGGATTTACCGCTAAGGCCCAAAGAAAAAGCGCCCCGCGGGGCGCTTCGTTACTGGCACGGGGCTCGGCTCAGTGCACCAGAAGCGGCGTCTGCGCCAGCTCGGCATAGCCTTCGAGCGTGTCCTCGACCTCTTCCTGGGTCGGCGTGTTGAGCTGCCAGGCCGCGATCTGCTGGCGGAACAGCTCGGCCCAGGAACCGTCGAGGTAGAGCTCCTTGCCGGAGCGCTTGTCGACGATCTCGAAACCGTGGCGCTCGAGCACCGGCACGTTGGGTTCGGCCGGAACTTCGCCTTCGTTCGGCTGTACGTGCACGACGACGAAGGAATCCGAGTCGTAAAGCATGTTCATGGCGGGGCCTGTGAGGATGTCGAGGGCGTTCATGAGGGTTACATAGCAATCAACGCGCCAGTTTCAAGATGGGTTGTCGTGTTGCCATTAAAACGTTTGGATGCGTGCTTTTTCGCATCAACCGGCCGGTGCGGCGGGTAGGGGTTTGCGCAATTGGGCGTCGGCGAAGTCGCCGTTCGGCTCGGTCTGGCGGATCCGCACCGGCAGGTAGCCGTAGGCCGGGGCCAGCCAGAGCTCGACCTTGCGGTCGAAAGGCTTGCGCGGATCGCGCGTGAGCTTGCGCGCCAGGTACTCGCCGGCCGGCAGGCTCAGCTTCTCCTCGTCGCCGACCACGAACACCCAGACGTCGGCATCGCGCGCGCCCACGGTCTGGATCGCGATCCGGGTGCCGGCCGGGTAGCGCTCGGGGCTGGCCGCCAGCAGGCCGCCGAGCTGCATCATCACGCTCATGCGGTCCTGGGCGCCGGGCTGGAGCGGCACGGGCGGCGTGTTGTTGCTGAACACCACCTCGCCGCGGTCGCGCGCGAAATGCGAGGCCACCTCGGCCTTGCGGCTCTCGGAATAGCGCTCGGGCTCCAGGCCCGACAGGCCGATCTGGCCGGTGCTGCGCCAGTTCAGCAGGGTGAAGAAGACGGCCTTGAGCGTGAGCCGGCCGTCGTAGCGGGTGCCGTCGTGCAGCCACACCAGTTCGCCGAACACGCCACGCTGCGGCGAGGCGCCGATCTGGCCCGTGGCCTCGAAATCCAGCGTGACCGAGCCCGGGATGCGCAGCGACTGGGTGCCGGCCATCGTGGTGGTCGCTTCGCCGGTGCCGGCGGCGGGGGCGCTGGCCGGCGTGGCCGAGGGGGCGACGGCCGCGCTGGCGGGCGGTTCGGGCGTGGGTGCTGCTCCTGAATCGGAAGCAGCCTGCGCCACCAGGTCGGGCGATTCGGGATCCTTGGGCGCCGTGGCCTCGGGCGCGGGGTCGGGCGAGGGCGCGGCTGCCGCGGGGACCGGATCGGGCTTGGGCCGCGGCGCATGCACCGCGCGCGGCCGCAGCGGCTTGGTCGCCGCGGGCGGGGCCGTCGCGGCCGGTGGCGGCGCCGCGGGCGTTTCGGCCACCGGCGGCGCGATCACGATGGTGCGCGTGCTGAACTTGGTGATCGGCGACACCGGCTCGGCCCCGAGCCCGGCCGGCGCGAGGCCCAGCAGCGCCATGTGCGCGAGCGCCACCAGCAGGACCAGCAGCGCCAGCGCCCGCCACGAAGGCCGCCAGGGCACCGGGGAGGGCGCCAGGGCGGAGGACGGCGGAGCGACGGTCGTCGGCATGGAAGGTGGAGTGGGCGTCGCCGCCGAGGTTCATCGAAGCCACCTCGGTACACTGCCGCCCGTCCAACCAGTTTAGGGGAGCGGCGCGCGGCCCGGCGCGGCGCCCCGTCGCCTTTTTCCCAGCACCGCACCATGAAACTCGCCACCCTCAAGGACGGCTCCCGCGACGGCCAGCTCGTCGTCGTGTCGCGCGACCTCACGCTCGCCCACTACGCCACCGGCATCGCCCACCGCCTGCAGCAGGTGCTCGACGACTGGGGTTTCATGGCGCCGCAACTGCAGGACCTGTACGCCGCGCTCAACGCCGGCCGCGCGCGCCATGCCTTTCCCTTCGATCCCGCCCAGTGCATGGCGCCGCTGCCGCGCGCCTACCAGTGGGCCGACGGCTCGGCCTACCTCAACCACGTCGAGCTGGTGCGCAAGGCGCGCAATGCCGAGGTGCCCGAGAGCTTCTATCAGGACCCGCTGATGTACCAGGGCGGCAGCGACGACTTCATCGGCCCGACCGACGACGTGGTCGTGCCCAGCGAGGCCATGGGCATCGATTTCGAGGCCGAGATCGCGGTCGTCACCGGCGACGTGAAGATGGGCGCCACGCCCGAGCAGGCGCTCGACGGCATCCGCCTCGTGATGCTGGCCAACGACGTCAGCCTGCGCAACCTGATCCCGGCCGAGCTCGCCAAGGGCTTCGGCTTCTTCCAGAGCAAGCCCGCCACCGCCTTCAGCCCCGTGGCCGTGACCCTCGACGAGCTCGGCGAGGCCTGGGCCGGCGGCCGCGTGCACCTCGCGCTGCAGAGCAACTGGAACGGCCGCAAGGTCGGCCTGTGCGAGGCGGGTCCCGAGATGACCTTCCACTTCGGCCAGCTCATCGCCCACGTCGCCAAGACGCGCAACGTGCGCGCCGGCAGCATCGTCGGCAGCGGCACCGTGAGCAACCAGGGCGTGGAGAAGAACGGCCGCATGGAATGGCCGCGCGGCTATTCGTGCATCGCCGAGAAGCGTTGCATCGAGACCATCCAGGACGGCGCGCCCTCGACCGAGTTCATGCGCTACGGCGACACCATCCGCATCGAGATGAAGGGGCTCGACGGCCGCTCGATGTTCGGCGCGATCGACCAGGAGATCGTGGCGCCGGGCGGGCGCGCGAAGGCGGCGGCGGACGAGGCCGCGAAGCCCGCGCCGGTGGCCGTGCCCGACGACGCGGCCGAGGCGCAGGCTTCCGAGGACTGACCCCCGCTCACTGCGCCGCGGGCCAGCCACGCAGCAGTTCCTTCTGCGACCGTATCCCCAGCCGCCGGAACGCCCGGTACTGGTGGGTGCGCACGGTCGTGAGCTCGACCCCGATCTCGCGCGCCGCCTCCTTCGCGGTGCGCCCGGCCATCAGGTGGCCGATGACCTCGCGCTCGCGCAGGCTCAACGTGAGCAGCCGCGAGGCCAGCGCGGGTGCCGTGGCCTCGCGCGCCGCCACGGCGCTGCGGCCATGGGCGGTGGTGGCGTCGGCCAGCAGGGTGGCGTGGCGCTCGATGACGGCGAAGTCGGCGGCGCCGAACTCGGGCTGCGCCAGGCTGCGGTAGAAGCTCACGGCCACGCGCTGGCCCGTGGGCAGCAGCAACAGCACCGAGGCGCGCTCGCGGATGCCGACGTCGCCATAGCAGGCGGCGCGGTAGGCCGGGTCGGCCACCTCGTCGCCGAGCTGGTGGCCCAGCCACAGCTGCGCGCGCCGCGGCAGCTTGCGCGCGGCCAGCCAGGCCATGTTGGGATCGAGCAGGTCGAAGCGCTGCGCGACGTAGCGCTCGGCCGTGCGCTCCGCCGTGCTGCCGTAGCTGCTGGCGGCCGACACGGTCTCGATGCGCCCGCTGGCGCCGACCGCGAACACGGTGCAGAAGGTGACCGGCATCACGCGCTGCATCGCGGCGAGGTAGCTGGCCGCGAGGTGCGGCGTGCCGACGCCGGCGAGCACGTCGCCGACCACGCTGGCCGACAACGTGGCCTCGGGCGCGGCCGGAAGGCGCCAGCGTTTCATGGGGCGGGGAGAGGGCGGGGGATTCGGGTAAACACTTCGTACGAAGTTATGACAATGCGGCGCCGGGCGCGTCGGGACAATCCCGGGCATGAACCGCCCCGTTGCTCTCTCGAACCCCGCGCCGGTTGTGCCGGCCGCGCGCCCCGGCGACGCCGCCGGCGGACCGCTGCCGCCGGCAGCGGCCGGCCTGCCGCCCTCGGTCGGCGCCTTCGACTACACGCGCTACCCGGTGCGCCTGCCGGCGCTCGCGGCCGACGGCCTCGAGGCCGTGGCGGGCGGCAGCCATCCGGTGGTGATCGCGGGCGGCGGCCCGGTCGGCATGGCGCTCGCGCTGGGGCTCGCCAACCATGGTGTGCGCAGCGTGATCCTCGAGGCCGACGACACGGTCTGCGTCGGCAGCCGCGCGGCCTGCATCTCGCGCCGCAGCCTGGAGATCATGGCGCGGCTGGGCGCGCTGCCGGCCTTCCTGGCCAAGGGCCTGCCGTGGACCGGCGGGCGCAGCTTCTACAAGACCGAGGAGGTGTTCCGCTTCGAGATGCCGCACGACGCGCGGCAGAAGCTGCCGCCGATGATCAACCTCGAGCAGTACTACGCCGAGCACTACCTGCTCGAGGAGATCGAGCGCCGCAACGCCGCGGCGCCGGGGCTGATCGACATCCGCTGGGGCACCGAGCTCACCGGCCTCTCGCAGGACGACGCAGGCGTGCTGCTCGAGGCACGCAACGCGCAGGGCGAGTACCAGTTGCGCGGCCAGTGGCTCGCGGCCTGCGACGGTGGCCAGAGCTTCGTGCGCAAGGCACTGGGCCTGGCGCTCGAGGGCACGGGCTACGAAGGCCGCTACGTGATCATCGACATCGAATTGAAGAGCGGCCACCCGACCGAGCGCCGCGCCTGGTTCGACCCGCCGTGGAATCCGGGCTCGACCGTGCTGATGCACCGGCAGCCCGACGACATCTGGCGCATCGACTACCAGCTGCGTGCCGGCCAGAGCACCGAGGAGGCGCTGCAGCCGCCGGCCGTGGCCGAGTTCGTGCAGCGCCACCTCGACGCGATCGGCGAAGGCCACCTGCCGTGGAAGACGGTCTGGACCTCGGTCTACCGCGCCGGCGCGATGACGCTCGCGAGCTACCGCCATGGCCGCGTGCTGTTCGCGGGCAATGCGGCGCATGCGATGCCGATCTTCGGCGTGCGCGGCCTCAACTCGGGCTTCGACGATGCCGACAACCTGGCCTGGAAGCTGGCCTTCGTGGCGCGCGGCCTGTCGGATGCCGCGCTGCTCGACAGCTACTCGGCCGAGCGCATCGCCGCCTTCCACGTCAATGCCGAGAACGCGATGCGCAGCACCGAGTTCATGTCGCCGCCCTCGCGCGGCTTCGACCTGCTGCGCGAGGCCGCGTTGTCACTGTCGGGCGCGCACCGCGGCATCGCGCAACTGATCAATCCGCGCCAGACGCAGGCGGTGCGCTACGAGGATTCGCCGCTATCGAGCGCGGACGGCGACGCGCTGCCCGCGGGCCCGCTGCCCGGCGAGGCGATGCCCGAGCAGCAGCTCGCGCAGGGCCATCTCACCGACCGGATCGGCGCGCGCTTCACGCTGCTGGTGCTGCGGCCCGCGAACGGCAATGCCATCGAGCTGCCGGCCGGCGACATCGCACGGGCGCAACAGGGCCCGCTGCCGTTCGCGCTGTGCACGATCGCGGCCGACGGCCCCGCCGATGCCCATGCCGACGCGCAGGTGTTCGAGGCCTTGGGCGCGCGCGAGGGCGCCGTCTACCTGCTGCGCCCCGACGGCCACGTGGCCGCGCGCTGGCGCCGCCTGAGCGCGGGCGCGCTGCCGCGCGCGCTCGAACGCGCGGCCGCCGCCGTGCAACTGGAGCCCCTCGCCGCATGACCACCGCACTTCCCACCCTGGCCCCCGAGGCCCGCGACCGCCTCTACGCCGACTGCGCGAACGCCATCAGCGAGGCCGGCGCCGAGCGCGAATCGCTGTTCCTCGCGCGGCTCGCGCTGCTGCTGTTCGAGCAGGTCGGCGACGAGGCGCGCTGCCGCGCCGCGCTGGCCGACGCGCTGCATGCGCTGCCCGTACCATCGCTGTCCGCAACCGAATGACAACCTGGAGATGACCCTCATGGACCGCCGTACCCTCCTTGCCACGCTCGCCTCGGGCGCCGCCGTGGCCGCCGCGCCCTTCGCCCGCGCGCAGGACTATCCCTCGCAACTGATCCGCTGGGTGGTGCCCTATCCCGCGGGCGGCGGCACCGACGTGATCGCGCGCGCGCTGGCCGAGGCCATGCGCCAGACGCTGGGCCAGCAGATCGTGATCGACAACCGCCCCGGCGCCTCGACCAACATCGGCGCCGACATGGTCGCCAAGAGCAAGCCCGACGGCTACACCGTTCTGTCGGCCGACAACGCGGTGCTGGCCTTCAACGAGCACCTGTTCGGCAAGCTGCCCTTCAACCCCGAGAAGGACTTCAGCTACATCGGCGCGATCGGCAAGTTCCCGCTGGCGCTGGTGGTGCACCCGGACTTCCCGGCCAAGAACTTCAAGGAGTTCCTGGCCTACGTGAAGGCCAACCCGGGCAAGGTCAACTACGCCTCGCCGGGCAACGGCTCGCCGCACCACCTGGCGATGGAGATGTTCAAGGTGCGCACCGGCAGCTTCATCACTCACATCCCCTACCGCGGCGCCGCGCCGGCCATGGCCGACGTGATGGGCGGCCAGGTGCCGTGCATGTTCCTCGACCTGGCCTCGGGCCTGTCGATCATGAAGGCCAACAAGGTGCGCGTGCTGGCCATCGGCTCGGGCGCGCGCAGCAAGCTGCTGCCCGAGGTGCCGACGCTGGCCGAGGTGGGCGTGGCGAATTCCGAGGTGTTCGCGTTCCAGGGCGTGCTCGGCCCGGCCGGCCTGCCCGCGGCGGTGGTGAACAAGCTCAACGGCGACCTCAACCGCGCCTTCGGCAATCCGCAGGTGCAGAAGCGCTTCGAGGACTTCGGCATGGAAGCCATGCCCGGCACGCCCGCGCAGTTCGCGGCGCTGTCGCGCGCGGAGTCGAACCGCTGGGGCCCGATCATCAAGCAGGCAGGCATCAAGCTCGACTGATCGCCCCGGAGGGCGGCTCTCAGCGCGCGTAGGCCTTGCGCGAGCCGTCCTCGAACACCTCGTCGTCGCGCACCAGCTCGCCGTTCTCGTCCCAGCTGCGCTCGCGCGTGACGCGGCCGCGCGCGTCGAAGCTCGATTCGGCGACCAGCGTGCCCTTCTCGTCGAAGCGCTGGTGCGTGCCCTGCGGCAGCTGCCGCGCGCCGCGCCCGCCCACGAGGTAGCGGCCCAGCGCGGCGCGCTGGCCGTTGTCGTGGAACTCGGTGACCAGCACCGTGCGTGCATTGCCCGCGCCGCTGTAGACCGACTTGGTGTGCGGCTGGCCGTTGAGGTAGTAGCTGTCGTCGCCGATCGGCTCGCCGGCGCTGTTCCAGCGCTGGTCGCGCACCAGCGTGCCGCGCTCGGAGAACTCCTGGTCGCGCAGGCGGATCGCCGAGCGCGCCGCCCCCAGCAGCGACACGGTCTCGCGGCGCTTCACGCCCTCGGACGAGAACTGGCGCTCGGTGCGCTGGTTGCCGCTGATCTCGTCGAGCTGCGAGGGCTTGCCGTTGTCGTAGAAATCCTGCGTGCGCACGCGCTTGCCGGCCAGGTAGGACTGGCGCGAGCGCAGGGTGCCGCGCGCGTCGAACAGCTCGACCTGCGAGGGCGCGCCGCCGAAGCCGCACAGCCGCGCGTCGTCGGCCGCGGGCGCCAGCATCGGCGCGTTGCCGCAGCGCAGCGCCGAGAGCTGGCCGCGCTCGGTGAATTCGGCCGAGGCCCGGTCGCCGCCCTGGTCGGGATAGAAGCTGGCGCGGCGCAGCTTGCCGCCCGGATAGAAGCTGCGCACCAGGCCGCGTTCCTGGCCGTCGTCGTAGGTGGCCTCGCGCAGCACCTGGCCGCCGGGCGCGAACTCGCGCGCCAGGCCGTGCATGTTGCCCTTGGCGTTGAGCGTGTGCTCCTTCGCGAGCCGGCCGTTCTCGTAGACGCGCACCAGGCCCATGAAGACGCCGTTCTGGATCTGCTCCTCGCGCAGCAGCTGGCCGCTGCCGCGGTCCTTGCAGCGCAGCACGCCGGTCTTGCGCGCGGTCTCGCTGCCGTTGGCGGGGTTGACCGGCTGGCCGTTGAGTTCGCAGTCCTGCGCCGCGCGCGCGGCGGTGGCGCCGAACAGCAGCGGCAGGGCCAGCGTCGCGGCCAGGGCCAGCCGCGCCGCGAGCCGCGGAACACCGACCGGCCGGACCGGAGCGTGGGTCACTTGTCGTAAAGCGCGTCGAGCGAGCGGAAGCCCTTGGCCTCGATCGGGTTGCCGAAGGGGTCGCAGAAGAACATGGTCCACTGCTCGCCCGGCTGGCCTTCGAAGCGCACCTGGGGCTTGAGCACGAAGTCGGTGCCGGCGGCCTCGAGCCGCGCGGCCAGTGCCTGCCAGTCGGGCAGGGCCAGCACGATGCCGAAGTGCGGCATCGGCACCATCGCATCGCCGACGCGGCCGGTGCGCGTGGTGGCGAAGGGTTCGCCCAGGTGCAGCGAGATCTGGTGGCCGAAAAAGTCGAAATCGACCCAGGTGTCGGTGCTGCGGCCTTCGGTGCAGCCGAGGGCCTCGCCATAGAAGCGGCGTGCGGTGTCGAGGTCGCGCACGTGGAAGGCGAGATGGAAGATGCTCTGCATGTTCCGGATTATGGGCAGCGGTGCTGTTGTAATGCCGGACTTTCTTTCTTCATGGAGCGAGCCTTGCGGATACTCCGGGCACTGGTTGCACCGAGGCGCGAAATCGACAAGCCGGCCGATCGGTCGGCACGGCGCATGCGCCTGGTCTCCTCTTCTTTCCTCTCTTCCTTCCGTTTCTCCTTCTCCTGGGCGCGCGGCGCGCTGCCGGCCCTGGTCGGCGCCTGCTGCGCGCTGGCCGGCGTGGCGGCGCAGGCGGCCTGCCCGCCCTCGGCCATCGGCAGCCTGGAGCGTTCGCGCAGTTCGAGCGACCAGCGCAGCGGCGCCGACCGCGGCCTGCTGTGGCGCATCGAGAAGGACGGCCGCACCTCGTGGCTGTACGGCACCATCCACCTCGGGCGCGCACCCTGGCTGCGCCCCGGCCCGACCGTGCAGCGCGCGCTCGGCCAGAGCGACGCGCTGGCGCTCGAGATCGACGTGCGCGATCCCGCCGCGATGAAGCCGCTGACCCAGCCGGCCGACCCGGCGCTGGTCGCGCGGCTGCTCAGCGGCGAGCGCGCGCAGCGGCTGGCGCGGCAGAACGAGATCGCCTGCGTGACGCCGGGCGCCAACGCGGCGCTGCAGCCGATCCTGCAGGTGACGGCGCTGACCGGCCTGGCCGGGCGGGCCGACGGCCTCTATCCCGACTTCGGCATCGACGAGATGCTGGCCGTGTGGGCGCGCAACGCCAACAAGCCGGTGTTCGCGCTCGAGAACCCGGCCGCCCAGCTCGAGATGCTGACCGGCGGCTCCGAGGAGGAGGAGGCGGCGCAGATCGATTCGGCGCTCGACGAACTCGAATCGGGCCAGCTGCGCACCCAGCTCAAGGAGCTGGCCGACGCCTGGGCGCGCGGCGACCTCGCGCGGCTCTCGCGCTTCCCCGAATGGTGCGACTGCATGCGCACGCCGGCCGAGCAACGGCTGATGAAGCGGCTGCTCGACGACCGCAACCCGATCCTGGCGGCCGGCATCACGCGCATGCACGAGGGCGGCCAGCGGGTGTTCGCGGCCGTGGGCGCGCTGCACATGATCGGCGCGCAGGGCCTGCCGACCTTGCTGGCGGCGCAGGGCTTCACGGTGTCCGAGGTGCTGCCGGGCGAGCGCGGCACGCTGCCCGCAACGGCCGAGGAACCCGAGGCCGAAGCCGCGGCGGCACCGCCCGTGCGTTCGGCGCGCGCCACGCGCGGCGGCCGCTCGGCCAAGGCCGCGCCGGTCCGGGGCAAGGCGGGCGCGCGTGCGGCGGCGCCGGTCAAGGGCGGCAAGGCGGCGCCGAAGGGCGCCAAACCGGCAGCCAAGGCACCGGCCAAGTCGACCGCCAAGCCGGCCGCGAAGGCGTCCTCCAAGCCCGCCGCGTCCAAAACGCGCCGATAATCGCGCCCGCCATGCACCTGATGCGCCGCCACACCCGCTTCCTCGGCCTCGCCGGCCGCTGGGTGCTGCTGTGGTTCGCGCTCTCGCTGGGCGCGGCGATCGCCTCGCCGCTGGTGCATCCGCAGGCGATCGAGCTGGTCTGCTCGAGCGCCGGCGCCGTCAAGGCGGTGGTCCACACCGAGGACGGCGTGCAGGAAATGGGCGTCTCGCACATGGACTGCCCGCTGTGCGTGCTGACCGGCGCGCCGCCGCCGGTGCCGCCGGTCGCCACCCTCGACCTTCCCCTGCCGCTGGGGCGCGTGCTCCAGCCGATTCCCGCCGCGCGCCTGGCCGCGGCCACCGCGGCGCCGCTGCCCGCGCGCGGACCGCCTTCGCGCTCCTGAAACCCTCGAGTCTATGGCTGGATGCGCCCGTTCGACGGGCGTCTCCGGTCCTTCCTGGCCAGCGTTTCGTGGAGCAGCGTCCCTGTGAACAAGCATTCCCGCGCCGTGGCGATCGCCATGGCATTCCCGCTGAGCGCCTCGCTCGGCGCGCCCGCCTGGGCGCAAACCGCGCCGGCGGCTGATACGGCCGGCGCCGAACGAGCGCTCGGCGCCATCACCGTCACCGGCGGCCGGCCGACCTCGCTGCCGGCGCAGATCCCGACCACCATCGAAGGCACGACGCACGCGCAGATCGTCGAGACGGTGAACGCCACCGACAGCGAGGACGCGCTCAAGTACCTGCCGAGCCTGGTCGTGCGCAAGCGCTACATCGGCGACTTCAACCACGCGGTGCTGGCCACGCGCGCCTCGGGCACCGGCAACAGCGCGCGCTCGATGGTCTACGCCGACGGCATCATGCTGTCGAACCCGCTGGGCAACGGCGCCACCTACGCGCCGCGCTGGGGCATGGTCTCGCCCGAGGAGATCGAGCGCGTCGACGTGCTGTACGGGCCGTTCTCGGCCGCCTACCCGGGCAACTCGGTGGGCGCGGTGGTCGACTACGTGACGCGCATGCCCGAGAAGTTCGAGGCCCACGTCAAGCTCAGCGGCTTCGTCTCGAATTTCGATCTCTACAACAGCCATTCCTCGCCGGCCGGCCAGCAGCTCGACCTGTCGCTGGGCAGCCGCAGCGGCGACTGGTCGTGGTGGCTCAGCGCCTCGCGTACCCAGAGCAAGGGCCAGGCGCTGGTGTTCGGCAACCGGCTGCTGAGCGCGGGCACGCTCGGCAATGCCGGCACCCCGGTCACCGGCGCGGTGCTGGGGCTCAATCCCTCGAACCAGCCCTGGTGGCTGGTCGGCGGCGCGACGATCTACGACACCACGCAGGAACAGGCCAAGCTCAAGCTGGCCTACGACTTCTCGCCCACGGTGCGCGCCACCTACACGCTGGGCGCCTGGAACAACACCACGCACGGCAGCGTCGACACCTGGCTGCGCGATCCACTGGGCCTGCCGGTCTACGGCGGGCGGGTCAACATCGCCGGGCGCAGCTACAACCTCGACGCACCGAGCGGCGCGCTGGTGCCGACCGAGACCCGGCTCACCCACTACATGCACGGCCTCTCGGTCAAGAGCCACAGCGGCGGCGTGTTCGACTGGGAGGTGGCGGCCAGCCTGTTCGACTACGCGAGCGACACCTCGCGCACGCCGACCACGCCGCTGCCCGGCGCCTTCCTCGGCGGGCCGGGCCGCACCACCGACATGGGCGGCAGCGGCTGGCGCACCTTCAAGGCCGCGGGCACCTGGCGGCCCACCGGTTCGGCCGAGGGCGTGGGCGCGCACGTGGTCGACTTCGGCTTCCAGCAGGACACGGCCAAGCTGCGCACCAGCGTCGGCAACACCCTCGACTGGATCGGCGGCCCGCCGGTCACGCCGTTCTCGGCCTTCAACGGCAACACGCGGCTGCAGTCGCTCTACCTGCAGGACACCTGGCGCTTCGCGCGCGACTGGAAGACCACCCTGGGCCTGCGCCACGAGCGCTGGGAGGCCTGGGGCGGCCAGCTCGGCAACGCGACCCGGCTGCTCGATTTCGCGCCGCGCAGGAACAGCTACGACTCGCCCAAGGCCGCGATCGCCTGGCAGGCCACATCCGACTGGCTGTTCAAGGCCTCGACCGGCCGCGCGGTACGCATGCCGACCGTGAGCGAGCTCTACCAAGGCTCGATCGACGGCAACCGCATCGTCAACACCGACCCCAACCTGCGGCCCGAGCGCTCGTGGACCACCGAGCTCAGCGCCGAACGCGGCCTCGATGGCTGGGGGCTCGACGGCGTGCTGCGCACCACGCTGTTCTTCGAGCGCACGAAGGACGCGCTCTACAGCCAGGCGCTGACCAACCTCGTGAGCACGGTGCAGAACGTCGATGCCATCCGCACCCGCGGGCTCGAGGTGGCGCTGAACGCCACCGACGTCGGCATCCGCGGCCTCGACCTCGGTGGCAGCCTCACCCTCGCGAACTCGAAGATCACGGCCAACCGCGGCTTTCCGGCCAGCGTCGGCCAGCAGCAGCCGCGCGTGCCCAAGGTGCGCGCCACCTTGCTGGCCACTTACCGGCCCGACGCCAACTGGAGCTACACCCTGGGCATGCGCTACAGCGGCAAGCAGTACGGCACGCTCGACAACAGCGACCCGAACGGCTTCGCCTACATGGGCTTCTCGAAGTTCTTCGTGGCCGACCTGCGGGTGCGCTACCGCATCGACCGCCAATGGAGCGCATCCTTCGGCATCGACAACCTGAACAACAACAAGTACTGGGCCTTCCACCCCTATCCGCAGCGGACCTACGTGGGCGAACTCAAGTTCGACCTCTGACGCCTGCCCTGTCTTTCACCGTCTTTCCTCAAGGAGTACCTCTCATGAACCGTCACCTCACCCTGCGCACCGTCGCCGCCGCCGTCCTGCTGGCCGGCAGCGCCGCCGCCGTGCTGGCCCATGTCACGCTGCCGCCCGGCGGCGTCACCGTGGGCAGCGACTACGACGCCGCCTTCCGCGTCGGCCATGCCTGCGAAGGCGCCAAGGCCACCACCGGCCTGGCGGTGAAGCTGCCCGCGGGCTTCGTGCTGAGCGAGGCGCAGGCGCGCAAGGGCTGGAAGCTCGATGTGCAGAAGGGCGCTGGCGGCGAGGTGCGCTGGACCGCCGAGAACGCGCAGGCCGCGCTGCCCGGCAGCGAGAAGGCCGAGTTCGTGGTGCGCGGCAAGGCGCCGGCCACGCCGGGCACGCTGTGGTTCAAGGTGCTGCAGACCTGCGACGTGGGCAGCGCCGACTGGGCCGAGGTGCCGGCCTCGGGCAATTCCACCGCGGGCCTGAAGCGTCCGGCCGCGAAGCTGGACGTGGTGGCGCAGGGCGTGGCCACGGTCGACGTGCGCGACGGCTGGGTGCGCCAGTCGGTGCCGGGCCAGAGCGGCACCGGTGCCTTCATGAAGCTGACCTCGCCCACGGGCACGAAGCTCGTGAGCATTTCCACGCCCGCCGCCGGCGTGGCCGAGGTGCACGAGATGAAGATGGAAGGCGACACCATGAAGATGCGCGAGCTGAGCGCCGGCCTCGACCTGCCGGCCGGCCAGACGGTGGAGCTGAAGCCGGGCGGCTTCCACGTCATGCTGATGGACCTGAAGGGCGCGGTCGCCAAGGGCACGAACGTGCCGCTGACCCTGAAGTTCGAGGACGCGAAGGGCGTGAAGACCGCGCTCGACGTCACGCTGCCCGTGGGCGCGCCGGCCGGCGCCGACGCGGGCGGGGCGGCGCATCAGCACAAGCATTGAGGCCGCTTCCGCGGCGCCGGGCTGACTAGAGCAACTGGTCCGGCGCCAGCGGCCCGAAGAGCTTGAGCAGCAGGCGCAGGCTCAGGCTGGCATCGGGCTCGGTCCGGCTGTCGGGCAGGCCGCTGCCCTCGGGCGCGTGCCAGACCAGCGAACCGTCGACGAGCTCGACATGCCACGCGCGCTCGCGCAGCCCGCGCTCGATCTGCTCGGCCGCCAGGCGCGACAGCTCGGTGCTGCGGATCAAGAGCGCGATCTCGGTGTTCTGCAGCTGCGAGCGCAGGTCCAGGTTCATCGAGCCGACCACCAGCAGTCGGCCGTCCATCACCAGCACCTTCGAATGCAGCATCGCGCGCGACTCGCCGGTCACGCTGCTGCCGCCGGTCGAGCCGGTGGAGCCACCGAAGGCGCTGCCCAGGCCGGCCTGCTCGCTGCGCAGCTCGTACAGGCCGATGCCCATCTTCAGCAGCTCCTCGCGATGGCGCGCGTAGCCCACGTGGGCCACCGGCGCGTCGTTCGAGGCCAGCGAATTGGTCAGCACCCGGATGCGTACGCCGCGCGCGCGGGCGGCGGCGAAGGCCTGCTTCATGTCGGCGCCGGGCACGAAGTAGGGCGAGATGATCAGCAGATCGGAGCGCGCCTGGCCGATGAGCTGCAGCAGCCCCTCGACCACCGTCTCGCTGCCGGCCGCGAGGTCGGAGTCGGCCGTGAGCGCGGCCGCGCTGCGCGACACGCCGGCCTTGTCCTCGGGCTGGCTCACCACCAGGCCGGGCGCGCGCGCGCCGTCCGGGCCGCCGGGCACGTCGGCCGGAATCTTGCCGGGCTGGTCGGCCAGCATCGCGGCCGGCGCCCAGACGAAGCGGGCGCTGCGCAGGTCGAGCGGCTTCTCGTCCCAGGCGCGCGCGCGCTGCTCGGCGGTGGGCGGACCGTCGGGGCGGGGCTCGCCGTCGGGCGGCTTGGGCTGGTCGCCGGAGTTCGCGGTGGCGGGGTCGCGCGCGCGGGCCGATTCCTCGGCCAGCTCCTGGTCGGTCTGGCGCGCACGGTCGCGGATCGCCTGCAGCTCCTCGCGCGAGACCAGCGACTGCGCCGGGTAGGCGCGCTCGTTGTTCCAGTAGCTGTCGAAGCTGCGCGAGAGGTCCTGCACGATCGGGCCGGCCGCGAGCACGTCGACGTCGATGAAGTTGCCGTTGAGCGAATTGCCGAAGTAGGCGTCGCCGAGGTTGCGCCCGCCGGTCACGCCCAGCACGTTGTCGGCCAGGAACAGCTTGTTGTGCATGCGCTGCTGGATGCGCGAGGCGTCGCCGGCCGAATTCAGAAGCCGGCTGAAGGTCGAGCCGCGCGCGCCCGCGAGCGGGTTGAACAGCCGCAGCTCGATGTTCGGCACGAAGGCCAGGCCCAGCACCAGCGCGTCGCGGCCGGTGCTGTGGAAGTCGTCGAGCAGGATGCGCACCCGCACGCCGCGCTCGGCCGCGGCGCGCAGGCCGCGCACCAGGCGCCCGGTGCTGGCATCGACGTGGATGGCGTAGTACTGGAGGTCCAGCGTCTTCTGGGCGCCGTCGATCAGCGCCAGCCGGCTGCCGTAGGCCGCCTGCGGACCCGCGAGCAGCAGGAAGCCCGATTCGTAGCGCGCCGCATCGGCCCGGCGGCGCTCCTGGACCAGCGTGGCCAGGGCCGTGCCGGCCGGGGCGGCCAGCGCGGTGGACACCGGGCGGTCCACGTTCTGGGGCAATTGGGCGCAGGCGCCGAGGACGAGCAGCAGGGCCGCCGCCGTCGAACGACCGAGGTACGCTGGAATGAACGGCATGCGGTGGACTCCCCCGGCGCTTTCTGTTGTCTGGACTGGGTGCCGCATGTATAGCCGAGGTCGCGGCCGTCCGGCGTCGGACGGCACGCGGACTCAGCGGCTGGCGCCCAGTTCTTCCTGCCGCTCCATCGCAGTCAGCAGTTCGTCGTCGATCTGGGCATGGCGGGCCGCCAGCTCGGTGGCGCGCGAGGCGTCGGTGGCGTAGATCGCACCGCCGTCGAGCGCCAGGATTTCCGCGACGCGCTTCTGCTCGCTTTCCAGCGCTTCAATCAGTGCGGGGAGGGCGTCGAACTCGCGCTGTTCCTTGTAGCTGAGCTTCTTGCGCGGCGCTCCGGCGGGGGGCGCGGCCGGGCGCGCGGGGCTGGCAGCGCTGGCGGCAGGCGGGGGCGGCGCCACGGCGGGCGTGGCGGCCGCGGCCAGGCGCTGCTCGGCGATCTCGCGCGCACGGCGGGACTGGATCAGCCAGTCCTGCACGCTGCCCTCGTACTCGCGCCAGCGGCCGTCGCCCTCGTAGGCGATGGTGCTGGTCACCACGTTGTCGAGGAAGGTGCGGTCGTGGCTCACGAGGAACACCGTGCCGTCGTAGTCCTGCAGCAGGCCCTCAAGCAGTTCCAGCGTGTCGATGTCCAGGTCGTTGGTCGGCTCGTCGAGCACCAGCACGTTGGCCGGGCGGGCGAACAGGCGCGCCAGCAGCAGCCGGTTGCGCTCGCCGCCGCTCAGCGAGCGCACCGGGGAGTTGGCGCGCGCCGGGGAGAACAGGAAGTCCGACAGGTAGCTCTTGACGTGCTTGCGCTGGCTGCCGATCTCGATCCATTCGCTGCCGGGGCTGATGAAGTCCTCGAGCGTGGCGTCGAGGTCGAGCTTGTCGCGCATCTGGTCGAAGTAGGCGACCTCGAGGTTGGTGCCGCGGCGGATCTTGCCGCTGTCGGGTTCGAGCTCGCCGAGGATCAGCTTGAGCAGCGTGGTCTTGCCCGCGCCGTTGGGGCCAAGCAGGCCGATCTTGTCGCCGCGCAGGATGGTGCCGCTGAAGTTGCGGATCACGGTCTTCTCGCCGAAGGACTTGGAGGCTTCGGTCAGCTCGGCCACGATCTTGCCGCTGGCCTGGCCGGTGGCCACGTCCATGTTGACGCTGCCCTGCACCTCGCGACGGGCGGTGCGGTTGGCGCGCAGGGCCTCGAGGCGGCCGATGCGGCTCTGGCTGCGGGTGCGGCGGGCTTCGACGCCCTTGCGGATCCAGACCTCCTCTTGTGCCAGCAGCTTGTCGGCCTTGGCGTTGATCACCGCTTCCTGGGCCAGCTGTTCTTCCTTCTGCAGCAGGTACTGCTCGAAGTTGCCGGGGTAGGAGCCGAGCTTGCCGCGATCGAGCTCCACGATGCGGGTGGCAACGCGGTTCAGGAAGCTGCGGTCGTGGGTCACGGTGACCACGCTGCCCTTGAAGTCGATCAGCAGCTGCTCGAGCCACTCGATGGAGTCGAGGTCCAGGTGGTTGGTGGGCTCGTCGAGCAGGAGCACGTCGGGCGCCGCGACCAGGGCCTGGGCCAGGGCCACCCGCTTGCGGGTGCCGCCCGACAGGTTGCCGACGCGGGCATTGCGGTCCAAATGGAGACGGTGCAGCGTCTCTTCGACACGCTGCTCCCAGTTCCAGGCGTCGAAGGCCTCGATCTGGGACTGGAGGGCGTCCAGGTCCAGGCCGTCTGCGCCCGATAGATAGAGGTCCCGCACGGCGATCACCTCGGACAGACCGGCACTGGCGGCGGTGAACACGTCGGCCTCCATGTCCAGGGCGGGTTCCTGCGCCACATAGGAGACGCGCAGGTGCTGTTGGTATTGGAGGGCGCCGTCGTCGGGCTTTTCCAGTCCCCCCAGTATCTTGAGCAGGGAGGATTTCCCCGCGCCATTGCGGCCGATCAGGCCGATGCGCTCCGATTCGAGAAGGGAGAAGTCCGTGTGATCGAGCAGCGGGACGTGACCGAACGCCAGTTGGGCGTCGAGGAGTGTGATGAGTGCCATGTGGGGCGGATTATCCGAGGAGCCTGTTCTGCCTGCGGCAGCGCGTAGCGCTGCCGCAGGCAGGAAAGCCGGGCGGTCGATTTGTTTGCAGCGCTCTTGCAGGGCTGGATAAATGGCATATACTCGCTGGCTCGGCTGACGATGCGGCAACGCAAAAATCAGGTCGACAGGCCCGAAGGCGAAAGCCGAGGGCAGGTTGATGAAGCAGTCGAAAAAACTTCTCTCGAAGTTGACGCAAGTTGAAAAAGCTGTGCATAATCGAGGGCTTCGCTGGACGGCTTCAGCGGCGGATGACGGAAGTTGTTCTGCTGGTGGTTGAA
>NZ_JBWKMZ010000015.1:231442-251431 GCF_059415325.1 Variovorax sp. GW821-FHT10D07 | reverse complement strand
CTTGGGTCTGGCTCGCTGAAGCACGTATCCTCGCTACTAGGCTGGCCGCGTAGATCATTTCAAATACACCCTCTGAGACCCGGCTACACCGCCGCGTGCGACAAGGCCTTCGCCTCGCGGCGCTCGGCATTGCGCGCGCGGCGCCGCTCGTGCGCCTGCAGCAGCGATTCGTAGTAGAGGCCCAGCGGCATCGCCACGAACACCATGCCCGCGACGTAGATCACGAGGCTGGTGATGGGGAAGCTGTCGCCGCCCCAATGGGGAACGGAAGCCGCCGCCGCGATGGCGGCGACGATCGCGATCGTGGCGCGGAAAGCGCCGCGCAACCAGGCGATGCGGGTCTCGTCGCCCTGCGGTGCATCGTCTGCCAGACGGTCTGATGCCGTGTTCCTCCCGCCTTTGTCTCCGTGCTCGTTCATCGTCGGCTCCTTGGAAGGCGTCTTCGATGATTCTTATCACGCACCATCGCGGGGTCAAGATCGAAGTCCCGTACGAAACGCGACTTCGCGCATGACGCGCGCGCCGATGCGCGCCGCATGCGTACCTCAGTCGTACTTCACGGTGTAGATCAGGTCGAGGCCGCTGGTCTGCCCGGCCTGGCCGCGCAAGGTGAGGCGCTGCGTGAGGTCGTAGAAGATGAACAGCGTGCCGAAGGTGCCGCCGATGCTGCGCTCGTAGGTGACGTAGAAGTCCTTCGACAGCCGCTTGCCGAAGGTGACGGCCGAATCGCGCACGTCGCCGCCGCTGCCCGGGCCCTTGAAGCCGAGTTCGTCGAGGCCGAAGCGGCTGGCCAGGCTGCCGCCGCTGGCGCCCTTGCTGATGCGCCCGAGCAGCGAGAGCGCGGCCTGCTGCAGCAGCGCCGACTCGCCGCCGCTGGTGGCCGAGGCGCGGCCCAGCACCACCCACGACAGCGTCTCGGCATCGGACAGCGCGGGCTCCGAATAGAGCTTCACGCGCGGCGACTGCGCGCTGCCGCTGATCTGCACGCCGGCGCGCTGCGTGATGTTGGGCCGGATCGCGAGGATGTCGAGCTGCGGGTTGTCGTAGGGACCGTTGAAGCGCGCGATGCCGGTCTCCACGTCGAGCTGTTGGCCGTAGGCGCGGTACTGGCCCTTCACGGTCTTCACCTCGCCGGTGATGCGCGGCGGCGCATCGAGCCGCGTGCTGCGGATGTCGAGCTGGCCCTCGAGCCGGGTCGTGATGCCGCGGCCCTGCACCGCGAAGTCGTCGCCGAGGTCGAACTCGACCGCGATGTCGGGCGGCTTCGCGGTCTGCGGCTTTGCGGCCTGGGCCGCCTGCGCATCGCTGCGCGCGGCCTCGCGCTCGCGCGCCTCGGCCGCCTCGCGGTCCTTGGCGGCCGAGCGCACGATCACGTCGCTGCCGAGGCTGGGCGCGGTCTCGTCGGGCAGGATGATCACGGCGCGGTCGGTCTTGAGCTTGCCGCGCACGATGAACTGCCGGTTCTCGAGCCGCGCCTGCAGGTCGCCCGAGAGCGTGACCTGGCGGTCGGTGCGCACCAGCACGCGCAGCGCGCGCAGCTCGGCCTGCAGCGCCATGCGGATGCCGGGTGCGCCGGCGGCCGTGCCCGCGCCCGACCAGTTGAGCTCGCCGCGCGCGCTCAGCGTGCCGCCATCGGTGCCGGCCTCGCTGGCCGCGGTGCTGCGGTTGCCGCTCTGGCCCGCGATGCGCGCCGTGCTGCCGGCGCCGCCCTTGAGGGTGAATTCGGCGATCTCGACGCGGTCGCCGAACAGGTTGGCGCGCAGCCGGCCGTCGCGCAGGTCCAGGCCCTCGACCGGCGCGCGCAGCGCCAGCTTGTCGGCGCCCAGCGTGCCGTTCCAGCGCGGCGCCGCGCGGCTGCCCGAGAGCGCGGCATTGGCGTCGAGCGTGCCGGCCACGCGCCAGCCCGGCGGCGCGAGCATCGACCACACGCCGAGGTTCGGCAGCTTGGCGGCGATGCGGCCGGTGAGCGGCGCGTCGGGTGCCCATTGCCAGCCGCCGGCGCGCTGCTGGAAGCGCGTGCCGGCCTCGGCATCGATCTGGCCCGCGCGTTCGCTGTCCCAGGCCAGCGTGGCGCGCACGGCCTCGCCCTGGGCATCGAGCCGCAGCTCGGCGCGGCGCAGCCCGGCCGGCGTGCTGGGGCTCAGGCCGGCTTCGCTGGAATTCATCTTGCGTTCGCTCGCGGTACCGGTGCCGCGGCTCTCGATGCGCGTGATCAGCGCGGCCTCGCCGGCCTGCACGCGGATGTCGCCGCTCTGGCGCGCGAGCCGGGCCTGGGCGCGCAGCGTGTCGCCGGCATCGATGTCCCAGTCGCCGTCGAAGATCAGGTCGCCGCTGATGCCGAGTTCGCCGAAGGTGGTGCTGGCGCCGAAGGCCTCGGCCCAGGCCATCGGCAGGCCCTTGAGCTCGCCCTTCGACTGCACGCGGAACACGCGATTGGCGGCGGCGCCGCTCTGGCTGAAGCGCAGCGGCTGCCAGTCGATGCGCACCGTGCCGGGCACCGGGCCGCGCAGGGTGGCGCCGGCGGCCGAGGCCTCGACCTCGAGGCGGTCGCTGCCGGTGCGCACCGTGGCCGTGACCTCGCGGCCGAGTTCGAGCACCCAGGGCGACTTCTGCGTGGCGGGCTGGGTGCTGTCCTGTGCCTGCAGCCGCAGGCTGGCGAGCGCGGCGCGCCATTGGCCGGCGCCCGCGAGGCCGCCGCTGGCGCGCGTGTCGAGCACCAGCTTCTGCGTGCCGGTGGCGGCCTCGCCCTGCAGCGACAGCGTGGCCTGCGCGATGCTGCCCGCGAGCTCGGCGCGCAGCGCGCTCAATTGCACCTGGGTTGCAGCGCCGCCGGCCTGGGCCGCGGGCAGCAGCAGGTCGAGCCTGGGCACCGCGAGGCTGGCCTTCAGGCTGGGTTCGGCGTTGCCGCGCGCGAGCGGCGCGGCGGGGTTCTGCAGCCGGCGCTGGAAGTTCTGCCAGCCACCCTGCCAGCTCGCGTCGAGCCGGGCCGAGCCCTTCGCGCTGCGGCCCGCGAACAGGCCTGCCATCTCGGGCAGGCTCTCGATCCAGCGCTGCACGGCCTCGGTGTCGTCGATGCGCGCCTTGAGTTCGCCCGTGCCCTGCGCGGGCGCCATGCGGGCGTCGAGCTGCGCCTCGGCGCCGGGCAGCGCGAGCTTCAGGTTGCCGCTGCCGGCCTGCTCGGCCACGCGCACCTGCAGCTTGCCCTCGACGCTGGCGCGCTGCGCATCGATGCGCAGCGTGCGCAGGTCCAGCACCTGGTCCTTCCACTGGCCCTGGGCCAGCACGCGGTCGAGCCCGAAGCCCGGCAGCGCCTTGCTGCCGGCGCCGCCCTCGGCGCGCAGCGCGAGGTCGAAGCCGATGCCGCCGTTGTCGTCATCGCGCTGCTGCGCGGTGACGCGGCCGCTGATCGGCGCTCCCGAGAGTTCGCTGTACAGCGCGCCCAGCCGCACGCCCTGCACCTCGGCGCGCGCCTGCCAGGGCGCGGGCGCGGGGCTCCAGCGGCCCGCGGCCTCGATGCGGCCGCCGCCCGCGCGCAGCGTGGCCTGCGGGATGTCCCAGCTGGTGCCGTCGTAGCCGACCTGGGCCTGCAACTGCTCGAGCGGCAGCTTGCCCTGGTCCCACGGGCCGGGCCGCGCGTTGCGCAGGTCGGCCTGGGCCTTCCAGGCGGCGGGGCCGGTGGCGGCATCGGGTTCGAGCGCGACGCTGCCCGTGAGCAGCGTCTGCGGCGCGCCGGGCCACAGGCTCGACGCGTCGACGTTGCGCAGGTCGGCCTTGGCCGCGATCACGGGCTGCGGCTGCCAGGGCGCGATGGTGGCTTCGAGCTTCGCCTCCATCGGGGCGTCGGCATCGGGCTCGGCCGGCGCCAGTTCGGCCTGGACGTTCAGGCGCGCGTCGGCGCCCGCGAGCGTGCCCTGGATGCCGGCCTTGGCCAGCACCTCGAGGCTGCGTTCCTCGGGCAGCGGCGCCTTCACGCGGCCGTCGAGTGTCGCCTCGATCGCCATCGGCGCCGCGCCCTGCAGCTTCACGCGCGCGCTGTAGTGGCCTTCGGCGATGTCGACGCCCTCGACGTCGAGCTTGTGCTCGCCGCCGGTGTAGCGGTAGTGGCCCGCGAGCCGTTGCGCCTGCAGCGCGGGCGGGCCGGCCCAGCGCAGTTCGTCGATGCGGAACGGCAGGTCGACCTCGACCGGCAGCACGATCTTCTCGAGCGGCTCGGCGGGCTTGTCGCTGGGCGCACCGCGCCGCTCGATCAGCAGCTGCGCCGCATGCACCTCGCCGAGCTGCACCTTGCGCTCGAACAGCGGCGCGAGCTGCCAGCCGATCTTGGCCTCGTGCACCTCGACCGCGAGGCTCTCGCTCTGCCAGCGCAGCCAGCCGATGCGCCCGCCGGTGCGCAGCGAGCCCGTGACCTCGCGGCTCTCCAGCGTCTGGCCGGCCGGCAGGTAGGCCGCGGCCTTGGCGAGCGCGAAGGCCAGCGACTGGTTCGAGCCCAGCCACCACCAGGCGACGCCCAGCACCAGCAGCAGCGCGACGAACAGGCCGGCGACGGTCCAGGCCAGCGCGCGCAGGGCGCGGCGGGTGCGCGAGCGCCGGGCCGGCGGCGTGGGCGGGGTGGGAGTCTCGGTCGCTGCGTTCGCCATCGTGCTCAGAAGGTGAAGCCCAGCCGCACGTGCAGCCGGAACTTGCGCGTGTCCACGCCATAGGCCAGGTCGGCCTGCACCGGCCCGACCGGGCTGCGCCAGCGCGTGCCCACGCCCACGCCGACCTTGGGCTTGAGCTCGCTGGGCTTGTCGGCCACCGCGCCGGCATCGACGAACACCACGCTCTCGAAGTCGGTGAGCTTGTCCTTGTAGACGAAGGGGCGCTGCCACTCGAGGCTCAGCACGCCGAGGTAGCGGCCCGCCACCGTCTGGCCGTCGGCGCGCACGGTGCCGATGTCGCGGTAGGCGTAGCCGCGCACCGTGGTGTCGCCGCCGGTCAGGAACATCAGGGTGGACGGGATCTGCGCCGAGTCCTTGCCGACCACCGCGCCGGCCTCGGCACGCAATTGCAGGCGGCTGCGGCGCGCCAGCGTGGCGGCGTCCTTGCCGTCGGCCCAGCCGACCGGCACGATGCCGAGCCAGCGAACGTAGGTGCGCGTGAACGGCAGTTGCTGGCCGGTCAGCGTGTAGCCCGCGGCCAGTTCGAGCGCGAGGCCGTAGCCGCGCCGCGGCGAGCCGTTGTCGTCGAAGTAGCGCCCGGTCCAGCCCCAGTTGGCGGTCACGGCCGAGGCCGAGGGCGGGGCATCGGTGCCGCGGTTGGTCGCGTAGTCGTACTGCAGGAAATAGCTGCGGTCGATGTGGTCGCTGGTCTTGTTGCGCCCGCCGCGCAGCCGGCCGCTGTCGACCACGTAGCTGCCCGACTGCTCGCTCTTGAGCTCGGCGCCCGAGAACCAGCGCCAGCCGTCGTCGCCGGGGATCGCCTTCCACTCGGTGCCCAGCGACTGGATGTCGCGGTCCACCGACAGCCGCGACACCGCGCGCCAGCCCAGCAGCGGCAGCTGGTTGTGGATGTGGTCGATCGACAGGCGCGGCCCGTTGTCGGTGGTGAAGCCCACGCCCAGCACCACCTTCTGCAGCGGCGCCTCGCGCAGCTGCGCGATCACGGGCGCGGCCAGCGGCGTGCCGCTCTCGGTGTCGAGCGTGAGGAACACCGAATCGAAATAGCCGCTGCTGGCCAGGCGCTGCTGGGCATCGAGCAGCTTCTGTTGATCGTAGTCGGCGCCGCTGGGCAGTTGCGCGATGCGGCGGATGCCGTCGGCGCTGTAGCGCTGGTTGCCGCGCAAGAGCAGCGGGCCGAACTTGTAGGCCGGGCCCGACTGGTAGGTGGCGCTCAGGCGGGCCTCGTGGCGGTCGGCGTCGACCTCGGCGCGGCTGATCTCGATGTTGCCGGTGGGGAAGCGCTTGGCCGTGAGGCTGCGCAGCGCGACCGCCTTGGCATCGTCCCAGGCCTGCTGGGTGAAGGGCTGGCCCGCGCGCAGCGCCCAGGCGGTGCGGATGGTGTCGCGCTGCGATTCGGCGCTCGGGTCGTCGGCGATCGGGCCGGCATAGCTGAGCTGCACGTTGCTCACGGTCGTGATCTCGCCGGGCTCGACGGTGACCACGATCTCGCGCGGCGCCTTGTCGCTCGCGGGCGTCTCGTGCAGCTCGAGCGTGAGCGCGGGCGTGAAGTAGCCGAGCGTGGCGAGCAGCTCGCGCGCATTGGCCTCGGCCGCGACCATCAGGCGCGAGATCTCGGTGGCGCCGAGGTCGTCGAGCGTCTTGTAGCGCTGGATCTCGAGGTGCAGCGAGAGGTACTCGCGCACGCTGTCGGGGCCGCGCACGTCGACCGAGAAGGCATCGCGGCGCTTGCCGTCCTTGCCCTCCCTCTCGCCCTCCGTGGACGCGCTGGCCGCGCGGTCGCCGCCGTCGCTCACCAGCGCGGGGGTGGACGCGGCCGAGTCGCCCGCGTCCTTTTTCGGCAGCAGGCTGCAGCCTTGCAAAAGCAGGACGCCGGAAAAAAGCAATGCCGGCCAACACGCCGGCAAAACGACACGAACCACCCTGAACATGGGCGACGATTCTGACAGCATGATCCGGCGCGTCCGTGTCGGACGCGTTCGGATACATGGATGTGCGGGCCGCCAGGCCCGCCTGGCCGGGGCTCGCGGGCCGTCAAGGCCTGGTATGCCGGGAGGTCTTTTCCGCTACTTCGACAGCAACCGCATCGCCTCTTCGAGGCCGCGCAGGGTCAGCGGATACATGCGGTTGGACATCAGCTGCTGCATCACCGAGATGCTTTGGCGGTACTGCCACACGCCCTGGGGCTCGGGGTTGATCCAGGCGAACTTGGGGAAGGCGTGCGTGAGGCGCTGGATCCACTCGGCGCCGGCTTCCTCGTTGTTGTATTCGACGCTGCCGCCGGGCTGCAGGATCTCGTAGGGGCTCATGGTCGCGTCGCCCACGAAGATCAGCTTGTAGTCCTTGTTGTACTTGCGCAGGATGTCCCAGGTCGCGAACTTCTCCGAGAAGCGACGGCGGTTGTTCTTCCACATGAAGTCGTAGACGCAGTTGTGGAAGTAGTAGAACTCCAGGTGCTTGAACTCGGTCTTCACGGCCGAGAACAGCTCCTCCACGCGCTGGATGTGCTCGTCCATCGTGCCGCCCACGTCCATCAGCAGCAGCACCTTGACGTTGTTGTGGCGCTCGGGCCGCATCTTGATGTCGAGGAAGCCGGCGTTGGCCGCGGTCGAGTGGATGGTGTCGTCGAGGTCCAGCTCTTCCTCGTGGCCCTCGCGCGCGAACTTGCGCAGCCGGCGCAGCGCGACCTTGATGTTGCGCGTGCCGAGTTCCTGCGTGTCGTCGTAGTCCTTGTAGGCGCGCTGGTCCCAGACCTTGACCGCGCTCTTGTTCTTGCCGGCGCCGCCGATGCGGATGCCCTGCGGGTTGTAGCCGCCGTGGCCGAAGGGCGAGGTGCCGCCCGTGCCGATCCACTTGCTGCCGCCCTCGTGGCGCTCCTTCTGCTCCTCGAAGCGCTTCTTGAGCGTCTCCATGAGCTCGTCCCAGCCCATCTTCTCGATCTTGGCTTTTTCCTCTGCCGAGAACTCGCGCTCCAGCGTCTTGCGCAGCCAGTCGAGCGGCACTTCCTTGGTGAAGTCGGTCAGCATCTCCACGCCCTTGAAGTAGGCGGCGAAGGCGCGGTCGAACTTGTCGTAGTGCTTCTCGTCCTTCACGAGCGCGGTGCGCGAGAGGTAGTAGAAGTCGTCGAGCCCGTAGGCGTCGTCGGAATTCGGGCCCACCACGTCGGCCTGCAGTGCCTCGAGCAGGGTCAGGTATTCCTTGACGGAGACCGGCAGCTTGGCCGAGCGCAGGGTGTAGAAGAAATCGATGAGCATGGGACGCTCCTTGGGGGTTTCAGTCGCGCGGCTTGTCGAGCAGGTAGAGCAGCTGCGCCCTGACCTCGGGCCATTCGCCCGCGCGCAGGCTGTACATCACGGTGTCGCGGATGGTGCCGTCGCGGCGCATCGCGTGGCCGCGGATCACGCCGTCCTTCTTCGCGCCCAGGCGCTCGATCGCGCGCTGCGAGGCGTGGTTGAAGTTGTCGGTGCGCCAGCCCACCACGTTGCAGCCCAGGGTGTCGAAGGCATGCGTGAGCATCAGCAGCTTGCAGGTGGTGTTGACGTGGGTGCGCTGGCAGCGCTTGGCGTACCAGGTGTAGCCGATCTCCACGCGCTTCACGGCCGGCAGGATGTCGTGGAAGCTGGTGCTGCCGAGCACGGTGCCGGTGGCTTCCTCGGTCACGGCGAAGGCGAAGCGGTCGGCGGTCTTGAGCGCGGTCTCGATGTAGGCGCGCGTGTCCTGCGGCTCGGGCACCGAGGTCACGCGCAGCTTCCAGAGCTCGCCGTCGGCGGCCGCGGCGCGCAGGCCCTCTTCGTGCGCGAGCGCGAGCGGTACCAGCGCGAGGCCGCGCGATGTCAGGGTGACGGGTTCGACGAAAGCCATGGTTGCGCGGTGTCTCGTGTCGTTCAGGGCGCCGGCTTGCCGTAGCGCCGGTCGTACCAGGCGCGCGCGAGCTGCACGCCCGCGCCGCCGCCGAGGCCGATCAGCAGGATGCCGAAGATCTCGCGGTTGCCGTAGCCGTTGGGGCCGAAGGCATCGAGGCTGAAGTACAGGCCGATCCAGCGGCCGAGCAGTGCGCCGACGACGAACAGCACGGCCTGGGCCACGCCCAGCACCAGCAGCTGGCCGACGGGAGGCGATGGCCGCACAGGCATGACCGACGCTGCCTCAGCGGTTGTTGCGCTGCATGAAGACCAGCTTCTCGAACAGGGTCACGTCCTGCTCGTTCTTGAGCAGCGCGCCCACCAGCGGCGGCACGGCGACCTTGTCTTCCTTGCTCTGCAGCGCCTCGAGCGGGATGTCCTCGGCCACCAGCAGCTTGAGCCAGTCGAGCAGCTCGGAGGTCGAGGGCTTCTTCTTCAGGCCGGGCAGGTTGCGCACGTCGTAGAAGGTCTTCATGGCCGCGGCCAGCAGTTCCTGCTTGAGGCCGGGGAAGTGCACGTCGACGATGCTGCGCATGGTCTCGGCGTCGGGGAACTTGATGTAGTGGAAGAAGCAGCGGCGCAGGAAGGCGTCGGGCAGCTCCTTCTCGTTGTTCGAGGTGATGAAGACCAGCGGGCGGTGCTTGGCCCGGATCAGCTCGCGCGTCTCGTAGCAGTAGAACTCCATGCGGTCGAGTTCGCGCAGCAGGTCGTTCGGGAATTCGATGTCGGCCTTGTCGATCTCGTCGATCAGCAGCGCCACCGGCTGCTCGGCCGTGAAGGCCTGCCACAGCACGCCCTTGACGATGTAGTTGTGGATGTCGCGCACGCGCTCGCCGCCATCCAGATCCTTGAGCTGCGAGTCGCGCAGGCGGCTCACCGCGTCATACTCGTAGAGGCCCTGCTGCGCCTTGGTGGTCGACTTGATGTGCCACTGCAGCAGCGGCAGGTTCAGCGCCTGGGCCACTTCCTCGGCCAGCATGGTCTTGCCGGTGCCGGGTTCGCCCTTGACGAGCAGCGGGCGCTTGAGGGTGATGGCGGCATTGACCGCGAGCATCAGGTCCTGTGTCGCGACGTAGTTGTCTGAGCCCTTGAATTTCATGCGTGAACGGGAGGCTGTGGTGGAGAAAAGAACACACTCGATCGGCAACGTGCGTCCTTCGGGTCGGCCCGCACAGGCGCCCGCGGGAGCCTTGCATATAATCGAAAGTTGGTTCGAAAAACGGTATCTCCACGAGATTGTGCGCGCAAAATGAACAAGTTGTTGACCACGATGTTTGCCCTTGCTGTCGCTTGCGGGACGGTGTCGGTACAAGCCCAGCAAGTCACGGGCAAGCCCCAGGATGGCGCCAAGAAGGTCCAGATGTGCGTGGGTTGCCACGGCATCATCGGCTACCAGGCCAGCTTTCCTGAAATCCACAAGGTGCCGATGATCGCGGGCCAGAGCGCCACGTACATCACGGCGGCGCTCACCGCCTACAAGGGCGGCGACCGCAAGCACCCGACCATGCGCGCGATCGCCGACACGCTCACCGAGCAGGACATCGCCGACCTCGCCGCCTACTACAGCCAGCTCGGCGTGAAGGAAGGCGACGCGCCCCCGGCCGCGCTGGCCAAGGCCATGCCCGAGAACATCCAGGCGCTGATCAAGAAGAACGGCGAGGACAACAGCTGCACCAAGTGCCATGGCGCCAACTTCAACACCCCGAACGACGGCACCGTGCCCAAGCTGGCCGGCCAGCATGCCGACTACCTGTTCGTGGCGCTGAAGTCCTACCGCGTGAAGAACAACATCCACCTCGGCCGCTCGAACGCCGTGATGGCCGGCCAGGTCGAGCCGAAGAAGTTCAGCAACGCCGAACTCAAGACCCTCGCGAGCTACATCGCCTCGGTGCCGGGCGAGCTCAAGACGGTGCCCGAGTCGCGCATCCACCACGCCGAGAAGTAAAGCGGGCGAGCCGGTCCGCCGGCCCTGCGCAAGAAGCAAAAAGCCCGCGTCGCGGGCTTTTTGTTTTCCGGGAGGCGGGCGTGTTCAGTGCCCGGCCACCGCCCCGGCGCCCCGGTCGGCATCGGCCGCATGCGGGTGCACCACCTGCTTGACCAGCAGCGCCACGGTCGCGATCAGCGCCGGCACCGCCAGCACCGCGAAGATCTGGGCGAAGCCCAGCTGACGGCTGGCCAGCTCGGCCACCAAGAACGAGCCCGCGATGCCGCCGAAGCGGCCCAGGCCCAGCATCCAGGCGATGCCGGTGGCACGGCCCTGCGTCGGGTAGAAGGCCGCGGCCAGCGCCGGCATCGAGGACTGCGCGGTGTTCATCAGCGTGCCGCCCAGCAGCACCGTCAGCACCAGCGCCGCGAGGCTGCCGAGCGACTGGCCGATCAGGTAGACGCTGACGGCGGTCAGCGCATAGCCGGTGGCGATCACCAGGTTGGCGTTGAAGCGGTCCATCAGCCAGCCGAAGAAGATGGCGCCCACGCCGCCGAGCGCGAACAGCGCCGAGATCACGGTCGCGGTCTGCGGCGGCACGTTGGCCTCGCGGAACAGGATCGGCATCCAGTTGATCATGGCGTAGAAGATCACCAGCCCCATGAAGTAGGCGATCCACAGCATGGCCGAGCCCACGAGGTAGCGCGGCGAGAGCACCAGCGCGAGGCCGCCGCCGCTGCCGTCCACGGGCGCCGGGCCGGCCTCGGTCAGCGTGAAGGCGCGCGCCTGCGCGGCGCTCTCGGAGATGCGGCGCAGCACGGCGCGGATGCGCTCGGCGGCGTATTTCTTCGCGACCATGTAGCGCGCCGACTCGGGCAGCAGCGTCGCCATCAGCAGCACCAGCGCCAGCGGCGCGATGCCGCCGAGCACCAGCACGCTGCGCCAGCCCAGGTGCGGAATCATCCAGGCCGCGAGGAAGCCGCCGAGCGCCGCGCCCAGCGGGAAGCCGCAGAACATGGTGTTGGTGATGGTGGCGCGCCGGTGGCTCGGGCAGTACTCGCTCATCAGCGTCACCGCGTTGGGCATGGCCGCGCCCAGGCCGAGCCCGGTGACGAAGCGCAGCCCCACCAGCTGCGGCATGTTCTGCGAGAAGGCCGAGGCCAGGCAGCCCAGGCCGAACACCAGCACCGCCCCCACCAGCACGCGCTTGCGGCCGAGCCGGTCGGCCAGCGGCCCGGCCAGCAGCGCGCCGGCCGCGAGCCCGAACAGCGCCGCGCTGAGCACCGGCGCGAGCGCCATCTTGCTGGCGCCCCACTCGCTCGCGAGCGAGGGCGCGATGTAGCCGATGGCCGAAGTGTCGAAGCCGTCGAGCAGCACCACGAGGAAGCTCAGCGCGAAGATGCGCCACTGGAAGGCCGAGAAGGGATGCCGGTCGAGGAAGGACTGGACGTCCAGGGAAGCCGAGGGGGATGACATGCGTTGCTCCGTGTTGGAATGGTTTTGCGTTGCGCAGCGGCGAGCGCGCGGCCGCCTTGCGGCTGCCGCGCTGTAAAGAAGAAGTCCGGGTACGAAAAAGCCGGCGCGGTGGCCGGCTTCGGGTTCAGGCGCTCAGACGTCGAAGAAGGCGGTTTCCTCCGCCCCCTGCATGCGGATGTCGAAGCGGTAGCTCACTGCGCCGCCGCGCTCGACGCGCTGCGCGACCAGCGTGTGGCGGCGCTCGGCCGGCACGCTCTGCAGCACCGCGTCCCTGGCGTTGGCCTCGGCCTCGTCGCTGAAGTACACGCGCGTGAAGGCATGCAGCAGCAGGCCGCGCATCAGCACGATCACGTTGATGTGCGGCGCCTCGCCGGGCGACTCGGCGCCGGGCTTCACGGTGTGGAACACGAAGCGGTTCTGCGCGTCGGTGCCGGTACCCACGCGGCCGAAGGCGCGAAAGCCCAGTTCGCGCGCCTGCGCCGGCGTCTGCGGATAGCGGCCCTCGCCGTCGGGCTGGCTGATCTCGACCAGCGCGTCGTTGATGGGATTGCCGTCGCCGTCGATCACCCGGCCCTCGAGGCGGATGCGTTCGCCGGCGGCATCGTCCAGCGCCAGCACCGCGTCGAAGGGCTGGTCGAAGTCGTAGCCGTACTGCGTGGCGGTGAGGCCGTAGGCGAAGTAGGGGCCCACGGTCTGGGAGGGCGTCTGGCCGAAGTCGGCTTCCTGGGCGCTCATCAGTTTGCTCATGGCGTGTCTCTTTCCTTCTTCGCTCAGCGGTTCTCGAACGGCGTTTCGTCGGCGCCGCGCAGCACCATGTCGAACTGGTAGCCGAGCGCGTAGCCTTCCTCGGTGATGTCGAGGCTGAAGTCGGCGATCAGCCGGTTGCGGTAGCGCTCGGGCGTGCCGGTGACCATCGGGTCGTACTGCAGCAGCGGGTCGCCCGGGAAGTACATCTGCGTGACCAGGCGGCTCGCGAAGCTCTGGCCGAACAGCGACAGGTGGATGTGCTGCGGACGCCAGGCGTTCGGATGGTTGCCCCAGGGATAGGCGCCGGGCTTGATCGTGAGGAAGCGGTAGCGGCCCTCGCTGTCGGTCAGGCAGCGGCCCGCGCCGAGGAAGTTGGGGTCGAGCGGTGCGTCGTGCTGGTCGACCTTGTGCACGTAGCGGCCCGAGGCGTTGGCCTGCCAGAGCTCGACCAGCGTGTTGGCCACCGGGCGGCGGCGCTCGTCGAGCACCTGGCCCGTGAGGATCATGCGTTCGCCCAGCGGCTCGCCGTTGCGGCGCGCATTGCGCGTGAGGTCGTGGTCGAACTCGCCGATGCTCTCGTGGCCGTAGACCGGCTGCTGCAGCTCGCCGAGCGAGGCCTTGAGCGGGATCAGCGGCTTCTGCGGACCGCGCTTCACGGTCGACTTGTAGCCGGGGTAGACGTAGCTGGGATGGGCATCCCAGTCACGCGGGGTGAGCTGGGACTGGGTCTTGGTCAACATGCCTGTTGTCTCCTGTCGTGGGACGGACCGGGTCCGCATGGGCGCATTCTGGAATCCCGCTTCGATGATGTAAATTGAAGATTGATTCCGTTTCAATAACCATTGGTAATCCAGAAGACGAGGACAAAGGGCCGATGACGAGCGACCTGCGGCTGGACTTCGTGCGCAACGTGCAGCTGCGCCACCTGCGCTGCCTGGTGGCGGTGGCGCAGGAGCGCCATTTGGCGCGCGCGGCCGAGCGGCTGGCGCTGAGCCAGCCCGCGGTGTCGAAGACGCTGTCGGAGCTCGAGGGCATCGCCGGCACGCGGCTGGTCGAGCGCAGCAGCGCCGGGCGGCGCGGCGTGCAGGGGCTCACGCCGGCCGGCGAGCAGCTGCTCGCGCATGCACTCAAGGTGCTCGAGGCGCTCGAGGCCAGCGCCGAGGCCGTCGCGCCCACGGCCGCGGGGCGGGTCGAGCGGCTGCGCATCGGCGCGCTGCCCAGCGTCGCGCCCGCGCTGCTGCCGGGCGCGCTGGCGCGGCTGCGCGGCCTCTGGCCCGCGGTGCAGGTGGTGGTGAAGAGCGCGGCCAACCCGGTGCTGCTCGACGAGCTGCGCGCCGGCGAGCTCGACCTGGTGGTCGGGCGCATGAGCGATCCGCGGCTGATGGGCGGCCTGAGCTTCGAGCTGCTGCACACCGAGCCGCTGGTGTTCGCGGTGCGCACCGGCCATGCGCTCGCGCACCGGCCGGTGTCGGTGCAGGCCGTGCTCGACTATCCGCTGATGGTCTACGGCGAGGGCACGATCCCGCGCCACAACACCGAGAGCTTCCTGTCGGCGCGCGGCCTCGCGCTGCCGGCCAACACGCTGCAGACGCTCGACGTCGCGCTGGCGCGCGCGCTGGTCGCGCTGTCGGATGCCGTGTGGATCACGCCGCTGGGCGCGGCGCGCGGCGAACTGGCCGACGGCCGCATGGTGCGGCTGCGCATCGACACCGCCGGCACCGAGGAGCCCGTGGGCCTGCTGCAGCGCAGCGATGCCGAGCCCTCGGCACTGCGTACCGCGATGGCGGGGCTGCTGCGCGAGGCCGCGAAGCCGCAGGGCTCGCTGCCGGCGCGGCGGCGCGGGGCGTCGGCGGGGTAGGGGGCAGGCGGCCGCCGCCGGGCCGCCCCAAGGCGGCCGCGTCTCCCCCTCGGGGGGTGGAGTTACACGACCGAAGGGAGTGAAAAGCCGGGGGGCTAATCTTTCGTTGCGCGGCGCTGCACGCAGGCGACGTAGCCGTCGCCGTCGGGCGGACGACCGGCGCGCTGGCTCTCCCACATCATCTGCCCCAGGCATTCCATCGCCTCGTGATGCGCATCGAGCAGCGAACCGCGGCGCGCGGCCAGCAGCTCGACCGCCTGGCGGATGCCGCGCGGCTGGTCGATCGAGCACTGCTCGCTGATCGACAGGTGCATCGACAGATGCAGGAACGGGTTCTCGCGGCCGTTCGCGCCGTCGTAGACCCGCGCCACCGCCGCGTCGGCGTCGAGCAGGTCCTCGTGATATTCGGGATGGGCCTCGATCCAGCCGGCGGCGATGGTCTCGAGTGCTTCCATCGGCAGGCCCTGGCGGTGCTTGGCGTAGACGTCGCAGAAGAAGCGGCGCACGTCTTCCTGGGAGGGATTGAACATATATAGATAGGCAGAGAAGAAGCGGAGGGGACGCAGGCCGCGAGGCCGTGGGCACGTGCGCGGCGATGACGCGTAACGCAGGTCCGTGGCGCTTGCGCGTGTCGGCCGAAAACCCCTGGGGTCGGGCCGGCGTTCCGGGGCGCACACGTTACATCGTTACGTAACGAATCGAGAAAAGACCTCGGTGAAAGCCCTCGCAAGCCGTCTCGCGAAGGACTGATTTGAAAGAAAAACCCAAGCAGATCAACGAGTTGCGGCGGTCGATGGGCAGTGGGTGCAAGGCCGCGAAAAGGCGGCACGCAAGTTGCCCCTGTAGTTCCATCTTTTGTCACAGAGGCCGCCATGACTGCACCACAAGCATCGACCCCTTCGACCGCGGGAACTGCCGATAACGGCGTTGCTCCAGTGGTCATCGCCCAGGCCACCGCAACGCCGATCGCCCCCATGGGCTCGGCACCGGTGGTCGCACCCTCCGCGCCTGTCGCGACGGGGCCCGCCAGCATCGGATCGCTATCCAATGCTACGCCGGGCACGGTCGTCATGCGCGATGGCGTGTCGATTCCCGTCGACGGCGGCCATTCGCTGATGGCCGGCGATCGCGTGATCGTTCCCGACGGTGGCCAGGCCAACGTCCTGTTCCCCGGCTCGGCCGGCAACAAGGCGCCGCTGGCCGGCGTCTTCACCGGCGGCACCGATGCCACCGTGGGTTCCACCAAGCTGCCTGGCGGCCTCGAGCAGGTGAACGTCGACGTGGCTTCGGGTGACCTGCAGGTCACGCCGCCCGACAGCGATGCGGATGCCGCCGCGCTGGCCGTCACCAAGAAGCTCGCTGCCGGCAGCGGCATCGGCCTGGGCGAGTTCGCTCTCGGCGCGCTGGGCGCGGCCGCACTGGGTGCCGCGCTGAGCGGTGGCGGTGGTGGCGATGGTGGCTTCATTCCTTTCCAGATTCCAGGCGGCGTGGGTGAGTCCGACGCCGATGCCGACGCGGACGCCGATGCGGACGCGGATGCCGATGGCGATGCGGACGCCGATGCCGACGCGGATGCTGATGCCGACGCGGACTCGGATGCCGACGCTGACGCGGATGCGGATGCGGATGCGGATGCTGACGCCGATGCCGATGCCGATGCCGACGCCGATGCGGACGCTGACGCCGATGCCGATGCGGATGCAGACGCCGATGCGGACGCTGACGCAGATGCAGATGCAGATGCAGACGCTGATGCCGATGCTGACGCTGACGCCGATGCAGACGCTGACGCTGACGCCGATGCAGACGCTGACGCTGACGCTGACGCTGACGCTGACGCCGATGCAGACGCTGACGCTGACGCTGACGCTGACGCTGACGCTGACGCCGATGCAGACGCTGACGCCGATGCAGACGCCGATGCAGACGCCGATGCAGACGCTGACGCCGATGCCGATGCCGATGCCGATGCTGACGCTGACGCTGACGCTGACGCCGATGCTGACGCTGACGCAGACGCAGACGCAGACGCAGACGCAGACGCTGACGCTGACGCTGACGCCGACGCAGACGCCGACGCCGACCACCTCCTCGATCCGGGCGACGGCCTCGTCAACCACGTGATCGATGCCGTGGACGACACCCTCGGCCTGGGCGGCGCGCTCGACCCGGTGAAGCCGGTGGTCGATGGCGTCACCGACCTGCTCGACGACGTGCTCTCGCCGATCGTCGGCGAAGAGTTCACGCCCGACGATCCGAACGAGTTCGATCCGGTCGACACGGCCGTGGACAACCTGACCAACGGCGTGGGCGGCGCGGTCGCTCCGGTCGTCGACGCCCTGCTGGGCAACGGCGTGACCGATGCGCTGATCGGCTCGCTCAACGGCCAGGTCGACTACGTCACCGACGCCCTGGGCAACGCGCTCGAGAACGTGCTGGGCAGCGATGGCCTGCTCGGTGGCGTGACCACCGGCCTGGGCATCGACGGCCTCGTCGACGGCCTGCTGGGCACCGACGGCACCATCGGCCAGGTGGTCGATGGCCTGCTCGGCGAAGGCAGCCTGCTGGGCAGCGCGCTCGGCGAAGACGGCCTCGTGGGCCAGCTGCTCGGCGACGACGGTCTGGTCGGTGGCCTGATCGGCGAAGGCACCGCGGTCGGCAGCCTGCTCGACACCCTGCTGGGTGACGGCGGCCTGCTCGGCGGCGTGGGCGGCGAAGGCGGCCTGCTGAGCGGCCTGCTCGGCCCGGCCCTCGGTTCCGACGGCCTGCTGGGCAGCCTGATCGGTGAAGACAGCGCCCTGGGCGGCCTGCTGGGCGAAGACGGCCTGGTCGGTGGCTTGCTCGGCGACGACGGCCTGCTCGGCGGCCTGCTGGGCAGCGAAGGCCTCGCCGGCGGTCTGCTCGGCGAAGGCGGCATCGTGGACAGCCTGCTGGGCCCCGATGGCCTGGTCGGTGGCCTGCTGGCCGACGGCCCGCTGGGCGGCCTGCTCGGCGGCGAGGACGGTCTGCTCGGCGGCCTGCTGGGCGACGACGGTTTGCTGGGTGGCCTGCTCGGCGACGACGGCCTGCTCGGTGGCGTGCTCGGCGACGACGGCATCCTCGGTGCCGGCGGCCCGCTCGGCGGCCTGCTGGGTGGCGACGGCCTGCTCGGTGGCCTGCTGGGCGACGACGGTCTGCTGGGCGGTCTGCTCGGCGACGACGGCCTGCTCGGCGGCGTGCTGGCCGACGACGGTCTGCTCGGTGGCCTGATCGGTGGCGATGGCCTGCTGGGCGGCCTGCTCGGCGACGACGGTCTGCTCGGTGGCGTGCTCGGTGACGACGGCCTGCTCGGCGGTCTGCTGGGCGATGACGGCATCGTCGGCGGCCTGCTCGGCGAGGACGGCCTGGTGCCGAGCCTGCTGGGTCCGGACGGCCTGGTCGGCGGCCTGCTGGCCGAAGACGGCCTGGTCGGTGGCCTGATCGGCGAAGACGGCCTGCTGGGCGGTCTGCTCGGTGGCCTGCTCGACGGCGGTGGCGGCGGCACCGGTGCCCAACTGCTCGACCCGACCGACAGCATCGTCGGCGGCCTGGTCGACGGTCTCAACGACGGCCTGCTCGGCGAGCTCGGCCTGGGCGACGTGCTCGCCCCGGTGGTCGGCCTGACCGACAGCCTGACCGATACCGTGAGCGGCCTGCTGGGCCCGGTGCTCGGCGATACCTTCACGCCGAACGACCCGAACGTGCTGGATCCGGTGGACGACCTCGTGAGCCAGGTCACCGACGGTGTCGGCGGCCTGCTGAGCCCGCTGACCGACCAGCTGCTGGGCGCCGGTACCACCGACGCACTGCTGGGCGCGGTGGGCACGCAGGTCGACTTCCTGACCGATGGCGTGGCGAATCTGATCGGCGGCGATGGGCTGCTGGGTGGCGTGCTGGGTGACGACGGCCTGCTGGGCGGTCTGCTCGGCGGCGACGGTGGCCTGCTGGGTGGCGTGCTGGGTGACGACGGCCTGCTGGGCGGTCTGCTCGGCGGCGACGGCGGTCTCCTGGGTGGCGTGCTGGGTGACGACGGTCTGCTGGGCGGTCTGCTCGGCGGTGACGGCGGTCTCCTGGGTGGCGTGCTGGGTGACGACGGTCTGCTGGGCGGTCTGCTCGGCGGCGACGGTGGCCTGCTGGGTGGTGTGCTGGGCGACGACGGTCTGCTGGGCGGCTTGCTCGGCGGCGACGGCGGCCTGCTGGGTGGCGTCCTGGGCGGCGACGGCGGCCTGCTGGGTGGCGTCCTGGGCGACGACGGCGGCCTGCTGGGTGGCATCCTGGGTGACGACGGTCTGCTGGGCGGTCTGCTCGGCGGCGACGGTGGCCTCCTGGGTGGCGTGCTAGGCGATGACGGCCTGCTGGGCGGGTTGCTCGGCGGTGACGGCGGCCTGCTGGGTGGTGTCCTGGGCGACGACGGTCTGCTGGGCGGCTTGCTCGGTGGCGACGGTGGCCTGCTGGGTGGCGTCCTGGGCGACGACGGCCTGCTGGGCGGCCTGCTCGGTGGCGACGGCGGCCTGCTGGGTGGCGTCCTGGGTGACGACGGCTTGCTGGGCGGTTTGCTCGGCGGCGACGGTGGCCTGCTGGGTGGCATCCTGGGCGACGACGGTCTGCTGGGCGGTCTGCTCGGCGGCGACGGCGGCCTGCTGGGTGGTGTCCTGGGTGACGACGGTCTGCTGGGCGGCTTGCTCGGCGGTGACGGTGGTCTCCTGGGTGGCGTGCTGGGCGACGACGGTCTGCTGGGCGGTCTGCTCGGCGGTGACGGCGGCCTGCTGGGTGGTGTCCTGGGCGACGACGGTCTGCTGGGCGGCTTGCTCGGCGGTGACGGCGGCCTGCTGGGTGGTGTCCTTGGCGACGACGGCCTGCTGGGCGGTCTGCTCGGCGGCGACGGTGGCCTGCTGGGTGGTGTCCTGGGTGACGACGGCCTGCTGGGCGGTCTGCTCGGTGGCGACGGTGGCCTGCTCGGCGGCATCCTGGGTGACGACGGCCTCCTGGGCGGTGTCCTCGGCGGTGACGGCGGCCTGCTCGGCGGCGTCCTGGGCGACGACGGCCTGCTGGGTGGCGTGCTCGGTGGTGACGGCGGCCTGCTCGGCGGCATCCTGGGCGACGACGGCCTGCTGGGCGGTCTGCTCGGTGGCGACGGTGGCCTGCTCGGTGGCATCCTGGGTGACGACGGCCTGCTGGGCGGCGTGCTCGGCGGTGACGGTGGCCTGCTCGGCGGCATCCTGGGCGACGACGGCCTGCTGGGTGGCGTGCTCGGTGGTGACGGCGGTCTGCTCGGCGGTGTGCTGGGCGATGGCGGCCTGCTGGGTGGCGTGCTCGGTGGTGACGGCGGCCTGCTCGGCGGCATCCTGGGCGACGACGGCCTGCTGGGTGGCGTGCTCGGTGGTGACGGCGGTCTGCTCGGCGGCGTCC